>DASYVN010000138.1:0-17421 GCA_035937095.1 Candidatus Limnocylindria bacterium
TGCCCGCGCTGCCGCGAGCTCTACGAGGTCCTCTTCAGCGACTAGGGCGTGACGGTGATGATGAGAAAGACACCGTCATCTTCCATCCAGGTTCTGCCGTCGATGACCGGCCGCAAGTGGATGGAGTACACGCCGGGGTTCGCGGGCGCCTTCACCTGGAAGGTGAACGTCCCCGCCTGACCCGAGGCCACCGTCGCCTCCGACTGCACGGCGACGCGGCTCTGGAACGGCCAGTTCACGCCGAGTGCGGCCCAGGTGACGTCGTCCAGGTTGACGCCGAGACGCGCTTCTTGCCCGAGGACGCCCTTCACCCATGGGCTCGAGCCGGTGTTGGTGAAGGAGATCGTGAGCGGCGCGCTCGTCTGACCAGCCCTGAGCGTCGGATACGCCGACTGCGAGGCCCAGTGGCTGTGGAAGCTGGTGGTGCTCAGGATGACCATGAACACACCCGAGTCCTCCATCCAGGTGACCCCGTCGATCACCGGACGGAGCGGGAGGCGATACGTGCCGGGCGTCGAGGGCGCACGCACGTTGAACGTGAATGTGCCGGTCTGCCCTGGCGCGACGGAGCTCTCGGTAGTCGTCGCGAGACGATTCGCGGAGAGCCAGCCGTCATTCATGCCGAGATTGGCGAACGCGACCGTATCGCCGTTCAGCCCGAGGTTCGCCTGCGTCCCCGCGACGCCCGTCTGCCACGTGGCGGTGCCGGTGTTCTGGAACCGCACGGTGAGCGAGGTCGAGGTGCCCGCGGCGAGTGTCGGCCACGCGCTCTCGCCCTGGAATGCGGCGTGGAAGCTCGGCGTCGACGGCGGCGGGGTCACCGACCCGCCCGCCGTCGTGAAGTCCCACTCGTTGGTCGTCATCACGCTGTTCACGTCGATGTCGAAGCGCACGTGGTAGGTCGTTCCGGCCGCGAGCGGCTTCTGGGGGATGATGACCTGGTAGTCGTACTCGAACTGTTGCGGCGCGTAGTAGATCGGCAGCCGCGCGCCACCCGGCGCGACGACCTCGGCCGAGCGCATCGTGACGCTCTGACCCGCGGAGTACACGACCATGATCGGGTACCCGACGGGTCCGGACACGCCGGCCGGAAGCGGGTTGGGCGATTCCTGGCCGCTCCAGCTCGTCGGGATCGCCGACTGGCCCGCCGCGGGCGACCGCACGTAGTTCACCGGACGCTGGCTGAAGTCGTAGACGAAGTCGCCGACGGTGGATCCACGGCTCCCGACGACCGAGTAGCCCCAGCCGGCCGATACCGAGTTCGGGTGCAGCATCCCGAGCCGGTGGTACGGCGCGTCCCAGAGCTGGTTCACGCCGGCGATCCCGCTCCCGCCACCGGTCGCGACCTCGCTGACGAAGGAGGTCGACCAGCCGGCGGCGACAAGCCGATCGCGCGGCGCGTTTCCGGTGTAGTACGGGAGGCCGCTCGTCTCGTAGTGGCCCATGTAGCCGTTCGCTGAGCTGTAGTTCGCGTGGTTCTGCGCGGCGGCGTTCACACGCGCGTCCGCGCCGATCGTCGGCGCCCCGACCGCGTAGCGATGGTCATTGAGGGTCTGCAGCATGTCCGCTTGGACCGCGGCCTGCGTTGCGCTGATCGACGAGAGGGCGTTCGCCGAGCGGGCGTTCAGGCTCATGCTCGACAGCGTCAGGAGCAGGGCAAGCGCCGAGAAGGAGACTGGCTTCCTCATCCACAAACCCAACGAGGCCCGGACGCACGCCGTTATCGGATCGTTACCCGTCCTGACAGAAGGGCCAGTACGAAAGTTCGGCCAGCGCCGCCCGCCCGCGGCGCCGCCGTCACGAGGTCAGAGCTACTTCTTCTTCGCCTTCTTCTTGGCGGACTTCTTGGCAGCCTTCTTCTTTGCGGGCATTTAGGTCACCTCCCTTCCTCGAAAAATGATCGGCGCGTCCAGCGCTCAGAACAGCCGTCGCTGCCGCCCGGTCATGCGACCGGCCTGGCTGGAGCGAGCGAGCCATTCCTCGAATTCGCGGCGCGGGATGCGCCAGACCCGACCGACCCGGACTGCGGGGATCCGCTCCGGGTCCGCGTCGTCCACTGCGCCGAGGCGGCGCAAGATGGTCGTGGGGTGGACACGCAGGCGCTTGGCCACCTCGGCGGTCGTCAGAAACTCGTCTTGCTCTTCCCGGGCCGACGCTGCGGTCACTGCACCTCCTGCGGAGATTGCTGCTATGAGCATCACCTGCGTGAGCGCACTCTACCTGCAGGGTCAATCGGGGACAAGGCCCGCCACGCCCGGCCGAGGAGCCGGAGGGCACGATCGAGGCGATCGCGGTTCGCCGGATCGTTCAGCCACCGCGAGGCCCCGCTCGGGTGCGGCAGCGGGATGAGGAGCGCGTCGTTCAGGAGCGGGCTGCGCTTCGAGCGGCCGACGACATCGCCCAGCGCCCCCGGCCCCCAAAGACGACCGATGGCAAGCGCGCCGACGAGCAGAATGATCTTGGGCCGCACGAGCGCGAGCTCGGCCTCGAGCCACGGAGCGCAGAGCGCGATCTCCGGCGGCGATGGTCGCCGATCGCCGACGCCCGCCGGCGCCTTTCCCGGGAAGCACTTCGTGATCGACGTGCGGTACGGCAGGTCATCCTCCAAGATCCCTGCGCGCGCGAGCCAGCGGCGTAGCTCGGCACCGGCACGGCCGCTGAACGGGGTGCGCGTCGTGAGCTCGACGATGCCGGGCGCCTGGCCGACGATCATCACGCGATCGGTGATGTCGCCGGCGACGACCGGCGCGGCGTGTTCGAGGTAACCCGCGGCGACGCACTTAGTGCACGCGCGGATCCGCGTGTGCAGTCGCTTCAGCTTCGCCGCGTTCATCGGATCGCGTACCGCCATCGCCGCTACACTGACCTCGCCGCCACGTACGTCCGGGGTGTGGCCTAGCCCGGTTCAAGGCATCAGTCTGGGGGACTGAAGATCCCGGGTTCAAATCCCGGCACCCCGACCGTCAGTAACCTAGGACGCTACGCGCCCCACCGCCGCGGCCACGCTCGCCGGCAGGGCGACGTGGAACGTGGTGCCCTTTCCCACTTCGCTGTCGGCCCAGATGCGGCCCTCGTGACGATCCACGATCTCCTTCGTGATGAACAGCCCGAGTCCCATGCCGCCGACGTCGCGCGCCAGGCGGTCCGGCGATCGATAGAACAGGCCGAACACCCGCGCGAGCTCGGCCGGACGGATCCCGATCCCGTGGTCGCCCACGGAGCACTCGACCTCGCGCTCGCCCGCGCGGGTCACGGTCACGTTGATCGCGCCGCCCTCCGGCGAGTACTTCATCGCGTTGCCGACGAGATTGTTCAGCACCTGCTCGAGGTGATCGCGATCGCCGCGGACCCCCAGCTTCTGGTCGGAGTCGTATTGCAGCCGGAGCTCGTGCTTCGTCGCCATGAGCTGATGGCGTCGCAAGACCTCGGCGACGAGCTCCGGGAGGTCCACGTCCGCCAGCCGAAGCTCGAGCCGGCCCGACTCGATCCGCGACACATCGAGCAGCTCGTCCACGAGCCGCGCGAGCTTCGTCGTCTGGCGCTGGACGACCTCGAGCTGCTCGAGCAGCGTTTCCTCTTCCCTCTTCCAGGCGGCCTCATCGGGCCGGCCCGCGCCGAGGCGCCGCTTGATGCGGCGCACCGCGATCTGCACGAACCCGGACATTGCGGTGATCGGCGTCTTGAGCTCGTGCGAGGCGATCGAGAGGAACTGGGATTTGAGCTTGTCCAGCTCCTGCAGCTTCTCGTAGTTCGTCTGGAGCTCCTGCCGCGCCTCATCGAGCTCCCGGACGCGTGCCTGCAGGTCTGCCGTGGCCTGCGCGACCCGGTCTTGCAGGCCTTCGTTGAGCTCGATGATCGTCCGGTTCGCGGCCTCGAGCTCCGCTACGCGCTCGCGTAGCTGCGCCCCGAGCCTCCGCCGCTCGAGCCCGCGCGCGACCGTCGCGCGCAGCTCTTCGACATCCGCCGGCTTGAGCATGTAGTCATAGGCGCCTTCGCGGAGGGCCTTGACTGCTGACTCCAGCGACGCGTAGCCGGTCAGCACGATCCCGACCGTCTCGGTCGACCTCCGGCGGGCCGCGGCGAGCACGTCCATCCCGTCGAAGTCGTCGAGGCGCAGGTCCGTCAGGACGAGATCGAATTCCTCTCTCTCGATATGGACGAGCGCGTCAACGCCGCGCAGCGCTGTCGCGACGCTATAGCCATCCATCTCCAGGATCGCGGCCATCGTGATGGTGACGCTCTCCTCGTCGTCGACGATCAGCACCCTAGACGGCATCGGCAGGCGGACCTCCGATGGGCAGGGTCATGCTGAACACGGTCCCGCCGCCCGGCCGATTGCGAACTTGCAGCCGGCCGCCGTGGCTCTGCGCGATGCCGAGGCTCACCCAGAGCCCGAGCCCCGTGCCCTTCCCGCCTTTGGTCGAGAAGAACGGCTCGAAGATGTGCGGCAGATATTCCTCGGCGATCCCCGGTCCGGTGTCCGCGACCTGCACCCGGACGGCATCCGTCCGAATGAAGCCCGACCCGGCGTCGCGGTGCGACTCGGTCGACACGGTGATGATGCCGCCGTTCGGCATCGCCTCGGCCGCGTTCAGTACGAGGTTGAGGATCACCTGCTTGATCTGGTCGGACGACGCCATGACCTTCGCCAGGTCCGGCTGGAGCTGCTTCTCCACCTTCACGTTGCGCTCGCGCAGCCGCTTCGCGACGAGCGCCTCGGCTTCCTCGATCAGCGCGTTCAGGTCCGTGAGCGCGAGATTCGCGGCCGGCCGGTAGAAGCCGAGCATCTGCCGGAGGATCCGGCTCATCCGCTCGGTCTCCTTCATCGCGATGGCCAGGAACTTCGCGTTCGGATCGTCCTCGGGGATCCGCTTCACCAACAGGTACAGGGCGTTCTGGATCGCCTCGAGCGGGTTGTTGATCTCGTGCGCGATCGACGCAGCGAGCCGCCCGGTCGCGGCAAGCTTCTCGGAATCGAAGAGCGCCTGCTCGAGCCGGCGCCGCTCGAGCTCGCGCAGCCGCCCGACGTCCTGCATGACCGAGACGGTCGCGACCGTCGCCCCGACCGGGTCTCGCACTTCGTTGGCGTTGACCTGCATCTCGAGCACTTCGCCGGTATCGACGTCGGTCAATCGCAGCTCGCCGCTGCGACGGGGCGCGGGGTCGAGCGACAGCTGGGCGAGGAACGAGGTGAACTTCGCGTCGTTGCGCATCGCCACCTGCGCTCGGCGCGACTGGATGAGCGGGTCGCGCGGCGGCTTGAACAGCCGCTCGGCCGCCGCGTTCATGCTGACGATCTCGTTCATGTTGTCGACCACGATGATCGGGTTGGGCACGTTTCGGAGAACGAGGTCGAGGCGGTCGCGCTCCATGCGGATCTCCTGGTCGGCCGACTGGAGCCGCTGGATGTTCGCGGAGAGCTCCTGCGTCACGTGCCGCAGGTCGGTGACGTTCTTCAGCACCGAGACGGTGCCTCTCGCGCCGATCCGGTAGTTCGTGGCCGGCGACGTGATCACTTCGAAGATGAGCTCGTCGCCCTCGATCGGGTCAACGAGGGTCAGCTCACGGGTGCGCTCGCTCGCGCTTTGGAGGTTCCACGTCGAGAGGCCCGCGGTGAACAGGAAATTGTTCATCGAGATCGCGTGGGCCTTGCCGGCGCTGTCATCTTTGCCTTTCTTGAAGAGGAGGTCAGCGCTGTGGTTCGCGAGCACCAGCTCGTTCTGATCGTCGGTCACGACCACCGGGTCGGCGAACGCGTTGACCATCCACCAGAGCCATTCCTTCTCGACGGCGTGCGCCTCGCCGCCCTGCCGCAGCTCGACGACGTCGCGCGCCTGCGCGAGGATGCTGCCGGCTTGGCTGGCGAACGGCACGAGGTCCTGCACGTCGGCGTCGCTGGCGGGTGCGCCCTTCGACAGGAGGACCACGCCGATGGGGGGCGAACCCGAGCCGCGCAGCGCCGCTACGACGAACGCCTCGAAGCCGAGCTCGGTCAGGATCTCGCGCGAGCTCGGCGTGATGCGGTCGTCCGACCGGACGTCGTCGACGCGCTGCGGCACGCCGGTGTGGAACGCGACGACCGACGGGTCCTGGAGGTTCGCCAGCGGCACCTGGAACGCTTCGGCGATCTCATCGGTGATCCCACGCCCGAATCGGCCGCGAATGACGCGCGCGCGATCATCCGACAGCGCGACGAGTGAGCGCTCGTAGCCGAACGCGCGCGCGAGCCCGTCGAGCACCGACAGGAGCGCGGCCTCGGGATCGCTCCCGTGCAGCAGCTCCCGTGGAAGCGCGGCGACCTCGTCGAGCGCAGCGCGCTCCGTCGCTCCGGCCATCAGCCGGTCACCGATCGGCTAACGACGTTCCGCGGCGCCGGCGGGGCTCGACGTCGGGGTCCCTGACATTCCGCCCGAACCGACCACTCCACCGGTGCCTGGCCCCATCGCCGGCCGTGCGATGGTCGACGTGATGCCGAGAGCCTCGGCGTAGCGGAGGTACGTGTCGATGGACGCGACGACGACGCGGGCCTCCACGGTGATCAGGTCGATGCCGACGAGCGAGACGCGGATCCAGGCGTCGATGACGATGCCCTTGTCGAGGATCCGATCGAGGACATCGATGAGGCTGCTTCCACCGGCGGCGCGTTCAACTGGCATTTCGTTCTCCTAGCGTTTCGAGGTCGACTGCTTCAGGGTGCGTTCCAGTTCAGAGATCCGTTGTTCCAGACGCCGGACGTCACTCGACTGATCACCGCCGCCCATCGCGTTGGCGCCGGCTCCGGGCGCGACGAGGTTACGGTCGTACCGCCACCAGTTCAGCCCGATCTGCTCGGCCTTGTCGATCGAGCACACGAGGAGGCGGATACGGATCGTGAGCAGCTCGACGTTCGCGAGGGAGATGCTGATATCACCGGCGACAACGAGGCCCTTGTCCAGGACCCGGTCGAGGATGTCGATGATGCTCGTGGACGACGCGGGCATCGAACCGCGTCCGCTCATGCTCATTGGCGGCTCACAATAGCTTTCCGATCGGACCGAGGCCGAGGTTCAGGTCGTCGGGATCCAGTCCGAAGGTCTCCGCTATCTCGCGGACCTTGCCTTCGAGCCGCATCAGCGCGAGCCCGACCCGTTCGATCTCGTCATCGCTGAGGGTCCCTCCATCCATCCGTCTGATCGCCTGGCGTTCGAGCAGCTGCCGCAGGAACTCGACGAGCGTCAGGACCAGCTTCGCCAGCCCCTGCTCGACGCCCTCCGGATCGACGTTGATCCGATCCGGCAGGAGGCCTCGGATCCGCTCCAGCTCGCGCCGGAGCTCACCGATCTCATCGTCCACGCAGGTCCTCGGTGAAGCTGTACGGCGGCCACGGGCCGCTCACCACCCCGCGGACCTCGCCGAGCGCGGCGACGGCCGCCGTCGCCCGGGCCTTCAGCGCGTCGGCCTCGTCCCGCCGGGCCAGTAGTGACATGGACAGCGCCACCTCGGCGCTCGGGCAACTTTCCTGCCGAACGTCCGCTTGGTCGATCGCCAGCTCGGTCCGCAGTCGCTCGGCGAACGCATCGGCCTCCGTGCGCCGGTTGTCGGTGACCGCATGGAGCGCCCGCCGGCGCCCCAGAAATGCACGCCCCGGGGCGTCCGTTGAACGGGGCTCGGCCTGGGCCGGCGAGGCCGGGCCCGGCCGCACGAGCGAGGCGTCGGGCCACAGCAGGGTGACCGCGACCTCGCGGCGATCGCCGAGCCGGTCGACGGCGGACGCGAAGCGCTCCTGGTCCGCCTCGAGCGAGCGGCGGGCGGAATCTTCGCCGTCAAGCCAGGTCCCAAAGCGGACCGGGAGGCAGGCCCCGGCGTCGCAGAGGACGGCCACGAGATCGTGGTGGGCGAACGCGTCGTCGCGCGAGAGCGCCGGCGGGGCGTCCCAGCGTGTGGCCCAGAGCCCGAGCTCGCCGGCGGTGATCTGCTCCAAGGGCTGACCGCGGAGGCCGGTCTCCGGACCACCCGTCGCGCGCCGCGTGATCGCGTGCGCGAGGTAGCGGGTCACTTCGTGCGCGCCTGCCGCTGCGCGATCGTCTCGGTCGCGGCGAGGATCACGTTCAAGCCGAGGTAGATGAGATCCACGCCGGCCACGGAGATGGTCGCCTCCCCGGTGATCACGACGCCGCGGTTGAGGAGCCGATCCGCAAGATCCAGCACGGTGAGCTCCTCATCCGGGAGCGCCGCGAGCGGACCCGTCACGACGCGTTCACCGTCGAGAACCGATACGCCGGCCACGGGCCGCTCAGCTCGATGCTGTAGCCGCGCGCGCCCCACGCGTTCGTGATGAAGGCGCCGGCGCGCTCGAGCGCCGCCCCGCCATCCCGCGCCGCGAGCACCGAGAACCGCGCGAGCATCGTGCCGGCGGCGTCCTCGACCAGCGGCTCCCGGAACAGCCGCGCACCGGTGCCCGCGAACGCCTCGGTCGCAGCGGCGACCGCGTTCGCGTCGCCCGCGCGGAGCTCCTGCCGCTTCGTCTCATCCAGCCGCCGCGCGATGAGGTGGCCGCGGCCGGGTCCGGCCGCGTCGATCTCCCTGCGGAGCGCGCGCAGCGCGTCGCTCCCCGACTCGACCGCGACGAGCGCGCGATGGCGATCCCGGCGGATCACCGCGATCCATTCGGCCTTGCCGCGCAGCGCCTCGAACCGTGGCGCGAGCTCGGTGGCGCGCTCGCGCAGCATCCTGGTGACGCCGGCGGCATCGCGGAAGACGGCGCCGAAGGACAGGGGAACCAGCGGGTCGCAGCCGGCCGCGAGGGCGGCGTTCACTTCCTGATGCCGCACCGCGCGGGGGGTGAGCCACTCCATGTCGGCAAGATTGGCGTTCAGCGGCGCTTCGGCGAACTCGCTCTCGGGGACCTCGCTCGCGAAGGCGACGAGGCCACCCTCGGGGATACCCTGGACCCGGCCGTCACCGATGCCCCGCAGGTCGGCCGGGCCAGCGCATCCAGAAGGTGCGATCGCATAGACGTAGACCAGGCTCACGCGGGCGGCTCGAGCTCCAGGGGTGTCTCGATGATGGCCACGCGCTCGGTCAGGGTCTCCGCGAGGAGGCCGCCCAGCTGCTCCTCCGCGAGCTGTTTGCGATACGCGCGGATCGCGGAGAAGCGCGCGACCAGCGGCGCCTCCAGCCGACGGAACTCGGCCTCGTCGATCTCGCCGTCGTCGTACCGCATGTTCAACAGTTGCAGTTCCTCCTTCACCGGCGTCTCGTCGGTCATCTCTTGCTCGGCCATCTCGACGACCTTGTTGATGCAGTACTTGATACCCGCCGCCGGCAGCGAGTACGGGAGCGTGAGGAGCTTGCCGAGTCCGAACACGGCCTAGACCGAGGCCGAGCGCTCGAGCTGTAGCCGGATGGTCACGAAGTTGTACGGCGGCCACGGCCCGGTGTAGCGAAACGAGAGCTTGCCTTCGAACCTCTTCCCGATGTCGTGGACCTTCGCGTCGAAATGCTCCGCTTGATCGCGGGCCACGAGGAACGCCGCGTTCATGATCATCTTGTCGCCGATCACCTTGTTGGACCGCGACGCGATCGCGGCGTCCCGCAGGTGGTCGTAGATCTCGCGGACGTACGTATCGGACTTGTCCGCGAGCGCCTGCTCCACGAGCCGGCCGAGCTGCATCCGTGCGAAGTAGGTCGAGGACTGCGTGTTGGTCTGGATCTCAGCCTTCAGCCGCCGGATCTCCTCGTTCTGCTCCTCGATCTCGCGCAGCACCTCGTCCCGCTCCCAGTTCACCTTCAGCCCGAACTCGAGCTTGTCCTTCATCTTCTGGAGCACATCGCGGAGCGCGTCGTAGGTGTCCTTCAGGAACTCCACCGTGTCGTTGTCCGTCTTGAAGAGCGTGCCAAAGCTCATCGGCACCGGGGTGAAGCCGTGCTCGTTCATGACCACTTCTTGGACGTGCTCGTGGGTGAGAGCGTTCTCGCGCGTCGGGTCGTACACGATGAGGGGCGCGCGGCTCACGACGGCGGCGAGGTCGCGATGGTGGACCGTGAAGACGTCGTCCCCGCGGCCCCCGATGCCGATCTTGCCGAACGTCCGCGGCTCGCCGGATTCGATGATGCAATAGACGTACACACCGTCCTGGCCGACGTCGCCCTCGGCCACCGACGTGATGCTCCGTTCCTCGCTCACCGGTGTGATATTACGTCGCGAGATTCAGGAATTCGCGCGTGTATGCGTACAGCTTCTCGCGATCCTCGCGGAGCGCGGGGCGCAATGAGTAATGGTTGATGACCCGGATCTGCGTCGCGAGCCACTCCTTCCAGCACTCGGCGCACACGCGCTGCTCGATCTCCTCACCAAGCGCGCCGGGCAGTCCGGTCTTGCCCGCGCCCTCGCGCGTATTGCGGCAGCGCGCGCACGTCACGTCTGCCCTCACTTCACGAGACCAAAGCGATGCAGCGGCGCGTAGCGGAGGAGCGGCCGGCCGACGATCGCGGAGCCTGGGATCGGGCCGAACTCGCGCGAATCCGTCGACTCCGCGGGGTCGGCGTGGTCACCCTGGACGGTCACGCGATCGCCGGTGACCGCGCGCACGCGCTTCACCAGCAGGCGGGCCGGTTCGCGCGGATCGGTCGCAACGACGACCTCGCCGGCCCGGGGCGCGCGCCGCAGCTGCCGGACGAGCAGCCAATCACCGTCCTTGAACGTCGGCTCCATGCTGCGGCCGGCTACGGCGACCCTGAACAGCAGGGTCGCCGGTCTCACTTCTTGGTCGCCCAGAAGATGTCGGCGATCTCCTTCACCGCGGCCTGGAGATCGGCGGCGGCCTTCGCGTCGACGCTCTGCTTGTTCTTGGAGCAGAGCTTCGCGGCCTTCCAGAAGGTGTCGTGCAGCTTCGGGTACTTCTCGAGGTGCTCCGGCTTGAAGTAGTCGGTCCAAAGGATGAGCAGCTCGCGCTTGCAGATCTGCGCGTGCTCCTCTTTGACCGCGACCGAGCGGATGAACGTGTTGCGACTGGCCTCGTCCGTGCCGGCCGATCCGGTGATCTTCTCGACCATCTTCGCGACGGTGTCGGACGCGACCTTCGCCGCCGTCGGGTCGTAGATGCCGCACGGGATGTCGCAGTGCGCGTGCGCAACGAGGCGTGGCGCGATCAGTGAGCGCAGGTCCATGAGTCGTCCTCCCCGGTGGATGTGCCTCGGATTATGGGCGCGGTCAGGGGTTGGCGTCGGCCAGGGTCACGTCGAGGGTCATCGTCTTGTCCACCGTTACCGGACGACCTTCGATGCTCACCACCTGGCTCGTGAATGGCGCGAAGAAGTCGAACGTATACCGCCCCGGCGGCATGGCGAGCGAGTACGCGCCGGAGGCGTCCGTGTAGGCCGCGGTGAGGAACCCCTGCGCGTCGGACACGTTCACCGACGCTCCTTCGAGCGGCACGCCGGTCTGGCTACGCACGACGCCGCTCACCCTGGCGCCGTGTTGGAGCTTCACGTCCACGGTCACGTTCTGCGAGCGGACCGTAACGGTGCTCGCGTCGAGCCACGTCCTGCCGCCGCCCACGTACTGCGGCAGCAGCTCGCTGCCGTCGGGCGGGATGATCTGGACGAGGTAGGTCTCCGGACGGGTCGTCACCCGGTATGCCCCCGCGGCGTCGGTGGGACGGCAGATCCGCCCGGTGGGAAACGGGGTGTCGACGCATACGAACGCGTGGAAGACGGGCGCGCCGCTCGGATCGGTCACGTGGCCGACGATCGACGGCCCCGGACCCAGCACCTGATCGATCGTGCGGTCGCCATCGAGCGCGACCGACGACGCGCCGACGCCGACCGCCGCGTCATCGAACCACTGCATCAGCAGCGGGTCGTCGTCCGGCGGGATGACCCAGACCCAATACGTATCGGGCTCGCGTAGGGCGACGTAGTGTCCGTGATCGTCGGTGCGCTCGCAATCCCACGGCAGCGACTGGCTGAATGGGTGCGTGCAGACCTGCGCCTTCTTCACCGGGTGTCCATCCGTCGCGGTGATCGTGCCTTGGAGGGTCACGCCCCGCCGGAGCGCGACGTCGATGCCCGGCGCGTCCGCGGAGCGGACGTCGACGACATCGGCCTCGCCGCTGGAGACGCGACCGTAGGCCCACTGTGCGAGCAGCTTCAACCCCGGCGCGCCGTCGACGCTCATCTTGTAGAGACCGGGTGTCACGTCGATCGCGTACGTGCCGTCGGACTTGCTCTTCTCGCAGACGGTCGCCGCGAGCGACAGCGGGTTCGCGCAGACGGGTGCTAGGGGCACGCGCGTGTTGGCCGTATCGGTGATCGTCCCGGTGATCCGGCGGATCTTCTCGAACTGGAGACGCACGGACGCGTTGCCCTGGGTGAGGTCCGCACCGACGAGCTCCCCTAGGCGTCGCTGGCTCGCCGGCGCCTCCGACCGGACCTGGTAGGCACCCACTGGGAGGTCGAAGGTGGCGATCCCGTCGGGTCCGGTGGGCGCGCACGACTGCGCGCCCGCGAGGGTCGCCGCGCAGACCCGGAGACCGGAGACCGGGCCGTCGGCGCCGGCCGCGACGACCTGGAGCTTGTGCCTGACCGGCGCGGCCGTCGGCACTACGCCCGGGGTCGGGGTCGAGCACGCGGCGGCGACGACCGCCGCTGCCAGCCATTTCACAGCCGCTTTACGGATGGATGTCACTTCCCTGCCTCGCATCGTGAGTGACGGACAGCACGAGGGGAAGAGCGGCAATCGAAATGGAGAGCGAACTGATCGCGATCGGGATCGAGCGCCTGGCCCACCCCGCCCGTCAGTCGCGCCGCCGGGCGTCTCCCGTGGTGACACGGAGGAGTCGCGAGACCTCGGCAAGCGGGCCCGAGAGTTCCTCGCCGGGCTCCCGGTCCATGAGGCCGCGCATCGCGTCCCGGACGGGCTTCCCCTCGAACAGCACGCGATAGGTCTCGGCGGCGATCGGCATGTCGACCCCTTTCGCCTTCGCGAGCGCGTGCACCGCTTCGGTCGTCCCGATCCCCTCGGCGACCTGGCCCCCGAGGCGGCGTTTGATGTCGGCGATCGTCGCGCCCTTCGCGAGCTGCTCCCCCACCGTCCGATTTCGGGAGTGCGCGCTCGTGCAGGTCGCGATGAGGTCGCCGAAGCCCGCGAGGCCGGCGCACGTGAGCGGATTGGCGCCGCTGGCGAACGCGTACCGGGCGATCTCCGCGAGCCCGCGGGTCATGAAGCCCGCCTTCGCGTTCACGCCGTAGCCCATGCCGTCGATCGCGCCCGCACCGAGGGCGACGATGTTCTTCAGCGCGCCGCACAGCTCGACGCCGACCACGTCATCGTTCGTGTACGCGCGGAACATCGGGGTACCGATGAGGGACTGGAACGCCTTGGCCGTGTCGCGATCGGTCGAGGCGATCACGGTCGGCGCGGGGAGCCCTGCGGCGATCTCGCGGGAGATGTTCGGCCCAGAGAGGACAGCGATGCTCGAAGCCGGCATCACGTCGCCCCAGAGCTCGCTCATCCGCCGCGAATCGTCTGATGTGAGGCCCTTCGTCGCCGAGCACAGGCGGTGCGATGGCCGGAGCAGCGGGGCCACGCGGTCGCGCAGCTCGCGAACGCCCTGCGCGGGCGTGGCGACGACCACGGCGTCGGCGCGCATCGCGCGTTCGAGATCGTCGGTGATCACGACCGTGTTGGGGATGGTGACGCCCGGCAGGTAGCGGGCGTTCTCGCGGCGCGCCGCGATCTCGTTCGCTCGCGCCGCGTCGCGGGTCCACAGCACGACGGAGCGTCCGCCGTCGCGGGCGAGGATCGTCGCGAGCGTCGTTCCCCAGGACCCCGCCTGGAGGACGGCTACGTCGACGGGGATCGACGTCGTCCGAGCCGCGGCTCGTTGCCGCGCAGGATCCGCGCGATGTTCGCGCGGTGGCGGAAGGTGACGATCGAGCCGGCGATGAGGATGAAACCGAGCACCGCCCAGTGGAACGAGAGGTATCCGGCGAAGACAAAGACGGCGTAGCCGATGACCGCGCCCGCGACGGCGGCAAGGGAGCTGACGCTCACCATGCGGGTGATCGCAAGGGCGAGCATGAACGCGACGACGGACCCGAGCCAGGCCGGTGTCGCGATGAAGAGGAGCGCCCCAAAGCCGGTCGCCACGCCGCGGCCGCCGCGGCCCTCGAGGAACGCCGGCCAGCAGTGGCCGGCCACCGCCGCCACCGCCGCGACCGCCGTCGCGATGGTCCGCTCGTCGGAGGGGCCGCCGACGATCGCCGACGCGACCCCCACCGACACGGCGCCCTTCAGGATGTCCAGGATCGCCACGAGCAGCGCGGCACCGAGGCCGAGGGTCCGCAAGGTGTTCGTCGCGCCCGTCGAACCGGATCCCACCGTCCGGAGGTCGACGTTGCGGTACATCCGGCCGACGAGGTAGCCGCTCGAGATGGACCCGATCCCATACCCGATGACGCCGCACGCGGCGATCCGGACGAGGTCCATCAGTCGCGAGCTCCGCGGAACTGCAGCTTGATCGGCGTACCGGGGAACGGGAAGCGCTCCCGGAGCTTGTTCTCGAGGTACCGCTGATAGGAGAAGTGGACGAGATCGGGCCGATCGACGAAGAACACGAATGTGGGGAGCCGCGCCTCGGCCTGGGTCACGTGATGGAAGCGGACCTCTTTGCCGCGTACGGGCGGCGGCGGGTGTGCGCCGATCGCGTCGACCAGGATCCGATGAAGGTCTGCGGTCGATACGTGGGTGTGACGGCTCTCGACCACTCGCACGGCGTCCGCCAGCGTTTCAGGGACGTTGCGCCCGCTCCTCGCCGAGGTGTAGTGGCTCGTCATCCAGGGCGCGAAATGGAACTCGCGCGCCACGTCGGCCCTGAAACGTTCGGTCGTCTCCATGCCGCGATCGACAGCATCCCACTTGTTGATGGCGAGCACCAGCCCCACGCCGGCTTCGAGCGCGTAGCCGGCGTTGTGCACGTCCTGGTCGACGATGCCCTCGAGGGCGTCGATGAGCAGGATCGCGACATCGGCGCGCTCGATCGCGCGCACCGTGCGGAGGAGCGCGTATTGCTCGATGCCGTGCGCGATGCTGCCGCGGCGGCGGATGCCCGCGGTGTCCACGAGGAGGATCCGCTTGCCGTCGCGCTCGAGTGCCGTGTCGACCGTGTCGCGCGTCGTTCCCGGAATCTCGCTTACGACGGCCCGCTCGGAGCCGACGAGCATGTTCAGGAAGCTCGATTTACCGACGTTCGGGCGACCGATGATCGCGACCTTCGCGGCGTACTGCTCCTCGGAGGCCTCCTCCGCCGGTAGTGCGGCGAACACCGCGTCGAGGAGATCGCCGGTGCCGGTGCCCTGCATCGCGGACACCGTGTGGACGTCGCCGAGGCCAAGTGCGTAGAACTCCGCGGCCTGGGCTTCGCCTCTCCAGGAGTCGCTCTTGTTCGCGACGATGAGCACCGGCTTGCGGCTCCGCCTGAGCCGGTCGGCGACGTCGTGCTCGACCGGGAGGATGCCGGCCTTCGCATCGACGATGAACAGGACGACGTCCGCTTCATCGATCGCCGTTTCCGCCTGCGCGCGCACTGCGGCTTCCATGGGTCCGGCCTTCGGGTCGTCGAGGCCGCCGGTGTCGACGAGCGCGAACTCGCGGCCGCGCCATTCCGCCGTCGCGTAGATCCGATCTCGGGTCGTGCCGGGATGGTCTTCGACGATGGCGACGCGCTCGCCGACGAGACGATTGAACAGAGTGGACTTGCCGACGTTCGGACGGCCGACGATGGCGACGACCGCACGCGCCATCTAGCCCGCCAGCGCTTCGGCGCGCTCCTTCACTTCGAGCAGCGTCTCCATCGGCGTCGAGCAGCCGCCGATGAGGCCGACGCGCTCCTTGCCCTCGAGCCACGACGGCTCGAGCTCCGTGGAGTGCTCGATGTGGTACGCCGTCTTGCCCTGCATGCGCGCGAGATTCACGAGCTCCCGCGTGTTGGCGGAGTTCTTCCCGCCGACGACGAGGATCATGTCCGTCTCACCCGCGAGCTCGGTCGCGGCGTTCTGCCGCTTGATCGTCACCGGGCAGACCGTGTTGAAGACCTTCATCTCCTGGCTGATCTCGGCGACGTGGCTCACCAGCTCCTTGAACGCCCACGGCGGCTGCGTCGATTGCGAGACGACGCCGGCCTTCTTCATCTTCGGGAGCCGCTCCCACTCGTCCTTCGTCTCGACGATGATGTGGTCGGGGCCCGCGAACCCCACCAGGCCGACGACCTCGGGGTGCTCGGGCGTGCCGAGGATGATCACCCGGTAGCCCTCATCGGCGAGCTGCTTCGTGAACCGCTGCGCCCGCAGCACGAGCGAGCAGGTCGCGTCGATGCACTCCAGGCCGTGCTCTTCGATGCTCGCGCGGACGGCCGGGGGCACGCCGTGGGCGCGGATGACGACGATGCCGGAGCCGGCTTCGGCCGGGTCGGTGATGACCTTTACGCCACGCGCGGCCAGCCGCTCGCTGATCTTCGGGTTGTGCACGACCTGGCCGAGGTTGAACACGGGTCGGCCGGACTCGGCCGCCGCCTCGGTCAGCTCGACGGCCTTTTTGACCCCGAAACAGAACCCATTCTCGCGCGCGAGGAGGACTTCCATGTCAACAAGTGTACGGGCCTAGGTGCGCTTTTGGACCGCATCGGAGTAATAGCCGCGCATCTGTTCGGGCAGGAGCGCCGCGACACGACGCATGATCGCGTCGGCGACCGCCTGCTCGTCGTGCGTCGCGGCCTCGGGGAGCTCGCTCGCGCGGAAGGGCTCGCCCACCCGCACGAGGATGTCCGATCGGAACGGCTTCGCCTCGGGCGTGCCCGTGACGCCGACCGGCAGGATCGGCACCTCGGATCGGAGCGCCAGGAAGGCGATGCCCGGATGGGCCCGCCCGAGCTTCCGCTCGCGGCTCCGCGTCCCCTCGGGGAAGAAGCCGAGTGGATTGCCGGCCCGCAGCACGTGCAAGCAGGTGACGACGGCGCGACGATCAGCCTCGCCGCGGCGCACCGGGAAGCATCCGATGCCACGCAGCAGGCCACCGAGGAAGAACATCCCGAACGCTTCGATCTTCGCCATGAAGCGGATGGCGACGCCGAAGGTGAACTCGAGGGCCGGCGGGTCCTTCCAGTTCACGTGATTGGCCACCACGATGTACGGCCCGCGCGTCGGGATCCGCTCGCGACCCTCGAGCTTCATCGGGAACAACGCCAACGCGACCGCGCGCACCACGGGGAACAGCAGCTGCCAGACCCACAGTCGCCGCTGGGGCCAGATCGGATCCCCGAGGAGTCCAGTCAGGCCCGTTGGATCGCCGCCAGCACCTTGTCGAGCGCCTCGCGCACGGCGAGGCCGTCGGTCTGCACGACGACCGCGTCGTCCGCCGCCCTGAGCGGCGATACCACGCGCTCG
>DASYVN010000139.1:0-5379 GCA_035937095.1 Candidatus Limnocylindria bacterium
GCGCTGTCTCGCGGTCCACAGCAGTGCCCTTTCCATTGGTGTGGGGATCCCCGTTGCCGTTGTGCCCGTTGAGCTGCTTGTACCCGGACGCGACGACGGGATCGTACATGGGAAGCGGCCGGATCGACTTGCCGCCGCCGACCGTGAGGTCGAGATGGATCTCGTCATCGATGGATTCCTTCGGGAGGATCCGTCCGACGGACGGGGTCACGGCGCCGTAGCGGTTCATCGTGATGGCGTCGGTGGGACAGCGGATGATGCAGAGCGCGCAGCGGATGCACGCGGTCTCGTCAAGGAAGAACGCGACGCCATTTTCCCACTGCTTGGCCTGACCGACGCCGGGGATCGAGCCGTCGTCGACGATGTCGGCCATGTCGACCATGTGGATCACATCCATCGGGCAGACGTCGACGCAGCCACCGCAGATGATGCAGAGCTCGCCGATGATCTCGATGTTGAAGTTGCACTTCAGGCAGCGGTCCGACTCCGCGACGGCCTGCGCGGTCTCGTAGCCACGGTTCACCTCGAGGAACAGGCCGCGCCGCTCGCCCTTCGCGAGCTTCGGCATCTCCTGCCGCGGGATCCGGTCGTAGTCGACGGACATATTGTGGTAGATCCGCGCGAGCTCGCCTTCGCCGGCGATCTGCCCGGTATTGTCCGCCGTGCTCGAGCGGCGGAGCGTCACGATCTCGTGGTACTCCGGGACGTCGACCGACGCCGCGATCGGATCGAGGTACCGCGCGATCTGCTGCGCGGCGGAACGTCCTTCCGCCACGGCCTCGATGATCGTGGTCGGGCCGGTGCGGTAGTCGCCGGCGATGAAGATGGACTCGACCTCGGTCTGGAACGTTTCGGGGTCGACCTTCACGTCGCGCCAGCGCTTCACCCGGAACTGCTCGAAGTCGGCCATGAACGTCCGGTCCGGCGCCTGACCGAGCGCCAGGAGCACCGTCTCGCACGGGACCTCGAACTCGGACCCCTCGATGGGCTCCGGCGCGCGCCGGCCGCTCGCGTCCGGAGTGCCGAGGCGGTTGCGGACGAAGCGCACGCCTCGGACATGGCCGCTCGCGTCCGCGAGCACCTCGACGGGCGAGGCGAGGTACACGAACTCCATGCCCTCGCGGGCGGTCTCGCCGAGCTCCTCCTCGTCCACGACCATCTCGTCGCGGCTTCGGCGGTAGACGATGTAGATGTCTTCGGCGCCGAGACGCCATGACGTCGAGGCGCAGTCCATCGCGGTGTACCCGCCACCGAGGACCACGACCCGCTTCCCCACTTCCACGGGGCGCCCGCGATACGCGCGCTCGAGGAACACGATCCCGGCCATGACGCCCTGGCTGTCCTCGCCAGGGATCCCGATGTACGTCGGCTCGAAGCAGCCGGCCGTCACGAGGACCGCGTCGAACCGCTCGGTGAGCTCGCGCATCTTGATGTCGCGACCCACGTAGGTCGACATCTTCAGCTCGACGTTCTCGTTGACGATCCCGGCGATGTCGCGATCGATGACCTCGCGTGGCAGGCGGAACGGCGGCACGCCCGCGAGTGTGGTCCCGCCGGCCTGGTCCAGCGCGTCGTACACGGTGACGCCGAAGCCGAGCTTCGCGAGATCGCTCGCCGCCGAGAGACCGGAGCAGCCGGCGCCGACGACCGCGACCTTCTTCGCGGGTGGCCCGTAGATCGGCGGGGCGGGCTGGCGGTAGGCCTTGCCGTCCACCGTGACGTTCTCGTGGGTCCAGTCGGACAGGAACTTCTTCACGTACCGGATGGAGAGCGGCTTGTCGACCTCTTTGCGGCGGCAGGCCGTCTCGCACGGGGCGGCGCAGACGCTGCCGCAGATGCTCGCCATGGGGTTCGGGTCGAGCGCGAGCTCCCAGGCCTTCTCGAACTCGCCGGCTGCCGCGAGGTTCAGGTAGCCCCGGCAGTTCGTCTTCACCGGGCAGGCTTCCTGGCAGGGAATGTTGTCCTGATACCAGGCGGGCCCGACCTCCACCACCTGGTACAGCTCTCTCACGCCATAGTCATGCTACGGATGCGTAGTGGAGTGTCAAAGGACGGGTCGGTCATCGAGCGCAAGACGCGCTTCGATGGCTCGGTGCAGGAGTTCGCGTGCCGGCGGCTCCTGGTCGAGCCGGGGAAGCGAGCGGTCATCCGGTACGACCTCGATCGCGACTGGCACGTCGGCGGGATGGTCATTCCGAAGGGCGGCTACACCGCGGGACACTTCTGGATCGACCGGCCGTACAACGTGTACCACTGGCTCGAGAACGGGAAGACCCTCGCGTACTACTTCAACGTCGGGATCGTCGACGAGATCAGCGACGCGCAGGTGGCCTGGCGCGATCTCATCATCGACGTGCTGGTGAAGCCGGACGGGGCCATCGACATCCTCGACGAGGACGAGCTCCCCGCGGATCTGGCGCCTGCGCACCGCGGCACGATCGCGCGGGCGCTCGAGCAGATCGTCACGAACCCGAAGCGTCTGGTAGCCGAGATCGAGCGCGAGACCCGCAGCCTCCTTTAGCGTTCGGCCATGTCTTCGTTCCTCACCGGCCTTGTCGCCGGCTTCGCCATCGCGATGCCGCCGGGCGCGGTCACCTCGCTCATCGTGCGCATCGGGCTGCAGCGCGGCTTCCCCCCTGCGCTCGCCGCGGGCTGGGGCACCGCGACGGTCGACGGCGTGTACTGCGTCGTCGCGGTGCTCGCCGGCGCGGCACTCGTCCCGCTCCTTGGCGCGATCGACCCGCCGCTCCGGGTGGTCACCGGTGTCGTCCTCATCGGCCTCGGGGTGCGCGGCATGTTGAGCGCGCGACGCGAGCCGCCGAGTGCGGGCGCGCCGGACGCGCGCGATCTGGTCGCGACCTACGTGCGGTTCATCGCCATCACGATGGTGAACCCCGCGACGCTCGCCTACTTCATCGCGGTCGCGCTCGGTTTCGCCGGCGCGGTGCTGAACGACGCCCTCGCGTTCGTCGGCGGCGTCTTCGCCGCATCCCTGACGTGGCACGCGATCCTTGCCGTCCTCAGCGGCTCGCTGCACGGACGGCTGAGCCCGAACGCGCGCACGGTGCTCACGGTCGCGGCGAACGGGGTGGTCATCGGGCTCGGGCTCCGGATCCTCGCGCAGGTCGTCGCGGGCTAGTCGGCCTCGAGCGCGCGCGGCTGCTGACAGCGATCGTTCGGCTGGTCACCACTCCTCATATCCGCCCGCAGACGCGCCGGCTTACGGCTACCGCTTGAAGTAGTAGAAGAACGGGCCCTTCTTGCCCGGCCCGTAGGCCAGCGAGATGGTGATCCGCGCGAAGCCCTCGAGGTCAGGTGCCATGTCGAGCCCACCGGCGTCGAACGGCTCGAAGCCGGCCTCCTCGATGAGCACTTTCACCATGTCCTTCGCGCCCGCGTCGTCGCCCACGAGGACCTGCGACGGCCGCTCCCGCAGGCCCGTTGTTTCGTCGTGGATCTGAGCGAACGCCGTGTTGAACGTCTTCACGACCTTGGCGCCGGGAAGGGCCTTCGCGAGCGCGAGCGCCGGGCTCTCGGTCGTGCGCGCGGCCGGACCGATGATGTTCGTCGCGTCGATGACGATCTTGCCCACCAGGTCGCCCAGTTCCTTCGCGACCTCGACGAGATTCGCGGACGGCACCGCGAACACCACGACGTCCGCGTCCTTGACGGCATCCTTCGGCGCCGCGGCCGCGGCGCCGACCTGCTGGGCCTTCGCCTTCGTCTTCTCCTGATCGCGACCGGCGACGGTGACGGTGTGACCGAGCTTCGCCCACTGCGCGGCAAGCGCGCCGCCGACATTCCCGGCTCCGATGATCGCGATCTTCATGGGTCTCCCCGCGTGACCGTGGTCACGGCGCCCCTGAACGTACACCCGTGCGATCCGTATTCCCGTCGATCGAGCGCAGCCAGCGGGCGGCCTCGCCTGGTGTGCGGAAGCGATGCACCACCAGATGCCGGTACTCCGGCTGAACGAGGACGCGCGGCCAGTTCCGCCTGCGCGTCCAATGCGATCGAAACACCCATAGGTACAGCGAGTCGAGGGAGAGATACGCGTTGCGGAAGCTCTCGCGGTTGCCGTTCCAGAGCTCCTCGCGACTGCGGATCCGCCGATTCGTGCGCTTGAACAGCCGCCAGAGCACCAGCGGCGCTGATAGATCCAACCAGATGAACGTGTCGGCCCGTCCCCAAGTGGCGTCGCGGATCGCGGAGTAGTTACCGTCGATCACCCACGCGTTCCCACTCGTCGCGGCGAGAATGCGTTCGCGGAAGACATCCGTCGGCGTGGGCGTCCAGTTGGGACCGTGGAACAGCGAGTCGAGCTCGATGACCGGTACGCCCATCCGACGTCCGAGCTCACGCGCGAACGTGGTCTTTCCCGTGGAGGTCCCACCGCCGACCACGACGCGCTGCATGGGCGGAAACGATAGAGTCCGAGGCCCGTGAAGCTCCACGAATTCCAGGCAAAACAGGTCCTCGCGCGCGCCGGCATCTCCATTCCCGAAGGCCGCGTCGCGACCACAGCGGCGGAGGCCGAGGCCGCCGCGGCCGCGCTCGGACTTCCCGTCGTCGTCAAGGCCCAGGTCCATGTGGGCGGGCGCGGCAAGGCCGGCGGCGTGAAGCTGGCGAAGACCACGGCCGAGGCCAAGGCCGCCGCGCAAGTGATCCTCGGGATGGACATCAAGGGATTCACCGTCCGCCGGGTCTACGTCGAGCGCGCGGCGAAGATCGCGACGGAGCTCTACCTCGGTATCACCATCGACCGCGACCGGCGGCGCCCGGTGGTGATGCTCTCGACGGTCGGCGGCATGGACATCGAGGAGGTCGCCGCGACCCAGCCGGAGAAGATCGCGCGCGGTTGGCCCGATCCGCTGCTCGGCCTGCAGGGCTACGCGGCGCGCGGCCTGTGCTTCGACGCCGGCGTGCCCGAGGCGCAGCGCGGCGCCGTCGCGGCCATCGCCCGACAGCTGTACGGGGTGTTCCGCGCGACCGACGCGATGACGATCGAGATCAACCCGCTGTTCATCCAAGAGGACGGCAGCGTCGTCGCGGGCGACGCGAAGCTCGAGGTCGATGACAACGCGCTGTACCGCCAGCCCGAGCTCGCGACGCTGAAGGAGACGCAACCGAACGAGGAGCAGGAGGAGCGCGCGAAGGCTCTCGGCTTCAGCTACGTCCAGCTCGACGGCGAGGTCGGCATCATCGGCAACGGTGCCGGCCTCGTCATGAGCACGCTCGACGCGGTGAAGAACGCCGGTGGCCACGCGGCGAACTTCCTCGACGTGGGTGGCGGCGCCAAGGAATCCGTCGTCAAGGCCGCGCTCGAGATCGTGCTGGCCAACCCGAAGGTGAAGAGCGTGTTCATCAACATCTTCGGCG
>DASYVN010000140.1:0-4980 GCA_035937095.1 Candidatus Limnocylindria bacterium
TCTTCCGCCTCTGCTTCGTTCCGTACCCGGTAGAACACGTACCGGTACACCGCATCCACGTAGCGGTCGTAGAGGACCCCGAACGCCTCAGCCTCGCCTGATCCGGCGCGCCGAGCCAGCGCGGCGTCCTCGTCCCGCTCAACGGAACTAACGGCCTCCGCCGGCTGGCTGTTAGGAAGCTCCCCCATCCCTTTGGAAACGGTAGCCGCCGCAGTTCAGCGCGGCTTGCCAGCCCTGCGCGTGCGCGAACAGCGCCTACACTCCGCAGTGCTAGGGGTGCGCCTGGGCGCTGAGAGTCGGCACGATGCCGACAACCCTTGGAACCTGATCCGGACAGTACCGGCGGAGGGAAAGCATGACCGCGATCAATGACGTCGCGTCCGTCACCATCGGCATCCAGCCCGTTCCCCAAGACCAGCGTCGGCTCTCCGGCTTCGACCTCGCCGTGCTCTGGGGCGACCTCGGTGTCGGCCTCCTCGTGCTCCAGGCCGGCGCACTCCTGGTGCCGGGGCTCGGCGCCGGAGAGGCGCTCGCCGCGACGCTCGTCGGCTCCGTCATCGGCGTGCTGCTGCTGTCGATCGCGGCGTACATCGCCGCCGACGCTGGCGTCCCCACGATGGTCCTGACGCGCGCCGCGGTGGGCCTGCGCGGCTCGGCCCTCCCCACGGTGCTCAACGTCATCCAGCTGCTCGGTTGGACCTCGTTCGAGATCCTCGTCATGGCGCAGTTCGCGAACGCCATCGTCGCCCGTCTCTTCGGGATCTCGGCCTACCCGTTCTGGGCATTCGTGTTCGCGGCGTTCTGCACGGCGATGGCGCTCGGTGGCCCGCTCGTCGTGGTCCGGTACTGGCTCGAGAAGTTCGGGGTCTGGGCGATGCTCGCGACGACGGTCGCGCTGGCGGCGCTGCTCTTCGCCCGATCCGACGTGGGGGCGCTGCTCGCGACCCCGGGCACCGGCGACCTCAGCTTCTGGCTCGGCGTGGACATCGTCGTCGCGCTGCCGGTCTCGTGGTTCCCGCTCGTGGCGGACTACAACCGGTTCGCTCGTTCGCGCTCCGCCTCGTTCTGGGGCACATTCGTGGGCTACCTGCTGGCGAACGTCTCGTTCTTCGGTCTCGGGCTGCTGTTCGTGCTCGCGCTCAAGACCGACGTGGGCCACCTCAACGAGGAGCTCGTCGGATTCCTCGGAACGTCGGCGCTCTTCGGTCTGATCGCGCTCGTCATCATCCTGGCCGACGAGACCGACGAGGGCTTCGCGAACATCTACTCGACGGCGGTCTCGACGCAGAACCTGATCGCGCGATTCCCCCAGCGAGTACTCGTCCTGGCCTATGGCGCGATCGGTTTCGTGCTCGCGGTCCTTCTGCAGAACGCGGACTACGAGTGGTTCCTCCTGCTCATCGGGTCGTTCTTCGTCCCGCTGCTCGGCCTCGTCGCCGCCGACTACTTCGTCATCCGCCGTCGCCAGTACGACGCCCGAGAGCTGTTCGCTCGCGGCGGCCGGTACTGGTACCGCGGCGGCGTGAACCTGCTCGCGATCGGCACCTGGCTGCTCGGCTTCCTGCTGTACACCTGGATCGCGCCGCCCACGAGCCTCGTCGGCCTCAGCGAATGGCTCGGCGACGCGCTCGGTGCGATCGGTCTGCCGTTCCCCTTCCCGTCGCCGATCGGGGCCACCATTCCGTCCTTCGCGCTCACATTCGTCGTGTACGCGGTCGCCGGCCGGGTCGCCGCCGGACCCGCGAGTGATTCCGCTCCCGGCGCCTGATGCGGATCGCCCTCGATTGGTTCGTGAACCCCGATCACGTCCCGCTCTATGCGGCCGGACTCGGGGACGAGCTGGTCGAGCCGGCGGATCCCGACGCGCCGCTCAGGATGCTGGTCGACGGGGAGGTCGACCTCGCGCTGAACTATCAGCCGAACGTCACGCTCGCGCGCTCGCGGGGCCTGCCGGTCCGGGCCGTCGGGCTGCTCATCGATCAGGTCCTGGACACGCTGATGGTCCGCGCTGACGGACCGGTGCATGCGGTGCGCGATCTCGCGGGCCGCCGCGTCGCGTACGCCGTCGAGCCGTTCGATCGCGTGATGTTCCAGGCCATGGCCCAGCACTCCGGCCTGGCCCCGGACAGCTGGACGTTCGTCGACGTGGGGTTCGGGTTCACCCGAGCCCTCCTCGAAGATCGCGCGGACGCGGTGATGGGAGCGTTCCGCAACTACGAGGTCATCGAGGCCGAAGAGCGCGGCACACCCGTGCGGCTGTTCGAGCTCGCGGATCACGGGATCCCGCCCTTCTATCAGCTCGTGTTCGTCGCCCGGGACGAGCTCACCGCGGAGGGCGCGAGCGCGCTGTCGCGGACGCTCGGGCGCGCCGCCGAGGGCATTGCCCTGACCCGAGCCGATCCCGCGCGCGCGTTCGCGGCATACCTGCGGGCCAACCCCACGCACGACGATCGCTTCCACGAGCGCGCGTTCGCGGCCACGGTCGGATCGTTCGCCCCCTCGCAGCGGCAGGACGCCGGCCGCTGGGGCGCGTTCGCCGATTTCCTCTGCCGGAGCGGGCTGCTTGCCACGGCGCCGGCGGCGGCCGATCTCTTCACCAACGAGCTGGTCGAATGAGCGCCGGCCTGTCGCAGCGGCTCTGGGAAGCGAACGCCGACCTTGCGCGGGCCGCGCTGACCCGTCCGTTCGTCCGTGGCATCGCGACGGGTGACCTGCCACAGGCGCAGTTCGCGGAATACGTCGCGCAGGACGCCTATTTCCTCGACGCGTTCGCGCGCGCGTACGCGCTCGCGCTCGCGCACAGCCCCGATCGCGAAGGGCTCGAGGCCTTCGCGCGCCTGCTGGCCGGCGTACTCAACGAGCTGGGCCTGCATGCGTCCTACGCGGCGCGATGGCACATCGATCTGGACGCCGTCCGGCCGCTGCCTGCCACGACGGCGTACACCGGCTTCCTCCTCTCCACCGCGTCGCGCCGGGACGCCGGTCAGACCTGCGCGGCGCTGACGCCGTGCATGCGCCTCTACGCCTGGCTCGGGCAGGAGCTGGCGCGCGCTCCCCGGGTGGACGGGAACCCGTACGCCGAGTGGATCGCGACGTACGCAGGATCCGATTTCGCCGGCCTCGTCTCCGAGCTCGAGCGCCTCCTCGATCGGTACGCCGAGCCGACCGACGCGGTGCGCGACGCGTACCGTCAGGCCATGGAGCTGGAGGTCGCATTCTTCGACGCGCACCGTCCGGCGCGCGCACGATGAGCGGCGTGGCGACGTCTGGCGCGCGAGAGCGCTGGGGCCGTCCGGCCGCGCTCACGATCGCGGGATCTGACTCCGGCGGCGGCGCCGGGATCCAGGCGGACCTCAAGACGTTCCAGGCCCTGGGCGTGTACGGCATGAGCGCGATCACCGCGATCACCGCGCAGAACACCGTCGGCGTGCAAGCCGTGCAGGAGATCTCGCCGGAGGTCGTGGCGGCGCAGATCGACGCCGTGGCCGCCGACATCGGCGTGGATGGCGCGAAGACCGGGATGCTCGCGAGTGCACCGATCATCCGCGTGGTCGCGGAGCGCCTGCGCCACTGGGATCTCGGCCGAGTGCTCGTGGTCGATCCGGTGATGGTCGCGAAGAGCGGAGACCGCTTGCTGCGCGAGGACGCGGTGCGCGCGCTCATCGACGAGCTCCTCCCGCTCGCCGCCGTCGTCACGCCGAACATTCCCGAGGCCGAGGTGCTGGTCGGGCACGCGATCCGGACCGACGACGACGTGCGCGCCGCCGCGCGGGAGATCGTGGCGCTCGGACCGCGCAGCGTCGTGATGAAAGGCGGCCACCGCAGCGGCGAGGCGACCGACCTCTTCTTTGACGGCACCCGGGAGCTTCGTCTCGAGGCCAGACGGATCGACACGCGAAGCACGCATGGCACGGGGTGCACGTTCTCGGCGGCGATCGCCGCGCGCGTCGCGCTCGGCGACGAGCTGGCGGACGCCGTCCGGGCAGCGAAGGCGTATCTGACCGCGGCGCTGGAGCACGCCGTGCCGCTGGGCGCCGGTCACGGTCCGGTCGCGCACGATTGGGCGCTCCGCCGGAGGGACGGATGAGCCGGCCGGTCGTGCACTGCATCACGAATGCGGTCACCGCGACCCGCGTCGCCGACGCGCTGGCGGCCGTGGGCGCCGAGCCGATCCTCGCGAGCGCGCAGGACGAGGTCGCCGAGATCGCGGGGAACGCCGGCGCGCTCGTGTTGAATTGCGGGACGCCGTCCGTGGAGCGCTTCGCCGCGATGCACGCTGCTGCTCTGGAGGCGCGCGCCCGCGGGCGTCCGATCGTGCTCGACCCGGTCGGCTGCGGCGCCTCCGCGTGGCGCACGCGGTGCATCCGGGATCTCGCCTGGGATGCCGCGCCGGACGTCGTGCGCGGCAACGCCGCCGAGGTGACGGCGCTCGCCGGGATCACCGACGGTCCGGTGCTGCGTGGGGTCCGGTCGGACGACGTCGGGCCGCAGGCGCTGGAACGGATCGCGCGGTCGGCGAGCGCCGCGCTGCGCACCGTCGTGCTCGCGACCGGTCAGGGCAGCGACGTCGCGGCCGACGGCGCCGCCGCCCACGCGCTCACAGTCGATGCCGCGGTCCTCGGCCACGTCGTGGGTGCGGGCGATGTGCTCTCGGCGATGATCGGCGCGTTCCTCGCTCGTGGCAGCGGGCCCCTCGACGCCGCGCTCGCGGCGCACGCCGCGTTCGCCGCCGCGGCGCGCGCGGCGGCGGGACACGGGCCGGGCGGCTTCTGGCCCGTCTTCCTCGACGCGCTGGCGACACATGGATAAGGCCGCGCTCCGCCGCGCGCTGCGGCTCTACCTCATCGCCGACACGTCGCTCGTGCCCGGCCCCGAGCTCGTGGACGCGGTGGCCGCGGCCATCCGCGGGGGCGTCTCGATCGTGCAGCTGCGGGCCAAGACGCAAACGGCGCGCGAGCAGCTGGAGCTCGCGCGAGCGCT
>DASYVN010000141.1:0-4759 GCA_035937095.1 Candidatus Limnocylindria bacterium
GCTTCCTCCCATTCGCGAACCTGTTCTTCGCCGACCGATTCGGTCTACCGATCGCCGGCGTGGGTCTCGCTATCGGAGCCCTTTCCATCGCCGGGAGCCTCGGCGCGGTCCTCAACGGCCGCTGGGTGGTCGCGCGGCTGCCACCGGTGCTGGCGACCGTCGTCCCCGTGTTCGCGTCGCTGCCCTTCGCGCTCCTTGCCGCGGTCACTGGACAGCCCATCGTCGCATGGGCCGCGCTCGCGCTGCGCGCGGCGTTCATGTACGGCTCCTCGCCGAACTTCACCGCGATCGAGCTGTCCTCATTCGCTCCGGTGGAGCGCGCCGGCGCGGTGGCGATCCTCGCGATCAGCTGGAACGGTGCGTCAGCCGCGGGCGCCGCGTTGTCGGGCGTCGTTCGCGCCGAGCTCGGCGCGGCGGGGTACACCGCGAACCTCGTGACGCTCGTGGCGTCGTATCTCGTCGCCGCGACGCTGCTGGTCGTCTTCTTCCGCACGCACGAGCCGCGCGGCGACGCGGCGGCGATGCTTCCGGCAGACTCGGCGCGATGACCGCCACCGCGCGCGACCTCGTCCACGACGCCGTGACCGCGGGCGTGCTCGCCGCCGGCGATGCGCTCGACTGGGGCGATCCCGCGCGCGCCGCGGCGGTCGAGATCGAGCGCCCGGCGGACAAGAACCACGGTGACTACGCGGCGAACATCGCGATGCGCCTGGCCAAGCCCCTGAAGCGGCCGCCGCTCGAGATCGCGAAGGCCATCGCCGAGCGCGTGCCGGCGCGGGACGGGATCGCTTCGGTCACCGCGGCGCCGCCCGGCTTCATCAACGTGCGGCTCGACCCGGCGTGGCTCGCGAAGCAGGTCGACGTCATCGCGAACGAGGGCGATCGCTTCGGCCGCAACGACGCGCTGACGGGCCGGAAGCTCCAGGTCGAGTTCGTGTCAGCGAATCCGACCGGACCGGTGACCGTGGCGAACGCGCGCGGTGGGCCGATCGGCGACGTGCTCGCCAACGTCCTCGCGTTCTCAGGCGCGACGGTCCAGCGCGAGTACTACATCAACGACGCCGGCACGCAGCTCGACGTCTTCGGGCGGAGCGTCGCGGTCCGCTATCTCGAGCTTGGCGGGAAGACCGGGCTTGTGATCCCGGAGGACGGCTATCCGGCCGACTACGTCATCGATCTCGCGCGTGCGATCCGCGAGAAGGCCGGTGTCGCATTCGACGACAAGACCCCCGAGGAGCTCGCGCCGCAGTTCGCGCGGATCGCGCTCGATACCGTCATCGAGTGGCACAAGGCGACGATGCGCAAGTTCCGCATCAGCTTCGACACGTTCTATCGCGAGACCGCGCTGATGGAGTCCGGCTACTTCATGAAGACGATCGAGGCTCTGCGCGAGGACGGCCACATCGAGGAGCGCGACGGTGCCGTCTGGTTGAAGTCTCGCGAGTTCGGTGAGGACATCGAGAGCGTGCTCATCCGCAGCACCGGGGTGCCGACGTACTTCGGCGTCGACGTCGCCTATCACCGCGAGGCGCTCGTCGAACGCGGCCTCGAGAAGAAGATCGACGTCTGGGGTGCGAATACCCATGGGCACGCTCGCCGGATGAAGACCGCGATGGCCGCGCTCGGGCTCGAGGGCCGCTGGGAGGTCGTGCTCTACCAGTACGTGAAGTTCCTCCACGAGGGTGTCCTCGTGAACATGGCGCGCAGGCGCGGGCAATACGTGCTGCTCGAGGACGTGATCGACACCGTCGGCGTCGACGCCGCGCGGTGGTTCTTCCTGATGGCGAGCGCGGATCGCACGCTCGATTTCGATCTCGAGCTCGCGGTGCAACAGTCGAACGACAACCCCGTCTACTACGTGCAGTACGCGCACGCCCGCATCGCCAGCATCTTCCGAACGGCCGCGGAACGCGGGCTCAGCTCGGCCGGCGCCGACGTCGCGCTCCTCACGGAGCCCGCCGAGCTGGACCTCGTTCGGCTCGTCCTGCGGTTCCCCGAGCTCGTCGAGGAGATCCGCGATAAGCACAACGTGCATCTTTTGACCGGCTACGCGCTCGAGCTCGCCGGCGCGTTCCACGCCTTCTACAAGGGCAATCGCGTCGTCGGCGACGACCGGGCGCGCTCGAAGGCGCGCCTCCGGCTCGTCGAGGCCATCGGCCTCACGCTGCGCCAGACCCTCGGGCTCTTGGGAGTGACCGCGCCCGAATCGATGTGATCAGGAGCGCGGTCGGAAGAGCGTGACCGTGCGGCCATTCGGGACCAGGTTGAACCAGATCACCCCGTCGTCGGCCGCGACCGCGCCGACGCCCACGCCGGGTGGTACTGCCGTCGCGGGCTGCAACGTCGCTGCGTCGTACAGCTGCGGGTTCGGCTCGGCAAGCGAGCCGCAGTACCACGCGAAGTAGCGGCTCCCCGCAGTGATACGCGGGCAGTAGGCGCCGCCGGCATCGAACGTCCGCTCCGCCCTGGTCGTCAGGTCCAAGGCGTGGATCGTCGCGCTGAACGAGGGCGCTCCTTTCGCCGTCGGCGCCGTAGCGCTCTCCGGCCACACCGCCCATTTGCCGGAGACGGCCGCGTAGTCGATCCCGGGTGACCCCACGACGGCCGTGTTGCCCACGGTCGCACGGGCGACGATCGTGTCGCCGCCCGATGCGACGTCGCGGACGTGGAGCTGGTCTTCGGTCTTGCCGCCGACCACGTACACCAGGCGCGTGGCGTCGATGGCAAGCGGCGCGATCCACTCGCCTGACGAGGCGATCGCCTGGTGCGGCGTCGGATCGGTCAGCGACGCGATCTCGAGCTCGCCGGTGATCGATCCACCCGGTCCTTCGATCAGCCGGGTCCACGCGATCCGGTCCGGGCCGAGCGTGAGCGCGCTCCAGGGCCGGCGCGGTCCACCGCCGCCACCGTGGTACGTGGCGCTGGTCAGCGCGTACTCGTCGACGGTCGTCGCCCGACCGCTCGACAGGTCGACCACGACGACCTTCACCGAGAACGCCCCGCTCCCTTGGAACGGCTCGCGGTACTCGAGCAGGGCGATCCGTCCCGCAGCGACCCGTTGCTGCATGAACATCGCGTCGGTCTGATAGATGGTCCGCCACGTGTTCGTCGCTGGGTCCGCGCGCTGGATCTTCGAGTCGTAGGGCGGCGGCGCGTCCTTCGAGCTGTATGCGATGAGCGATCCCTCGTCTGCGAGGAACTCGATCATGTCGCGGTCGGCCGGCATCGTGAACGTGCTGCCCGCGAGCAGAGACGCCGACGGCGTGCTGCTCGCGGGCAGCGATCCGGAGGGGACCGGCGATGCCGACGGCGCTGCGCCGACGGGCGCGCACGTGGCTGTGAGCACGAGCGCGAGCACGGCGATGAAAATACGCATGCCGCAATGGTGCGCCGCACGAACGGCGCGGTCGTCCGACTTAGAGCGCCCGCAACTCGTATCCGCCCGCCGAGCCGCCGCTCGGTCGGACGAGCGCCACTAGCGGGTCGGGCTCGGCCGGGGGCTCCCGCTCGGACGCGCGCCGCTGCCGGCACCGCCACCGAACAGATCACCGAAGATGCTCACGCCCGCGACGATCGTCTGCGCGGAGAGGGTGCCGGTGGTCGTGTCAGGGGTTCCGGCGATCGTGATCGTATCGCCGGCCTTGAGGTCGGAGAGCTTGGTACGCCGGGTCGTACTGATGGAGCGCGCGGTACGCCCGGATGAACGCGTCCTGGGCACAGTCGTGCGCTGCATCGGCGTCATGGGTGATCCGCAGCGCGACGTTGTACACCCGCCCTCCGTATCGTTCGACCAGGTCCGCGTATGCGTCCGCGTCACCGGACCGGCGCCGCTGCACGATCTCCTGGTCCGTTCGCGTCAGCGCGGCCCTCCCGGCCGGCAGCTGGTGCGGTCATGAACGGATACCCCGACCGCCGCCGCCGTGTTTCGGCGTATTCTCAGCGTCTCCATGGATTTGACCTGGCTGGGTCACGCGTGCTTCCGGCTGCGAGGCCGGGAGGGTGTCGTGCTCACCGATCCACCCGACCCGAGGTCCGGCGCCGCCATCCCGAAGACGGCCGCCGATCTTGTCACCATTTCCAATGACGACCCGCGTCACAGCAGCCTCAGGTCGGTCGGCGGGGAGCCGGTCGTGCTGCGGGGGCCCGGCGAGTACGAGGTCCGGGAGATCCTGGTGACCGGGATCGGGACGTACCGCGACGAGGAACAGGGCGCGAAACGCGGCCGGAACACGATCTACACGATCCGGCTCGACGATCTGGTCATCTGCCACCTCGGCGGCCTCGGCCACGTCCTTCCGACGGCGGACCTCGAGAAGCTCGGTGACATCGACGTCGCGCTCGTCCCGATCGGCGGCGCCGACGCCGACCTGACGGCGCCGGTCGCGGCCGAGGTCATCCATCAGCTCGAGCCGAGGGTCGTGGTGCCGATGTCCTACGACCCGGACAGCAGCAAAAAGGACAGCCCATTCGAGCGCCTGCTGCACGAGCTCGGGGTGAAGGACATCACGCCGGTGGCCAAGCTGTCCCTCTCGCGGAGCTCCCTCCCCGAGAACATCCAGGTCGTGGCTCTGGACTCGCGCGCCCGCTAGTGGCACGCTGCCGGCCGTAGCAGCGACGGCATGACCGTGGACAGAGCTGTCTATCGCGCGTTCCAGTTCGGACTCGGTATCTTCGGGCTCACCGCGCTGCTCGGACTGGCGAACGCGACCCGCATCTTCGGTGCGCTCTCGCAAGACACGCTGCTCACGCACCTCCACTC
>DASYVN010000142.1:0-34082 GCA_035937095.1 Candidatus Limnocylindria bacterium
GTGGCGACCTGCGTGCGGAAGAGCTGCCACCGTCGCGGGCACAGGTAGTTGGAGCGGCCCTTCAGCACCGAGACGCGCACGGATGTGCCGAGCGCCGCTTGCAGGTCCGGGAGATCCTTGCGCACGAGCTGATCCTGGAGCGGCAGCGTGTGCGTGCTCACGATGACCCGCTCGCCCGCGAGCGCGCGGGACAGCGCCGGCAGGCCGTAGGCGATCGATTTCCCCACCCCGGTCCCGGCCTCCGCGACGAGGACGCCGCCGGTCGCCATCGTCCGCTCGATCTCGATGGCGAGCTGCCGCTGTTCGGGCCGGTCCTCGAACCCCTCGATCGATCGCGCGAGCGGACCGTCGATCGCGAGCGCGCTCGCCGCATCCATTGACTGGGGCTCGCCCGGGGCGGGCAACGCCCGGCCCGGGCGTACGCGCAGGTCCCCTGCGCTCGCAGGGAAGGTCACGCTGCCCCACGCGTGTTTGACGGACTCGCCGAGCGCGTCAGCGAAGAATCGCTCCGCGGCGGGACCGAGCACCACCGCGTACGAGCGAGCCTCCTCGAGCAGCGCGGCGGGCAGCGACCGTGCGCGCGTCGCGAGGGTCGCAAGCACGGCAGCGCAGGTCAGCGCGTCGTCGAGCGCCCGGTGAGCGGCCGCCGGCACGATGCCGCCGTCGGCCGCGAGGCGCTGCAGCGCGTACGAGGGGGCGGTGGGCAGGAGCATCGACGCGAGGTCGGCGGTGTCGAGGCGCTGCGCGCCGGGGGCGAAGCCGTTCTGCTCGAGAAAGGTAAGGTCGAAGCCGACGTTGTGCCCGACGAAGACGGCATCGCCGGCGAAGGCGGCGAAGCGCGCGACGGCTTCTTCGACCGGCAACGCGCCGATGAGGTCCACATCCCGGATCCCGGTGAGCCGCGTGATCGTCGGTCCGATGTCGCGGCCCGGATCGACGAACGTGTTGAAGCGCTCGCCCGGCTGGGCGCCTTCGGGCGTCAGGCGCACCCGTACCGCGCCGATCTCGATGATCCGATCCGTTTCGGGATCGAACCCCGTCGTCTCCAGGTCGACCGCGATGAGCTCTTGCACCAGATCGCCGATCTAGGCCGCCCCGGCTCCGCCGGGACGGCACGTGGTTACGGGTAGATGCCGCGGGTGAGGGTCGCATCGGCCACGCGAGCGACGGCCACCATGTACGCGGCCGTCCGCATGTGCACCTTGTGCTTCAGCGACATCTGCAGGACGTCGTTGAACGATCGCACCATGACCTCCTTGAGCCGCGCGTTGATCGTGGCCTCGCGCCAGAAGAGGTTCTGGAGATCCTGGACCCATTCGAAGTACGAGACGGTGACCCCACCGGCGTTGCAGAGGATGTCGGGGATCATGAACACGCCTTTGTCGTAGAGGATCCGGTCGGCCTCGGGGCTGGTCGGCCCGTTCGCTGCTTCCGCCACGAGCTTCGCCTTGATCAGGGGCGCGTTGTGCTCGCCGATCTGGTTCTCGATCGCGGCCGGGATGAGAATGTCGCACTCGAGCTCGATGAGCTGCGCGTTGCTGACCCGCTCCGACCCTGGGAAGCCGACGACGCTGCCGGTCTCGCGCTTGAAGGCGGCGACCTTGTTCGGGTCGATGCCCTTCGGGTTGTGGATGCCGCCCTGCGTGTCGGAGAGCCCCACGACCACGGCGCCCAGCTCGGCCATGAGCTTCGCCGAGAACGAGCCGGCGTTCCCGAAGCCCTGCACGACGACGCGCGCGCCCTCCAGGTCCATGCCGAGGTGCTTGGACGCCTCGATGATCGTGTAGACCGCACCGCGGGCCGTCGCCTCGTTGCGTCCCTCGCTGCCGCCGATCGACAGCGGCTTTCCGGTGACGACCGCGGGGACGGTGTGCCCGGCATGCATCGAGTACGTGTCCATGATCCAGGCCATCGTCTGGGCATTCGTGTTCACGTCAGGCGCGGGGATGTCGCGCTCGGGCCCGATGAGCAGGGCGATCTCGGTCGTGTACCGGCGGGTCAGGGTCTCGAGCTGCTGCATGGTCATGGTCTTGGGATCGCAGATGACGGCGCCCTTCGCCCCGCCGTACGGGATGCCGACGACCGCGCACTTCCACGTCATCCACATCGCGAGGGCCTTGACCTCGCCGAGCGTCGCCGCCGGGTGATAGCGGATGCCACCCTTCCCAGGGCCGCGCGAGGTGTTGTGCTGCACCCGGTAGCCGGTGAAGACCTTCACCGCGCCGTCGTGCATGCGCACCGGGAAGTGGACGATGAGCTCCCGCTGGCACTCGCTGAGGATGCCGCGCATGTTCGGATCGAGGTGGAGCTTGTCGGCCGCGGTATCGAATTGCTCGGTCGCGACCTCCCACGGGTCCCGCTGGGTGTGATCGATGACGGCTGCGGACGTCATGCGCTGGGTCTCCTTGTTCATTTCAGTTTTGGTGGGTTGAGCTTGTCCACGACCAGCCACGAGCTCGCCGTCTGGCCCGGCGAGTATGGGCTGTTCCAGTCTTTCAGCACGACGCGCGTGAATCCAAGTCCCGTGAGCGTTTCGCGCCACGCGCGCAGTCCCCGGGTGACATACGCGGTGATCCGGACGTTCGGGCTCGGCGTCACGAGACCCTCGAGATGCCGCTTGCGCTCGAGCAACGGGACCCCGAGCAGCGGGTCGCCGTCGACCTCGAGCAGATCGAACGCGCTGAAGATCTGCCGGCGCGGCGACTCACGGGTGAACGCGTTCCCCTGCGGGTCGACCTCCAGATCGCGATCGTCCTCCCAGTTCGTCACGAGGACGCCGTCGAGGATCGCCGACGCCGAGCGCGTCTCCGCCTGGATCGCGTCGAAGAGCTCACGGGGGCCGTCGACCGGCCCGTCGTAGCCGACGAAGCGCGGACCCTCGTGACCGATCCGCACGAGCACCCGGGTCCCCCGCCAGGCCGGCTCGAGGATGTGGTTCGGCAGCTCCGCTTGCTCCCGGACCGGCTTCGGGCGCTGCGGGGCGAGGGCCACGCCGACCGCGGTTGACTCCACCGAAACCGAGTATTTCACGGCGGCTTGCAGCCTCTTGACAGTTGGAACACGCGTTCTATGATGCGAACACCTGTTCGAAGGGGAGTCTTCGGAACCGGCAAATTCGCCGTCACGAGGTGAACCGTCGCCATCGCCATCGCCTTTCCCCTTCCTTCGTCCGCGGGCGGCGCGCGCGCAGCCCTCCGCGCGCCGCTCCGCGAGACCCCGCCACGCGTGTACTCGCCATTCGGTCAGCGGCGCCTCGCCCGACCGATGGCGGTCCGGCTCGCGGAAGCGGATCGCGGGGACAGCGCCCCTCCTGGCCGGTCGCGCTTTCCCTTCGTCCGCTCCCGCGGGCGTTAGCGATTAGCCCTTCGTCGGCGGCTCCGCCGCGCTTCGCGCCATCGCGGCGAGGGGCGCAGCGAGCGCGCTGAACTCGGTCGGGATGATGAACTTCGTCGCCGGCGAGGTGCCGAGCGCCTTCAGCGCCTCGAAGTACTGCAGCGTGATGGTCCGGGCGTCCGCGGTCATCGCGGTCTCGTTGATCTTGCCCAACGCGAGGGCGAAGCCCTCCGCCCGGAGGATCGCGGACTGGCGAGCGCCCTCGGCCTGGAGGATGTTCGACTGCTTGTCGCCCTCGGCCACGAGGATCGCCGAGGCCCGCTTTCCTTCGGCCTCGGTCACCGACGCGCGGCGGATCCGCTCGGCGGTCATCTGCCTGGTCATGGCCTCCTGGATCTCCCGCGGCGGCACGATCTCCCGGATCTCGACCCGGTTCACCTTCACGCCCCAGCGATGGGTCTCGTCGTCGAGCTTGACCCGGAGGACCTCGTTCATCTGCTCGCGCTTGGCGAACGCGTCATCCAGCACGAGGTCGCCGATGACTGCGCGAAGGGTGGTCGAGGCGATCTGCTGCACCTGCTGACGGAAGTTCTGGACCTTGATCACGGAGTCAGCTGCTTCGACGACCTGCTGGAAGATGAGGAAGTCGATCGAGATCGTCGCGTTGTCCTTCGTGATGCACGTCTGCTGCGGGATCTCGACGCTGAACTCGCGCAAGTCGACGGTCACCGAACTCTGGATCGGTGGCGGGAGCAGCAGCACGAGTCCCGGACCGGCCGTCTTCTGATAGCGCCCCAGGGCGAACACGACGAGGCGCTGGTACTCGGGGACGATGTGGACCACCGTCCGCAGGACAAGGAGCGCGATGACCAGGACGAACGCAAGAGCTACCAGCTCGGTTGACATCAGTTTTCCCTTCTTCCGGAGGACGAGGCCTCCGGGCCGACGATAAGTCGCAAACCATCGATCCGCCGCACGCGCACCGCGGCCCCCTGCGGGATCGCCCCGCCTTCGCTCACCGCGCTCCACTCGTCCCCGCCCGCGCGCACGATCCCCGTGGGCGCAAGCTCGGTCTTCGCCACGCCCAGCGAGCCGACCAACAATGCCGCGCCACTCGCGACCGGCAGGCGCTGGAAGCCGACCGCCATCCGCACCACCACCGCGAAGAAGAGGGCAGCCGTGCCGACGACGAGGAGCAGCGTCACCGGATCGGCGGTGTAGCGGAGCCCGGGGAACGTGGGCCGCCCGGGCGGGAACACGATGATGGCGCCGAGGAGGAGCGAGACGATCCCGCCCGCGAGCAGCAGCCCATGGCTCACCACCTTCACCTCCGCGATGAACAGGACGAGCGAGAAGATCATGAGCGCGATCCCGGCGGCGTTCGCGTCGAGGGTACCGAACGAGAACAGCGCGATCACGATGGCGATGACGCCGATGATCCCCGGGAAGATGAGCCCCGGGTTCGAGAGCTCGAAGATGAGCCCGTACGTGCCGATCGTGAAGAGCAGCAGCGCGATCTGCGGGTCCACGACGAAGTGGAGCATCGTCTCGAACGGGTTCATGCCGTCGTCATCGATGGCTGCGTTCTTCGTGGCCAGCTGGACGGCCTGCCCGTTCACCTGCACGATGCGCCCGTCGATCTGCGCGAGGAGGTCCGGAAGGTCCCGCGCGATGAGGTCGACGACCTTGAGCTGGACCGCCTCGTCGTCGCGGACGCTCACGCTCTTCCGCACGGCGTCCTCGGCCCATTGCTCGTTCCGGCCGCGGGCCTTCGCGATCTTCGTGATCTGCGCCGCCGCGTCGTTCTCCGCCTTGAGCCGCAGGTCGCCCTGGATGTCCCCGCCCGAGCTGTCCACCGGGTGCGCCGCGCCGATGTTCGTCGCCGGGGCCATCGCGGCGATGGCGCCGGCCATGGTGATGAACGTGCCGGCGGACGCTGCCCGCGCGCCAGAGGGCGCGACGTAGGTCACGACCGGCAACGGCGCGTTGAGGAAGGTCGTCGTGATCCGATACGTCGAGTCGATCAGCCCGCCCGGCGTGTTGATGACGAACACGACCGCCGGTGCGCCCGCGGCCTGGGCGTCCGCGATGACCCGCTCGACGTAGCGCGCGGTGATCGGGTTGATCGCATCCTCGATGTGACCGACGACGACCGGCGCTCCGGGCGCCGCGCGCGTGACCGGTCCGAGGCCCGGGACCATACCCGCGACCGACGAGACCTCGGTAAGGTCGGTCTGCCCGAGGAGCGCGCCCGCCGCGCCGAGGGTGATGAGCGCAACGGCGAGCGCGAGCTGGAACGTGAAGCCGCGCCTGGTCGCCGGCGCGAGCCGCGACGCGAGGCGCGATGAGGCGAACGGCGTTTCCCGGACCCGCTGGGTGTCGATCGCGCGGGCTAGTGCGACGCCGAGCGTGTCTTGATCCCGCTCGTTCACGGCCGCAGCGCGCCGCGCAGGAGCTGCCGCGCCGCCTGCGACGCGCGCAGCTTGGCGAGCGCCTGCGACAGCGTCGCCCCGACCGTACCGCTGCGGATCGAGAAGGCTTTGGCGATCTCCTCGTAGCTCTGGTCGTAGTAGTAGCGCGCGACGACGACCGCGCGCTGCCGCTCCGAGAGCTGCCGCAGGGCGGCGAGGAGGTCGGCGCGCTCGATGGCGAAGTGAATCTCGTCCCGGGGCGCTGGCACCGTCTCGACCGCGACATCCGCCGAGCGGCGCCGCCGGTCGCGGAACAGCACGCGCGTCGCGACGACGAGGAGCCACGCCCCCGGCCGCTCGAGCGTCGCCAGACCCTGCTTGTATCCCCGCACGAATGCCTCCTGGACCGCGTCCTCGGCAGCGCCTTCGTCGCCGGCGATCGCCGTGAGCGCGCGCAGCAGCCGGGGATACTCGCGCTCGTAGAGGGTTTCCCAGCCCGCGGTGTCGCCGTTCACGGCCTTCAACTCAACGAGCATCTGGGAGGGCGGTTCATGTAGTCGGTCTACCACGCGGCACCCCCGGCGACCGGGTACCCTCACCGCGCCATGAGCTGGCTCGAGGCGCCGGACTACTGGCTCGCGCGCCTGGCCATCGAGCGCGGCATCGGCGCGATCTACGTCATCGCCTTCCTCGTGACGCTGAAGCAGTTCACGCCATTGCTGGGCGAGCGCGGGCTCCTGCCGGTCCCGCAGTTCGTGGCGTACGTTCCGTTCCGCGTATCGCCCAGCCTCTTCCACCTTCGCTACTCGGACCGGCTCCTCCGCGTGTGCGCGTGGACCGGGCTCGGGCTCGGTGTGCTGGTCGTCGCGGGTATCCCCGATAGTTGGCCGCTTCCCCTGGAGATGCTCGTCTGGGTCGTTCTGTGGGTGCTCTACCTCTCGATCGTGAACGTCGGCCAGACCTTCTACAGCTTCGGGTGGGAGACGCTGCTGCTCGAGGCCGGCTTTCTCGCGATCTTCCTCGGACCGGCGTGGACCGTGACGCCATTGCCGCTCATCTATCTGATCCGCTGGCTGGTGTTCCGGCTCGAGTTCGGCGCCGGTCTGATCAAGATGCGCGGAGACGACTGCTGGCGCGACCTCACCTGCCTCTACTACCACCACGAGACGCAGCCGATGCCGAATCCGCTGAGCTGGTACTTCCACCGGCTCCCGAAAGCGCTGCACCGCGCCGAGGTCCTGGGCAACCACGTCGCGCAGCTCATCGTCCCGTGGCTTCTGTTCGCGCCGCAGCCGGTGGCCACGATCGCCGGGCTCGTGATCGTCGCCACGCAATCATGGCTCGTGCTCAGCGGCAACTTCGCGTGGCTCAACCTGATCACGATCGTCCTGGCGCTCGCGAGCTTCGACGACGCGGCGCTCGGCCGGCTGGTGCCGATCGGAGCGGCCGCAATGGAGTCGTCGCTCCCCCACGCCGTCCTCGTGATCGCCGTGACCCTGCTCGTCCTCGCGTTGAGCTACCGCCCGGCGAAGAACCTGCTGTCCTCCGGGCAGCTCATGAACTCGAGCTTCGATCCGCTGCATCTCGTCAACACGTACGGCGCGTTCGGCAGCGTCACGAAGAAGCGCTACGAGGTGATCATCGAAGGCACGACCGACCGGGACCCGACGAACGCGAGCGAGTGGCGCGACTACGAGTTCAAGGCGAAGCCGGGCGACGTGAGGCGGCGGCCGCCGCAGTACGCGCCGTACCACCTCCGCCTCGACTGGCTCATGTGGTTCGCCGCGTTCTCCTCGCCGCGCTACCACGATTGGTTCATGCCGCTGCTCGCGAAGCTCCTCGAGGGCGACCGGCCCACGCTCGCGCTGCTGCGGCGTGACCCGTTTCCCGACGGACCGCCGCAGGTGATCCGCGCCCGGCTTTGGCTGTATCGCTTCACGACGCCCGCGGAACGGCGCGAGACCGGCGCGTGGTGGCACCGGACGTTCGTCCGCGAGTACGCCCCGGCGGTCTCGCTCCGCCGCTGAGCGGACGCTCGCTTGGTCTCGGTCTTGCATCGTTGCCACAACGAGACCGGAAGATGCAGACCCGACCGCTCGTCTTGGTGGACCTCGAGGCGACCCTGGACCGCCACTGGTTCGGGAGCGAGCCCCTGCTCCGCGAGCCGATCCCGGCGCTCGAGCCGCCGGTTCGACGCAATGAGCACGAGCTGACCGCGAGATGGCGCCCCGACCAGTGGTCCGAGCCTGAGCGGTTCATCGACCCGAGCGCCGCCGCCGTGCTGCTCCCCTATCAGCACGATGGCTCGCTCGTGCTCATGACCGAGCGCCCCCCGGAGCTGCGCGCGTCGACCGTCCGGCGGCTCGCGGCCGCGGGCTTCGATGGAGTGCCGCTTCACCACGTCGCGCGCGGCGAGCATCCGGCGTACGGCAAGCGGCGCATCGCGCGTTCGATGCATCCAGCTGTCACCATCGAGGACAACCTGCGGATCGCGGAGTTCCTCGCGACCTACGGGTACGAGACGCTCCTCGTGGACGATCACTACAACCGCGGCCCGATCCGTTCGGTCAACCTGATGCGCATCGCGCGCGCTGATCTCGCTAAGGTGCTCGCGCTGCGGCTCGAGGACGCGCAGCCGGACCCCGGGGCGGACGGCTCGACCACGTAGGACCTCCGGCCATAGGCGCCTAGGCACAACGCCGCCTCCGGCCGCCGCGTTACCCCTGATGGTGGTCACGGGAGCCGGATCCGCGCGTCTGCTCACGGTGCTGCTGGTCGTCGCCACACTGTTGGTCGGCCCAGCCGCGCCGCGCCCGGCGGCCGCCGCCACCTGCACCCCCAGCAGCGGCCCGGGCATCCCGGCGCCGGCCGTGTCCGGCGGGACGCCAGGATTCCATGCGCGGTGGTATGGCCAGAGCGGCTACCCGACGCTCTGTCCGGGAGGTCGATCGACCGCGACGGTCGCGTACTACAACGCCGGCTCGCTCGGCTGGGTCAACGGGCGGCTCGGCCAGGTCGCGTACCTCGGGACGTGGGGACCGGAGCCCGGACAGGATCGCGCGAGCGCGCTCGGCGGCGACGGCACGCTGGGCTCGCCCGCCACCGGATGGCCGCGCTACAACCGGATCGCGATGCAGCCGGCGTCATACGTGGGGCCCGGTCAGGTCGCGTGGTTCCAGTTCACGATCCAGGCACCGCTGACGCCAGGTACGTACCGCCTCTACCTCCGCCCGCTCGTCGAGGGCGCGACCTGGATGGAGGATGTCGGCGTCTTCTGGAACGTGACCGTCCTCAACCCTGATGGCAGCTCGCCTCCCCCGCCCGTCGGCGTGTACAGCCCCACCGGCTCGAGCACGCTCAGCGTGCCCACGTCGCGCGGCACCTTCACGACGCACCTGATCAAGGAGCGTCTCGCCGACGTGACGGTGAAGACCGTCACCGCGAACTCGTCGTACTGCGCGAACAACTGCCCGGTGAAGCCGCTCGACCAGTACGTCGCGGCGGATCAGGCGTACGCCGGGATCCACGGGACGTACCTGTGCCCGCCGGACTACGCCGAGTGCGCCGGGAAGGTGAACTCGTACGACTACGCGATGTACAACAGCGACCTCGGCACCTGGATCAACAAGCCGGCCCTCATCGGGCAGAACGGGCTCGTCATCTTCAACGGCAAGACGCCGACGTACTACCGGCGCGCGTACGTGTACGGGCAGGGCCCGACGGCGAACCAGCCGATCACCGCCGGGATCTCGATGTTCATGCTCCTCGTGCAAGGCGGCGCCGTCCTGGACACCACGGCCGAGCAGACCGCGAAGCAGCAGGAGAAGGGTCTCAAGGGCTCGATGGGCACCGACGGCACCTTCATCTACTTGCTCGTCGTCGAGAACGCGAACATCACCGACTCGCAGTACGTGCTCCAAGCCCTCGGCGTGCAGGACGCCCTCAATCTCGACGGCGGCGGCACGGCGGCGATGTGGATCGGCGGTCAGTACACCGTCGGGCCTGGCCGGCTGCTCCCGAACGCGATCCTGCTCACGAAGCCCTAGGGCCTACTCCAACAGCCAGTAGACGACACTGAGCTGACGCGCTGACGCCGACTGGTTCAGTTCGACCGGCAAGCCGAGCTGCGTGCCTCGGATGATCGCCCAATCCCGGATGCGCTGTTCGTCGAGCCCGGCGGACACGAATTGCTGGATCCGGCGTTCGGTACCCTCGCGGGTCGGCTCGCGCTGCAACGGATTCCAAAGGAGCGTGACCACATCGAACTCCGGCTCCGCGATGAGCGGCTTCGGGTCGATCGCGAGCCAGCGACCCGTGTGGCGCAGCAGATTGTGATGATGGAAGTCGCCGTGCACGAGGACATCGTGCCGCGGCGACATGGACGCGAACAGCTTCGTCGCGATCGGGACGTACGGATGCAGGCTCCGCTGCTCCAGGGCTCGTAGCCACCGGGCCATTTCGTCCCCCGCCCGGCGGAACGGGCCGCGGGTGACCGGCCGCCACAGCTCCCGACCGGTGTCGAGGGCGACTCGGATGGCCTCGTGCTCATCGATGGCGGACGCGTCGTGACCCGGGACGCAGCGCTCGATGAGGAGAGCGCGGCGTCCGACGTCGCGTTTGAAGAGGCGTACCGCGCCGCGCCCGTTCCAGAATGCGAGCGCATCGCCCTCGTGGTCTGCCTCTTCGTCCTCGGATGGCGTGATCTTCAGTACGGCGTCGTCGCCCGCCGGAGCGGCGAACGAGTAGCGCGCCCACTCGTATCGCGGGCCCAGGCGGAGCTCCCAATCGAGCGCCACTTCGTGGGCGACGCGGTCGAGCCGCCTCGCAGGCTCCCACTGCCAGCCAGGGCCGCCCTCGACCGTCACTTCGGTCTCACCTGCCCTTCGCGATCGACCGGCGTTGCGGTGTCGCCGTCATCGACGAGGATCACGAACATCCCATCCCAGTGTGGCTTCGGATAGACGTTGTCGTTCCGGTCGACGTCGTGCAGCCTCGCGTCAGAGTTGAAGATGATCGAGCCTTTGTACGCGTCCCGGAACCACCAGTCGTCGGTGTACCACTCATCGATGCCGACGACCTTACCTGTCTGGAACGCAGCTGACCGCGACTTGTCCGGGCGGTGCTTCGCCGTCGCGGGGTCGAGGTCACCGCGCTGCGGATCCTCGACGACGAGGCCGGTGATGTTCGCCGGATCGCCGAGCGTCGGCCCGATCGTGCCGGTGTAGCCGGTGATGATCGGCGCGTGCTGTCCCGCGAGCGACAGCGCGATCACCGGCTTGGCGGATCGCGCGAGCCAGTAGACCGCGGCGTGGGTGGCCGCTTCGCTGGTCGCGAAGCGGTAGTAGTGATAGCGGTTGCCCGGCTCGAGGGCCGCGATGGCAGCGGCGATCGCCGCGGGATCGATACCCGGATCGGCGCTCTTGTTCAACGGTCGGCCGAGCAGGAGCACCTGGCCCGCGGTCGCGACGTCGCGACCGGTGGTGAAGGTCTGGATGATGCGCACGCTCGCGGCCGCGCACGCGAGGGCCTCGCCGTTCGGATCCTCGAACTCGGTGAACCACGGCACCCCGCTGAGCCGGTCGGCCATCGTGCGAACGCTCCGCGTCGCCCGAGCACGTACGCCCTGATCGCTCGTCGCGGTGAGCTCGAGGCGGATGTCCGTCGCCGGTGGCAGCAGGCCGTCGCACCCGTATGCACCGCTCTGACGGCCGGGGTCGACGGCCACCGTGCACGCGAAGGCCGGCTCGGGCGTGACCATGAGCGCCACGTCGAGCAGTGGCAGCGTCGAGGACCACCGACCGCTGACGTAGCGGGGCGCCTGCGAACTGTCGCGCGGCGGATCGAGCCCGAGGACCGGCGCCGTCACGGACGCGGGCGCGCCCGTCGCAGTTGGGAGCGCGGCCGCTGAGCCTGCCGCAGGGCTGGCCGGCAGAGCGGCGCACGCACCGGCAATCAGCGCGAAGACCAAGAACGGCGAAAGCGGTCTCATCCGATCCGTGGCCATAATCCGCTGTCCGGTGACCCCCCGCCCGATCATCCCGTTCCGCCACCCGATCCGCGACGTCCGCGTGCGCGTGCCCGCGTCCAAGAGCATCGCGAACCGGGAGCTCGTGCTCTCGGCGATCGCCGACGGCCGGTCGCAGCTCGACCTGGGCCGGCTCGACCCAGGCGAGGATGTGCGCGCGATGCGTCAGGCCCTCGCCGCACTGGGCTACCAGGTGGAGTGGGACCAGACGTTCCAGGTGACGGTGCGCGGCGCTGAGTCCATCCCGCATGCGACGGGACCCGTGCACGCGGGCGAGGCGGGGACCGTCGCGCGCTTCGCGCTCGCGCTCGCGACGCTCGCCGATGGCGAGACGAAGTTCGATGGCTCGGCGCGGCTCCGCGATCGCCCGCTCGCCCCGCTCGTGAACGCGCTCCGCGAGCTGGGCGCCGCAGCCGACGGCGACGCGCTGCCTCTTACGGTCACGGGTCCCCTCCGGGGGGGCCACGCCGCGGTCCCCGGGAATCAATCGAGCCAGTTCGCGTCGGCGCTCTTGCTCATCGCGCCCCGGATGGAGCGCGGCCTCGAGCTCGAGATCACCGGATCGCTCGTCTCCGCGCCGTTCGTCGACCTCACCATCGCCTCGCTGGAAAAGCGCGGCGTGAAGGTGGACGCGCCGATGGTCGATCGGATCTCGGTCGCGCCGCAGAAGGTGAAGGCGCGCTCGTGGGAGATCCCGGGTGACGCCACCGCGGCGTCGTATCCCGCGGCGGCCGCCGCAATCTGCGGCGGCGCCGTGACCGTCGAGAACGTCGATGCCCACGAGACCCACGGCGGACAGGGCGACGTGCGCTACTTCTCGCTGCTCGAGGAGATGGGCTGCGCCGTCTCGCGCGGCCGCGGCACGGTCACCGTGCGACGCGTCGGCGGGCTCCAGGGCATCGTCGCCAATGTGCGCGACTGCTCGGACGTGTTCCCGAGCCTCGCGGTCATCGCGACGCAGTGCGAGACGCCGACGGAGCTTGGCGGCATCGCGCACACGAGGCTGCAGGAGAGCGATCGGATCCGCGCCGTGGCCGATGGGATCATCGCCCTCGGCGGTAAAGCGACGGCCTTCGCCGACTCGATCCGCATCGAGCCGGCGTCGCTGCACGACGGAGTCGTCGACGCGAGGGGCGACCATCGGGTCGCGATGGCCTTCGCGATCCTCGGCCTTCAGGTGCCGGGCGTGGCGATCGAGGGCGCCGACAGCGTCTCCAAGACGTTCCCCGACTTCTTCGAGATGCTGAAGGAGCTCGGACGCTGACGCGCTAGCTGAGCTCCCGCTCGACGTCATTGAGCGCGGCACGGAAGCGCGCTAGCGCCGCCCGCACCTCCACGGCATTGCCCCTGAGGAGCGCGTCGACCAGCGCGGGTGGCGTCTGCGCCAGGCGGGTCGCATCGCGGTAACCGGGACCGGCGAACATGCCGACGTCCGCGCCCACGCGCGCGAGGGCGAGCCCGAGGGCGAGCGGCAGACCCGACAGGGTCGCGACGATGCGGTCGTGCTCTTGCGCCGACACGACCGTGGGGATCGCCCCTACCGCGCGCGCGACGTCTCCCGCGATGCCCATCGCGCGCTCGTCAGCCCGCGCCGTCGGCACGAGGAAGAACGGCCGCCCGGCGAACAGGTCGGCACGCGCCGCCGCGAGCCCCTGATCCGTCGAGCCGGCCATCGGGTGACCGCCCACGATGCAGGCGTCGCGCGGCGCGGACTCGGCGAACGTGGCGACGTCCCGCTTGACGCTGCCGACGTCCATCAGGACCGCGCCGGTCGAGTACTCCGCCAGCGCGCGGAGCGTCGGGATGATCTGCTGCTGCGGCGTCGCCACGACGATGACGTCGGCGGCCAGAAGGTCCTCCAGGCGCGCGGCTCCCGCGATCTCCCCGGTCCCCGCGGGGTCGTACGCCCGGACGTCGTGCGCGCCACGGAGCGCCAGGGCGAGCGAGCCGCCAATGAGACCGCAGCCCGCGATGCCGACCCGCATCAGACCGCCGCGGCCACCGGGCGGCCGACCGCCGCGGCGACGGCCGGCAGTATCCGCATGAGCGCCTCGAAATTCTCGAACGTGAGCGATTGGAAGCCGTCCTTGAGCGCGTGATCGGGCGAGGGGTGGACCTCGATGAGCAGCCCATCGGCCCCGGCCGCGACTGCCGCGAGCGCGACGGACGTGACGAGGTACCACTTCCCGGTCCCATGCGACGGATCGGCGACGACCGGAAGGTGTGACAGCTTCTTCAGCAGCGGGATCGCATTGATGTCGAACGTGTTGCGGGTGTATCGCTCGAACGTCCGGATCCCGCGCTCGCAGAGGATCACGTTCTGATTCCCCTTGGCCAGGATGTACTCAGCCGACAGGAGCAGCTCTTCGATCGTCGCGGACATACCGCGCTTCAGCAGCACCGGCTTGGGCTGCTCGCCGCACGCGTCGAGGAGCGCGAAGTTCTGCATGTTGCGCGCGCCGATCTGCAGACAATCCGCCCGCGACGCCACGAGCTCCACATCCGTGGGCGTGAGCACCTCGGTGACGACGCCGAGGCCGGTCGCGGCGCGCGCCTCGCTCAGCAGCTCGAGGCCTGACGGACCGAGACCGCGGAAGTGATACGGGGACGTGCTCGGCTTGTACGCACCACCGCGGAGCAACGACCCGCCCGCGGCGCGTACGGCGCGGGCGGTCGCCATCGTCTGCTCTCGCGATTCGACGGAGCACGGGCCCGCGATGACGACGAGGGGCTGGCCGTTGCCGATCGCGACGTCGGCGATGCGGACGATCGAATCGGCCGGATGCACTTCGCGTGAGCTCAGCTTGAACGGGCGGCTCACGAGGACGATCTCGGCCACACCGGGCAGGGACTCCAGCTGGTCGGCGAACTCCCGTGCGGCGACACCGAAGGTCCCGATGGCCGTGCGCTCGGCGCCGGGGAGCGGGATCGCGCTCAGGCCGAGGTCGGTGATCCGCTGGACGACGCCATCGATCTCCGCCTTCGTGGCGTCACGCTTCATCACGACGAGCACGTCAGACCTCCACTGCCCAGGCCGGCCGAAGCTCTTTGGCGCGGTGCAGGAATGCGTGACGGACCTCGTGCTGCGTCTTCGCCGTGTTCCAGTCGATGAGCACCCGGATGCACCGGGGGAGCGCGCCGGGGACCGGGATCTCCTGTCCGCACATCAGCGGGACCTCCGCCCAGCCGAGCTCACGCGCGGCGAAGGCCGGGAACTCCGCATCGAGGTCGGCAGTGACGGTGAACCAGACGTACGCGATGTCCTCCGCGCGCAACCCGTTCAGCCGCACGATCACCTCGAGCAGCTCGCGCGTCGTCTTCAGGATCTCGGCGCGGTCGTTCCGCTCGACGGTCGTCGCGCCGCGGATGCCGCGGGTCGCCATCACGACCTCCCCGCCTCGGCCAGGCCGCGCACGAATGCGCGCAGGGCCGCCGGCTTGTCGCTCGCGGCCGTCACGGCGTCGATCGCCGCGCTCCCGCACACGACGCCGTCCACTAGACCACGCAACGCCGCGACGTGCGCGGGCTCGCTGATGCCGAACCCGAGTGCCACTGGCAGCGCCGTGTGGGCCCGTACGCGGGTCACGAAGGCGGCCACGTCCGATGCGAGTGCGCGGCGCGCCCCCGTCACGCCGGTGAGCGAGACGCAGTACACGAACCCGCGCGAGCGCGGCACCAGCCGGGCGAGCCGTGCCTCCGGCGTCGTCGGCGCGTACAGGTCGATGCGCACCAGTCCGGCTGGCGCGAGCGCCGCGTCGAATGGCCCCGACTCCTCGGCCGGCAGATCCGGGACGATGACGCCCGCCGCGCCGGCGTCCCGCGCGTCCGTCGCGAACCGGTCCAGGCCGTAGCGAAGGAACGGGTTCAGGTAGCCCATGAGCAGGACGGGCGCATCACGCTCCGCGACCACGCTGCGCGCCTCCTTGAGACAGTCGGCCACCGTGACGCCGTTCGCGAGCGCGGCCTCGCTCGCCCGTTGCACGGTCGCTCCATCCGCCAGTGGATCGCTGAACGGCACGCCGAGCTCGAGCACGTCCGCGCCGCCGTCGAGCGCGGCACGGAGCAGGCCCGTGCTCGCCGCGCGGTCCGGGTAGCCCACCGTGAGGTAGATCACGACGGCGAGCCGCCGCTGGTCCTTGGCCCGCGCGAAGGCGCGAGCGATGCGCTCGGCTCCGGTGAGGGTGGCGACGGTCATCCGATCGCCTCCATGACGGTCTCGAGATCCTTGTCGCCGCGTCCGGAGAGGCAGACGAGCACGTCGAGATCAGCGCCATGCTCGTTCCGGATGTGCGCGAGATCAGCGATCACGTGGGCCGGCTCGAGCGCCGGGATGATCCCCTCCGTGCGTGACAGGAGCGTGAAGCCTGCCAGCGCCTCGGCGTCCGTGCGCGCCACGTACTCGGCGCGGCCGCGTGCGGCAAGGTCGGCATGCTCCGGACCGACACCCGGATAGTCAAGCCCGGCGGAGATCGAGTGCGTGCCGCGGATCTGCCCATCGCCGTCCTGCAGCACCATCGATCGGGTCCCGTGCAGCACGCCGACCGAGCCGCCGACGATCGACGCCGCATGCGCGCCACTCTCGATCCCGCGCCCGCCCGCTTCGACGCCGCGCAGCCGCACCGCCGCGTCCGCGATGAATGCGCTGAAGATCCCGATCGCGTTCGAGCCGCCGCCGACGCACGCGACCACGACGTCCGGCAGCCGTCCGAGCGCGAGCGATTGCGCGCGGGCTTCCCGGCCGATCACCGATTGGAAGTCGCGGACCATCGTCGGGTAGGGGTGCGGGCCGATGGCCGAGCCGAGCAGGTAGTACGTCGACCGCACGTTGGTCACCCAGTCCCGGATGGCCTCGTTGACCGCGTCCTTGAGGGTGCGCGTGCCGCTGTCGACGCCGCGGACCTCGGCCCCGAGCAGCTTCATCCGGAATACGTTCGGCGCCTGGCGGCGCATGTCCTCGGTGCCCATGTAGACCACGCACTCGAGCCCCAGGAGGGCGCACGCGGCGGCCGAGGCGACACCGTGCTGGCCCGCGCCGGTCTCCGCGACGACGCGCTGCTTCCCCATCCGCTTCGCGAGGAGCGCCTGCCCCACGGCGCTGTTGATCTTGTGGGCGCCGGTGTGCGCGAGGTCCTCGCGTTTCAACAGCACCCGGCGCAGTCCCACCGCCGCGGCCAGCCGGGTCGCGTCGGTGAGCGGCGTGGGCCGCCCGACCCAATCGCGAAGCAGCGCGGCGAGCTCGGCCTCGAATGCGGGATCCGCGCGGGCGGAGAGGTACGCGTCCTCCAGCTCCGCGACCGCGGGCATGAGGGTCTCCGGCAGGTACTGGCCGCCGAACTCGCCGAACCGTCCCTTCATCTGCGCACCGCCGCGAGCGATCGCACGAGCCCACCTGGATCTTCGGCGGTCATGAGCGCGGTGCCCACGAGCACCGCGTCGACGCGAGCCGGCAGCGCGGCCACGTCGTCAGCCGAGGCGATACCGGATTCGGCGACCAGCAGCTGATCCACGCGGACGAGCCCGTGCAGCGCCTTGATGCGCTCCCGATCGATCTCGGCCGGCGCGCGCAGGCTGCGCGCGTTCACCCCGAGGACCGTCGCACCGCAGGCGACGGCACGCGCGAACGCGCGCTCCTCGTGGGCCTCGACGAGCGCCGTCAGCCCGAGCGCCGCCGCCCGCTCGACGAACGACGCGAGAGTCGCGTCGTCGAGCGCCTCCGCGATGAGCAGCACGGCCGACGCACCTGCGGCCTCGGCCTCGTCGAGCTGCTGCTCATCCACCACGATGTCCTTGTACAGCACCGGAAGGTCGACGGCCCGCGCGACCGCCGCGAGGTCGGCGACCGAGCCGCCCCAGTGCCGTGGCTCGGTGAGGACCGAGATCGCCGCGGCGCCCGCCTGCGCGTACACGAACGCGAGCGATGTCGGGTCCGCTTCGATCGCAAGGTCGCCGTGTGCGGGAGACCGGCGCTTCACCTCCGCGATGACGGCGATGTGTCCGGCCGCGCGCTTCGCGCGGATGGCGTCGGCGAAGGACGCGCGGCGCGCACCGGATCGCGCCGGCGGAGCGCTGCTCCGGCGCGCGGCCTGCATGTCGGCCTTGCGCTCCGCCACGACGGTCTCAAGGAAGTCGCTCATGACAGCGTCGCGCTCCGCGCGGCCCAGCGCTCGAGCATGGCGATCGCTGCGCCGGTGTCGATGGCGTTCGCGGCGAGCCCGACGCCGCCCTTCACGTCGGCCGCGAGCCCCGCGACGTAGCACGCCGCGCCGGCGTTGAGAAGGACGGCCGTGAGCGCTCCATCGCGGGCCTCGCCGTTCAGCACCGCGCGGGCGATGCGCGCGTTCGTGGCGCTGTCACCGCCGCGCACCGATCCGCGGGGCGCGCATTCGAGACCGACGTGCTCCGGTACAAGCTCGCCTTCGCTGATGGTGCCCCCGCGCAGCTCCCACGTCCGAGTCGGGCCGCTCGGGCTGATCTCATCGAGGCCGTCGTCGCTGTGCACGACGAGACAGTGCTCCGCGCCGAGCTCGCGCAGCACGTTGACCATCCGCTCTCCGAGCACCGCGGACGGGACCCCGAGCAGCTGCCGCTTCACACCCGCGGGGTTCGCCAGCGGCCCCAGGACATTGAAGATCGTACGGATCCCGATCTCACGGCGGACGGGCGCGGCGTACCGCATGGCCGGATGGAATCGCGGCGCGAACATGAAGCCCACGCCGACCTCGCTGACGCAGGTGGCGACCGCCTCCGGCCCCAGATCGATCTTCACGCCGAGGGCCTCTAGGACGTCGGCGCTTCCGCATGCGCTCGATGCGGCGCGGTTGCCGTGCTTCGCGACGCGCGCACCCGCAGAGGCGGCGACGATCGCGGCGACCGTCGAGATGTTGAAGGTGTGCGAGCGATCGCCGCCCGTGCCGCAGGTGTCGATCGCGCCGTCCGCCACCGTCACCGGCACGGCCGCGGCGCGAAGGCCCATCGCAAAGCCGGCGATCTCGTCGACGGTCTCACCCCGAACGGCGAGCGCGGCGAGGAGCGCGGCGAGCTGCGCCGGGGTCGCCTCGCCCGCCATCACGCTCCCCATCGCGCTCTCCGCTTCCCGGCGGGTCAGCGTGCGGCCCGCCACCACGACACCGAGTGCCTCCCGGGCATCCATCATTCACCACCGCCTGCGGCGGCGTCCGCTGAAGGGTCCCTCGGCCGTTCGAGGAAATTCCGCAGCATCGCGATGCCGTCCGCGGAGAGCACAGACTCGGGATGGAACTGCACGGCCTCGAGCGGCAGCGTCCGGTGACGGATGCCCATCACGACCCCGTCGTCGCTCCGCGCGCTCACCTCGAGCTCCTCAGGGAGCGTCGCCGGATCGACCATCAGCGAGTGGTAGCGGGTGGCGATCGTCGGATCGGGCACGCCCGCGAACACACCGCGCCCGTCGTGCCGGACCGGCGAGGTCTTCCCGTGGCGCGGCTCGGGGGCCCGCACGACGGCCGCGCCGAAGGCCACCGCCGCGCACTGCAGTCCGAGGCACACGCCGAGGGTCGGGATCCCTCGCTCCGGCGCGGTTCGCACGAGCTCCGACGATCGCCCGGCGGCCTCGGGTCGTCCCGGGCCTGGCGAGATCACGACCCGATCGGGCCGCGATGCGAGCGCGTCATCCAGCGTGGGGTCGTCGGCCCGCAAGACGGTCACGTCCGCGCCCAGCGCGCTCATGGCCTGCGCCAGGTTGAAGGTGAACGAGTCGTAGTTGTCGACGAGCAGCACGCGCGTCACGGTCGCACCGCCCTGCCGTCCACGATCTCGATCGCGCGAAGGAGCGCCCCAGCCTTCGCGCGGGTCTCGGCCTCCTCGGCGCGCGGATCGGAGTCCGCGACGATCCCGGCGCCGGCCTGGATCCGGCAGACGCCGTCGGCGATGACCGCTGTGCGGATCGCGATACACGTATCGAGCGATCCATCGAAGCCGAGATAGCCGACGGCGCCCGCGTAGGTGCCGCGGCGGTCGGTCTCCAGCTCCGCGATCCGCTCCATCGCCCGGATCTTCGGCGCGCCCGACACGGTCCCGGCCGGGAAGCACGCCCTGAACGCATCGAGCGCGTCGATGTCATCCCGCAGCGCGCCCTCGACGACCGACGTGAGGTGCATGACGTGCGAGAACCGGTCGACGCGCATGAGCTCGGGCACGCGGACCGTGCCTGCTTTGGACACCCGGCCGATGTCGTTCCGCCCGAGGTCGACGAGCATCACGTGCTCGGCCCGCTCTTTCTCCGACGCCCGGAGCTCAACCTCGTTCGCGGCATCGGCTGCGGCATCGGCGCCGCGCGGCCGCGTGCCCGCGATCGGGTGCATGACGACCGTCCCGCCCTCCACCCGCACGAACGGCTCGGGCGACGCGCCGACCAGCGTGGCGTCCGGTGTCTCGAGCAGGAACATGTAGGGCGAGGGGTTCACGTGCCGCAGCGCGCGGTACAGCGCAAGTGGCTCGGGCGCGGGCCGGATGTCGAAGCGTTGCGCGACGACGATCTGGATGCAATCACCGTCGACGATGAGCTCGCGCGCGCGGCTCACCAGCGATTCGTACTCCGCGGGCGTCATGTTCGTTCGCAGCGTGCGATCGACGGGGCCGGCGGCAGGCAGCACGAGCGGCGCATCGAGGAGCGCGTCGAGCTCGTCTAACCGCCGCTCTGCGGCGGGTCGATACCCGTCGGCGGCGTGGGCGATGAGCAGCATCGTGTGGCGCAGGTGGTCGAAGGCAACGACCGTGTCGTAGATGCCGAAGACGGCATCGGGCAGTCCATGGGGATCGCGCGACGCGAGCGGCAGCCGCTCGAAATGGCGCGCTGCCTCGTACGCGACGTACCCGACAGCACCGCCGGAGAATCTGGGCAGTCCGGCGCCGCCCGTCCGCGCGTATCGCTCCATGGCGCGGCGCAACGCTGCGAGCGGATCACCGTCGCGCGACACGAGTCGCTCACGCGGCGCGACGCCGATGAACGAGTAGCGGCCCATCCGCTCCCCGCCCTCGGCGCTCTCGAGGAGGAATGCGCCGCCGAGGCCGCGCAGCTTGGCGAACGCGGACACGGGCGTCTCGAGGTCGGCCATCCGCTCGCGCACGATCGGCTCCAGCCGGATCACGCTCGCCACCGCGCTCCCCACAGTCCGCTCCTTCGGTCTTTGGAAAAACGAAGACCCTCGCTCCCATCTCGGGACGAGGGTCGTGGTGCCACCCGATCTCGGCCGCATCCAAATCTGGAAGCAAGCCCTCAGCCTGCGCGATCACGCAGCGCCCGGCTAACGGCGGGCCACCGGCCGCAGCTACTCTCTTTCTTCGCCGCGGCGTCTTGCGGGATCCATTCACCCGCGTCCGCCGTCCCGGCTTACACCTGTCCCGGTTCGCTACACGGCTCACGTGGGCTACTCGTTCCCGCTCGAACGACGTTGTGCACATCCTACCGGGCCCTCCGACTGCCCGGCAAGCCAGAGCCGTACTGCCTGATGAAAAATGGGCAGGCTCATTGCTCCCTACGATTTACCCATGGCCATCCGGAACATCAACGAAGGCCCCGGTCGCCCGCTTGGGCCAATGGCCGTGCGCTCGACGCTGGCGTCGCACACGCCCGCCGAGATCCGCGCCGTGCTCCGTGGGTTGCCCACCGCGACCGGGTACACGGTCACCGTGAAGCCGCTCCGCTACCGGAGCCGTCCGCACCTGGTGGCGTTCACGTTCTGGGACTCGGCCGAGATGGTCATCCAGGTCCCGGAGCCGTTCCGGCCGTTCCGCGAGCTCGTCGACCTGGGCGCGCGCGGCTTCCCGCGGGTGCCCTTCGGCACGCGTCGGGACGTCATCCGGTTCCTGTATCTCCACGAGTTCTGCCACTGGTGGCTGTACCTGACGCACGGCTGGGGCAACTCGGCCGAGGTGCTCTGCGACACCTACGCCTTCGACAACTTCCGCAGGCGGGCACCGGTCGCGCCGCCGGCATGGCGGCGGCCGCGCGAGCGCCTCTTGGTCAGGGCCCCGAACCGGGCAGCGCGGCAGCGCCCTTGAATGGGCTCGACCGGGGCCGGCTACGCCGGGCCCGGCCGCACGACGGTTGGTCGGCTCAGGCCGTCACGCGATACGCGAGCGGACCGCCCCGTCAGGACCGACGAGGACGGCGGTCGGCACGACCGTCACGCCGTATTTGCGCGCGACATCCGGCCGCTTGGACACGTCGATCGTGAGCAGCGCGCGGCCCTCACCGCGGAGCTTCCGCTCGAGCTGGCGACAGTCGGTGCAGAGCGGGTGGGTGAATTCGACGACCACCTCGCCTTCGACGACGGCGCCCAGCTCGACGAGGTCGACACGGTCGATCGACCGAGAGCGGATGCCGCGGAGCCGCGCGCCGAAGCGGTACATCTCACACCCGACGCAGAGCCCCGTCGTCGCGGCGAGGATGGCGAGCGCGGCAACGATGCCGCCCAGGACCTGCCCGGCGGTCGCAAAGCCCGCGGCGTAGGCCAGGCTCGCGGCGGTCAGGAAGGCGACCCCGACCATGTTGGCGAAGCGCGGCGGGCGCGAGTCCTCGATCGGCCCCTCGCCGAGCAGCGGCTGGATGAGCTCGAAGTACAACAGGCACGGGAGGCAGTACCGGCGACCGAACGTGAGGCCGATCGCAAGCTGGAGCGCGACCGCGGCAAGGATGCCCCACGAGCCCGTGAGGACCGCGACGAGCGACAGAGTGCCCACGATCGCCTGGTTCGTCCGTGGCGCGCGAGCGTCGATGACCTCGGTGTCGCGGTACGGATGCGCAGTCCGGGTGAAGCTGACGCTGCTCATGTGCTCCCCATTTGCGGGCGCCCTCCACGGACGTCCGAATCCCGAGTATGCCGGTCGGAGTTATCAACGGGTACCTCCGCGACCGCATTCCCCCACTCCGGCTGGGAGTACGCGCGAAAGCGTCCACCAGGCTCGCCGGCGGCGAGCGGAAGCTCTTCCCGCGCGGTGTACCGCGGGCCCTTTGGCGAGAGGATGCTCTCCACCACCGCGATCCGGTCCACCCAGGTCCGTAGGTCGGGCACCCCCAGCGCATCCACCGCGGCGGCGACGGTCCGGGCCTCGGGCCGGGTCGCCTCCTGGCGCACCCGGGCAAGGGTGAGATGCGGGGAGAACGGGCGATCGTCGAACGCAAGCTGCCGGCCGCGGAGCTGCTCGGCGACGCTTCCGGCGAGCGCCGTGAGGGCACCGGCTCCCGCCGCGACGCCGAGCCAGACGACCCGCGGGCGGCCGGATACCGGGAACCGGCCGGCGGCGCCGAACGCGAGTTCAAAGGCCCGGTGTCCGGCAGCGGCGGCGCGGGCGGCGTCCCCCGCGGCATCGAGCTGCGCGTCGGGGGTCCACCCAAGGAAGGCGAGGGTGATGTGCATCAGCTCCGGCTGGACCCGCCGCACCGCGGGCAGGTTCAGTGGCAGGAGCGCGGCGGCGCGGTCGGTGAGCTCTGGGGGGAGCGGGACCGCGATGAAGAGCCGCATTGGACCGAGGCTAGGGCGGGCGCTAGAGAGCGGCGGCCTGCACCTGGTCAGAGATCAGCAGCACCATGAAGGCGACCGCGAGAATGGCCGCGAACGCCGCGAGGAGCGCCGTGCGGATGCGCTCATCACGCTCAACGGTCTCGCGTAGCTCGAGAACGATGCTGCTCACGCATCCCGTCTAAGCAAGGCGGATGCCGACTGTTATGCGCTTGGTCGGCCGCTGTGTTGCGACTGTGTATCGGCGGCTGGCGCGACGGCTTACGCCGGCGTTGGCGCTGGCGCGGGCCCTTTCCCCGTTCCGGCGTCCGGTCGTCGCTTCGCCTCGGGCGCGCCGGCAGCCGGCGCACCGCTCGGTGGGGTCGAGCCGCCACCGGCGGTCGACGCCGCGATGGGCTGCTGGCCGAGGTGGCCGTCCACGAGCTGGTTGAACTCGTCCGAGCTCAGGGTCTCCTGCTCGATGAGCTTGGCGACCACCGCGTCGAGGACGCTCCGGTGCTGCGTGAGCAGCTCGTACGCGCGGCGGCGGGCGCGGTCCACGATCTCGTGGACCTCGCTGTCGATGAGCTTGGAGGTCTCCTCGGAGTAGTTCTTCTCCTCCTGGATCTGGCGGCCGAGGAAGATGAGCTCGTCCGTCTTGCCGTACTGGAGCGGACCGAGCTTCTCGCTCATCCCGTACTTCGTCACCATGTGGCGAGCCATCTCGGTCGCCTTCTCGATGTCGTTGGACGCGCCGGTCGTCACGTCACCGCCAAGGTGCAGCTGCTCCGCGGTCCACCCGCCGAGCGCCGCGGCGATGTCGTCCTCGAACTCGCGCTTCGTGCGGAAGTAGCGGTCCTCCTGCGGGAGCGCCCAGGTGACACCCATCGCCATCCCGCGGGACACGACCGAGATCTTGTGGACCGGGTTCGTGTTCGAAAGCAGCTTGAAGCAAAGGGCGTGGCCGGCCTCGTGGTACGCGACGATGTTCTTCTCCTTCTCGGAGATGACGCGCGAGCGCCGTTCGGGCCCGAGGGAGACCTTCTCGAGGGCCTCCTCAAAGTCGATCTGGGTGATGACCTTGCGGTTCCGGCGTGCGGCGAGGATCGCCGCCTCGTTCACGACGTTCGCGAGATCGGCGCCGGAGAAGCCGGGCGAGATCTGCGCGACACGGAGCAGATCGACGCTCTTGTCGAGCGGCTTGCCGCGCACGTGCACGTCAAGGATGCCCTTGCGGCCCTTGATGTCCGGGCGGTCGAGGACGACCTGACGGTCGAACCGGCCGGGCCGGAGGAGCGCCGGGTCGAGGACGTCGGGACGGTTCGTCGACGCGAGGACGATGACATTCGTCCCGGTGTCGAAGCCGTCCATCTCGACCAGGATCTGGTTCAGGGTCTGCTCCCGCTCGTCGTGCGAGCCGCCGAGGCCGGCACCACGCTGGCGGCCGACCGCGTCGATCTCGTCGATGAACACGATGCACGGCGCGTTGCGCTTCGCCTGGTCGAACAGGTCGCGCACGCGCGACGCGCCGACGCCGACGAACATCTCGACGAACTCAGAGCCGGAGATCGAGAAGAACGGCACGCCGGCCTCGCCCGCGACCGCGCGCGCGAGCATCGTCTTACCGGTGCCGGGCGGGCCCACGAGGAGCACGCCGCGCGGGATGCGCGCGCCGAGCGTCGAGAATTTCTCCGGGTACTTGAGGAACTCCACCACTTCAGTGAGCTCCTGCTTCGCCTCGTCGACGCCCGCGACGTCATCGAACGTCGTCGCCGGCTTGTTCCCGATGAACATCCGTGCGCGCGATTTCCCGAAGGACAGCGCCTGGTTATTCGTGCCCTGCGCCTGCCGCATCATGTAGACGAAGAAGCCACCGATGAGCAACACCGGCAACAGGCTCAATAGGACCGAGCCGATGAGGCCGAAGGTCTGCGAGTCCTTCGCCAGATTGATCGTGACCCGGCTGTTGGATGGCTGGGTCGCGTTGTAGTCGACCACGATCTTTTGGAACGCGCCGCCGTCGTTCGTGCCGATGTTCACGGTCTCGGTCGTGCTGTCGAGCTTGTTGAGCGTCGCCGTGTCGGTGTTCAGGGTGACCAACTTCACCTGCCCGCTCTGGATCTCCGAGATCGCCTTGTCGTAGGACACGATCTGGGCGGACGGGCTCTGGGCCCGATACGCGTACAGCAGCGCGACGCCCATGAGGACGAGGAGCAGGGTCAAGATGCCGTTCTTGAAGATGCGGTTGTCGAAGTTCGTAGCGGTGTCCTCTCTATTCCCTTAGGCGATCGCTTCCTTCGATGTTACCCGTGTAACGCTTCAGTGCCTCGGTCTGTGCCGGGGGCGGCGTCGCGAAGATCCAATTGTCCGGCTCCGCCTCGTCGTTGGCGTGCTTCAGGCCGACGACCCACCAGACCTCTCCGGAGCCGGTCGTCACTAACGGATGCAACGAACGGGCACGGGCGGGGACTTTGGCGTCGGTGAAGAGGTCCTGCACCTTGATACGAAGCCGCCCGGCCAACCGATCTCCCGGGCGGCGTCCGCGGACGACCAAGTCGCCCTGCGTCGGGGCCGGCGCCTTCAGCTGCGCGCCGGCGGGCGCACGGTCGCCGAGCGTGATCGTCCAGCCGGCCCAGTCGACCGGCTGACCCGCGATCAGCCGCGCGTCCGCCGGTCGTTCCGCCGGCGCGACCGTCGGGAGCTCGATGCGGAGCGTGCCGTACTCGCGGATGGCCCGGCCGCCGGGGAGATCGAGACTCGCGCTCCCGTCGCGCGCCGCGGCCAGCGCCGCAAGCGCGGCACGGTGCCTCGCCGCGAGGGTCCGGCCGGTCGCGCGGGCCCAGGCGAGCGCGAGCGCCTCGTCGCGCACGGGAGTGTCCAGGCGATCGAGCGCGATGCCATCGCTCGTCGTGGCCGCGTCCAAGCGCTGCTGCGCGGCGTGCTCCGTGGCGTCGGCGACGGTCGCAGCCGCGTCCGCGAGCCGCGCGAGCGCCGCGCGGGCCTGCGGATTGATCCGTTCGAGCTCGGGCAACACTTTGTGGCGGATCCGGTTGCGCGCGTACCTGGGATCGGCGTTCGTTCGATCCAGGCGTGCCGTGATGCCCGCTTCCCTGCAGACGGCTTCGGTTTCGGCCCGGCCGATCGCCAGGAGCGGGCGGACGAGGCCGTCGCGCTGGGGCCGCATGCCGGCAAGGCCGGCGAGGCCGCTCCCCCGCGTCGCGTGGAGCAGCACGGTCTCGGCCTGATCGTCGCGGGTATGCCCGGTGGCGATGCGCGTCGCGCCGACCTCGCGCGCGGCGCGGCGGAGGAAGGCGTACCGCAGCTCGCGAGCCTCGTCCTCGCTCTTGGGAGCGTTGTCCGCGCGTCCGACGCGGATGGTCGCGCCGCGGCTTTGGGCGAGGTCAGCGACGTACTGCGCGTCCCGCGCCGATGCGCGCGGGCGCAGGCGATGGTCGAAGTGCGCCACGTGCAGGTCGAGGCCGAGCTTGGGGGCGAGGCCGCTCAAGAGCAAGAAGAGCGCGGTGGAGTCCGCGCCGCCGGAGACCGCGACGACGAGGGGTCCGGGCGGCAGGAGGTCGTGCTCCCGCACGAAGGCGAGGACCGCGGCGCGGACCGATCGAGTGGTCGTCAACGGTGGCTGGGCCGGGATTTGAACCCGGGGCCCGCGGCTTATGAGTCCGCTGCTCTACCACTGAGCTACCCAGCCCGGGACGTCAATTGTATGGGGGCTGGCGTTCCGTCTCCGCGGCGAGACGCGCCCGGAACTCGGTGTCGGTGAGCGTGTGCTTGCGAAGATTGCACGACCGGCACGACTCGACGATGTTCTCGATGGAATTGGAGCCACCCCGCGAGAGTGGTATCCGATGATCCGCGTCGAGCGGGCCTTCGACGCCGCAATACGCCCAACGACCACGATACCTAGCGACGAGCTCGAGCCACTCGACGAAGCTGTAGGAGCCCGGCGCTTGTACCGAACGCGCCCGCTGACGTTCGTGCATCGCCCTGCGAACGGCGTTCCGGTTGGGACTGGCGTCGATCTGCTGCTGCCGTCGCGCGGGATCGCGCGCGTGATACGCGCGGGTCTCGGCGTTGTGCTCTTCCGGGTGCAGTTCGCGTCAGCGGCGCATCGCCTCGCGCGCCTTCGCCGCATTGCGACGCATCCAATCGCGGCCACAGGCACGGCGCTTCTCAGGATCGCGGTACGGCAACTAGTGCTACTCGCACGCTCGCTTGGGACCGAAGTCGCCATGCCGGTGCACTAGGACCCGGACCCGAAAGCACCCGGGCCGCGGCCCGGGCGATCTGTTGCGGGAGGAAGATTCGAACTTCCGACCTTCGGGTTATGAGCCCGACGAGCTACCGCTGCTCCATCCCGCGACGGTCATTTTACAGCGTCCGCGACAATCGTGCCGCGCGACTCGCACCCGACTTTGACGGTGATTCACCGTGATCCGAAGAAGAGCGCGATCCACCTCTGCACGCGCGATGGCGCGGGCGCGCGCACGATCACCGCGGGCGTCGTGGACTCCTGCTGCACGCCGATCAGCGCTTCGCTCGGCAGGACGTAGCCGAGGTCGCGCGCCTTGTTCACGACGTAGTCGTCCGTCTTCTTCGTCGCGACATCGACGCTGAGCTGCGTGTGCGTCGCCTCCGCCGCGGCGATGTCCGCGCGATAGACCGCCGCCTGGCGGCCGAGCGCGTTGCGCTGGCTCTCGATCGCCACGAACGCGCTCGCGAGGAGCAGGCCCGCGATCAGGAGCAGCATCGCGAGCGACGGCCGGCCGAGGGTCGCGACCGCCGCGCGGCCCGCGCGGACGCGCGAGGACCGGCCCGAAGCCCGCGAACCCTTCCGCATCGCTGTCATCATCGCGCCTCGGGCCACTCGGATGGAAGCCCCTTCGCGTCGCCCCCCGCCGCGCCGAACGCCAGCCACCCCAGGAGCCCGAGCAGCGAGCGCGCCGGCCGGATGTCCGGGACGCCGTTCACGAAGCCCACCGCGACCACCGGCCACTCGCCCCAGATCACCGCGGCGTCGTTGCGCACCTTCTCCAGCGAGCCGGTCTTATGCGCCACGCGCGTCCGGTCCGGGAGGTACCGCTGGACGAGCGCGTCGTCCTGGGTCGCCTCGAGCACCGCGAGCACGGCGTCCGAGGTCGCCCGATCGACGAGCTCGCCGCGCACGAGCCGCAGTAGTAGCCCGGCCATCTCGCGCGGGCTCGCGACGTTATCGAGGCCGCGGTTGGCGGCCTCGAAGTCGAACATCTTGCGACGCAGCTGGGTCCGCACGCAGCCCCATTCGCGCATCCGCTCCGCGATCCGCTCGACGCTGACCCGTTCCATGAGCCGGTTCGTCGACGTGTTGTCGCTCACGATCGTCATGAGCGTCGCGTGGTCCCGGATCGTCAGGTCCGCGACGCCCCGCACCCAGCCCAGCACCCCCGAACCGGGCGTGTGCTCCCCGACCGCGAGCCGCTCGTCGAGGAACAGCCGGCCCTCGGCGGCGTCCGCGTGGATGGTCATGAGGATCGGGACCTTGATCACCGACGCTGCGGGATACGTCTCGTCCGCGGCGCGTTCGTAGAGCACGTTGCCCTCGGCGTCGAGGGCGATCAGCCCCGCCGATCCATCGAGGGCCGCGGCGCCGCGGTCGAGCGGTGCCCAGTCCACGCTCATGTCCCCATCCGCTCGCGCAGCGGCGCGCGATCGGCGAGCCGGGACCTGCCGAGGGCGAGATCCAAAGAGTGGTCGACGGTTCGCAAGGGTGCCATGATGCCCCGGTGCCGGGCCGCCGCGACCTCGTGACCAGGCGCGAACTGCTGGAGCGCACGCTTGGCACCGCGGCCGCACTCGGCGGCAGTGGCCTCATCGCAGCCTGCGGGCCAACGGGAGGACCGATCGGCGCCCCGTCGCCCGGCGCGACCCTGCCGCCGCCCGAGACCACCACCGTCCGGTTCGTGAGCCCGCCGGTGTGCGATCCGCCCGCGGCCCTCGCGAAGGCGTTCCTCCTCGAGGAGGGCTTCACGGACGTCCAGTACGTGCGCGTCGCGCCTACAAGCACGGGGTGGTTGACCAGCGGCGTGGCCGAGTTCAACTCCGGCGGCTACGGAAGCCAGATCGCCGTGACCGTCGATGGGGGCCTGCCGCTGGTCGCGCTCGCGGGCATCCATCCTGGCTGTCTCGAGCTCTTCGCGGTGCCCGGCATCTCCACCATCGGCGACCTCCGAGGCAAGACGATCGCGGTCAATGCCAAGAATGCCTCGGACCTGTCCTATGCATTCTTCTCCGTTCTGCTTGCCCACATCGGCATCAACGCGACCGACGTGAACTTCATCGAGATCGGTCCTGACGTCCCCGCGTTGCGCGACGCGTTCGTGGATGGCCGATCCGAGGCGTTCATCGCACCCGCTGCGTTCGGTCCCCAGCTGCGGCGGAACCCGAAGAATCCAGGCAAGGTCATCCTCGACACGACCGTGGACAAGCCGTGGTCGCAGTACTACTGCTGCCAGCTCGTGGCCAACCGCGACTGGGCCCGCCGGTACCCGATCGCGACCAAGCGTGTCACCCGCGCGGTGCTCCGGGCGGCCGATCTGGTGACGAAGGATCGGGCGAGCGCGGCGCATGAGTACGTCGCTGGCGGGTTCTTCTCGACGACTCCCGGCGCAACGGACGAGGACATCGTGAAGGAGGTGATCCGCGACCTCTCGTACGACTGGCGCGAGCTCGATCCGGAGGAGACGCTGCGGTTCTTCGCGCTGCGGCTCGCCGACGCCAAGCTGGTCAAGGGCACGTCGCAGCAGATCATCGCTCAGGGTTCGGACTTCGCGTACATGCGCCAGCTGCGGACGGAGCTCAAGCACTAGCGCGCATCCGTTCGCGTACGCGCGCACGATCGGCCAGCCGCGACATGCCGAGCCCTTCGACCGCGAACGACGCCGCGGCGCTCGCGAACGTCGCGGCCTCGACGGGCGGCAGTCCTTCGGCGAGGCCGAGCGCCAGGCTGGCGGCGAAGGCATCGCCTGCGCCCGTCTGATCGATCACCTCCGCCACGGCGAACGCTCGCACGTGCGTGGTGGCGCCCCGCGAGTTGAGGTCCGACCCGCGCTCGGCCCGGGTGACCACGACGGTCGCGTACGGGAGCCACGCCGACTCCTCGGCGTGGTCCTCCTCGCTGACGACCACCGCGTCGACCTTCGGCAGCAGGCGCGCGTACTCGCTCCACGCGGTCGCGACCACCGTCCCGTCCGCGCCGAACGACCGGAGCAGCCCCTGCGCCGCGAGCACCCGCTTGGCGCCGGACCACGGCGCGAATAACGACGGGTCCAGCTCGCCCGCGATGGACGCGAGGAGCACGGCCTTCGGCCCGCTGACCAAGCGGCCGACGTCGGCGCGCGTGATCGGCGCGGCCTTGGCGCGCAATCGCAGGGTGCGGTAGCCGGCCGCGTCGAAGGTGAACGCGAACGTCGTGGTCACGTCGCCGGGCAAGACGCGGAGCGTGATCCCGAGCTCCTCGCATAGCGTCTCGAGCGCGTCGCGCTCGGTCGGCCCGGCGCAGGTGACGAGGGTCACCGCGGCGCCGAGCTTGGCCGCGGTCGCGGCACCGTAGAGCGCGGAACCGCCGAGCCGCCAGCGCCCGTCCGGAAACTCGTCGCGCGCGGTGTGGCCGATCGCGAGGAACGGGATGCGCGCAGCTCTAGACATTGAAAAGTACGTTGATCACGTCGCCGTCAGCGACCTGATAGATCTTGCCCTCCGTGCGCAGCAGACCCTGCTTGCGCGCGTTCGCCTCGCTCCCCGCCTTCAACAGCTCGTCCCAGCGGATCACTTCGGCTCGGATGAACCCGCGCTCGAGGTCGGAGTGGATCGCGCCGGCCGCCTGCTGCGCGGTCGAGCCCTTGTAGACGGTCCAGGCACGGACCTCGTCCTCACCCGTGGTGAAGAACGACGTCAGCCCGAGCAGGTCGTACGTCGCGTGGACCACCCGCTCGAGCGGCGCCTCGGCGAGTCCGAGCTCGGTGCGGAAAGCGCGCGCCTCGTCGGCGGGCAACTCCGCGATCTCGGCCTCGATCTTCGCGCACACCGCCACGACCGCGGTCCCGCGATGCGTCACGGCCGCGGCGCGGAGCGGCGCGAGCACCGCATCGGGCGAGGCGACGTCGCCCTCGTCCACGTTCACCACCACGAGCTGCGGCATGAGCGTGAGGAATCGGTAGCCGCGAATGAGCCGCTGCTCCTCCGGCTCGACGTCGAGATCGCGCAGTGGCGTCTCGGCCTCGAGCGCCGGCTTCGCACGCTGGAGGAACGCGAGCTCGCGCTCCTTCAGTTCGCGATCGGGACCCTTCGCGCTCCGCATCTCGCGGTCGAGGGAGTCGAGGCGCTTCTCGACGATCGCATGGTCCGAGAACAGCAGCTCGAGGTCGAGCGTCGCCATGTCGCGCAGCGGACCCACCGATCCCTCGGTGTGCGGCACCGACGGATCCGCGAACGCGCGCACGACGTGCACGAGCGCGTCGGAGTTGCGAAGGTCGCCCAGCTTCTTCGGACTGATCCCCTCGCCCGGCGTCGCGCTCCGCACGAGCCCGAGGTCGCGATAGGTGATCTCGGCAAACGTCGTCTTCTTCGGCTTGAACAGCGCGGAGAGCTTCTCGACGCGCTCGTCGGGGACCTTCGCGACGCCGATGTTCGTCTCGCCCTCGGCACCGGCGAAGGCGCCGGTCGACGCGTCGCCACCGGTGAGCAGATTGAACAGCGTGGTCTTCCCGCCGTACGGCAGGCCGGTGATGGTCGAGCTGAGGTTCACCCGAGCGAGGCCTGCTCGATGGCAGGCAGGTCCTCCCCGAAGATCGTGCGGGCGACGGCGCGGAAGCGGTCCGTCGGCCCGGTCGCGAACACGCGATGCCCCGGCGCGCCGATCGTCCGAACGAGCCGGTGCGACAGCAGCACCTCTCGAACGGCAAGCGCGGTCGTGGCCGCGGAGTCGACGACCCGCACGCCGGGGCCGGCGACGCGCTCGATGACGCCGCGGAGCAGCGGGTAGTGGGTGCAGCCGAGCAGGAGGGTGTCCACGACCGGCTGCACGACTCCGCCGTCGGTGAGGAGCGGCTGGACGTAGCCGCGCACGGCCGCCTCCGCCTCCGGGCTCTCGGCCTTGCCACTCTCGACGAGCGGCACGAGGGCCGGACACGCCTGCTGGATGACATCGGCGAGCGGATCGAGGTCGCGGAGCGCGCGGGCGTACGCGCCCGAGCGGACCGTGGCCGTCGTCGCGAGCACGCCGATCGATCGCCGCGCGGACGCGGAGATTGCCGCGGCCGCGCCCGGGCGGACCACGCCGATGACCGGAACGAGCGACTCGTCGCGGACCACGTCGAGCGCGACGGACGTCGCGGTATTGCACGCGAGGACGATCAGCTTGCAGTCGTGGGCGCTGAACCAGCCCAAGGCCTGGCGAGTGAACGCGACGATCTCATCGGCCGGTCGGGGTCCGTATGGCATGCGCGCTTCGTCCCCGAGATAGATCGTCGACTCGCCGGGAAGCTGGCGGCGCATCTCGCGCAACACCGTGAGTCCACCGACGCCGGAGTCGAAGACCCCGATAGGCAGATCTGCGGCCGCGGTCACCGTTTCCGTTGCTGGCTGACGAGGGCGTTCGCGAGACTCGCGACCGCCTGTGACGCAGGCGCGTTCGCGTTCGAAAGGACGAACGGGGCCTGCTTGTTGTTCGACTCGCTCACGAGCTTCCAATCGGACGGGATCTCGCCGACCACCGGCAGATTGAGCGCGTGTTCCATGCCGCCCTTGGACAGACCCGCCGTCAGGTCCGACTGGTTGACAACGAGCAGCAGCGGCTTCTGACCCTTGTAGCCCAGCGCCTCGAAGGTATCGATGGCCGATCGCGTGTTCGCGATCGTGGAGCCCTGATAGGTGATGACGATCAGGATCACGCTGGCCGCGTCGAGGATCGCGAGCGTGTCCTCCGACAACCGGGCTGGCGTGTCGACGATCACGTAGTCGTGACTGGCGGCGAGCAGTCCGATCGCGTTCGCGAGCTCGCTCGCGGCGACGAGGTCGGCCTCCTCGGGCCGCGGCGGCGCAAGGAGCACGTCGATCCCGCCGGGCCCTTCCCAGATCGCCTCGGCCATCGATCCGCGCATGGCGGCACCGGCCGGCAGGTCGACGATCGAGCGCGTCGCCGGCGGCACTGGCAGCAGGTGACGCACCGCACCGAACTGCATGACGCCATCGAACAGGGCGACCGATGCGCCGTTGCGGCGCAGCACGCACGCGAGGTTGACGGCGATGGTGGTCTTGCCGGTCCCGCCCTTCGGTGAATAGATCGCGATGACCGGTCCCCCGCCCTCGCGCTTCGCGTCCTTGCCGCCGCCGAGCGCCGTGGCGAGCTCGTTCGCGCCGCCGGGGAGCACGAACACCGCGTCGATCCCTTGCTCGGGCCGCGGATCCACGGGCCGCTGCGGCACGGTGACGACGATGATGCGCGTGCCCGGCGACGCCGCGCGTACGCGCTTCGCCACGTCGAAGCCGGTGATCTTGCCCTGGAGGAGCGCGTCCACCAGGACCACGTCGGGCCTCTCCGTCTTGGCCTGCGTGATGCCGGCCTCAGCTTGGGCCTGTACACCGGCGACCTCAACGTCTTTCTCGCGCGCGAGCATCCCCTTGAGGTGCTCCGCGACCTGCGGGAGGTCTTCGATGAGTAGTACTCGTTTCACGTTCGGCGAGTCTAACGATGGCCCCGGCGCAGCGTCGCGGCCGCGGCGGCCGCGACGACCGTCATCGCCACGACGAACGCGACCCCGACCCGCAGGGTCACCCCGTACCAGT
>DASYVN010000143.1:0-11831 GCA_035937095.1 Candidatus Limnocylindria bacterium
CCGAGCGCGTAGCCCTTGAACGCCGAGAGCGTGATCCCGATGCCAGGCAGCCATGCCGCGACCGCGAACGGCCCTGCATGCACGGGCTCTCGCGCGTACTGCGCCCGCTGCGCCGGGCTCGCGTTCGCGAGCAGGTGCTCCGGGAGGACCCGCGCCGCGAGCGCGTAGCCGTCCCACCGCTCGTTCGCGCGATATGTGAACCGGACGACCCGGTCGGTGATGACGTCGACGCGCTCCACGCGATCGGCGGTCCAGCGCGCTTCGCTGCCGACCGGCGCGGTGCGGTCCGTCTCCCAGGCGAAGCGCACGTCGCTCGACGTCAGCGGCGCCCCGTCCTGCCATACGAGATCGGGCCGCAGCTCGAACGTCGCGACGAGGCGTCCGTCGGGCGCCGCGGGATCGTCCGTCACGACGGCGAGCCCGCCGTTGTCAACCGTGGGCACGCGCGCCGCGAGGCGCGCGACGAGCTCGTCGTGCGCGTCCCGGCGGACGAGCTCCTCCGTCACGGCCGCGGCGATGATGCGCGCGTTGGGATCGTCCGCGAACACCGAAGCCGGCTCGCCGACGAGGCCGATGACGACATCACGGCGCGCGGGGCGCGAGGGCGCGCAGGCCTGCAGGATCAGGATGGCGCCGATGAGAAGGAGCGCGACGGGCCGCGAACGCACGCGGCGAAGGCTACGGTCTACCGGCGAAGGGCTCCGAGTCGCGAACGGTGTACGCCGGCGCCGCGGACACGGGGCGCCGCGCGATCGCGGCGTTCACCGCGAGATCGCCGGCGGTCATGCGGTAGTCCGCGAACTGCGAGGAACTGGGACGTTGGAACGCGTTCCGGCCGTTCAGCATCCGTCCGCCGGCGGTCACAGCATCGCGCGAGATGTCGGGCACGGTGCGGACCGATCCGACGGACGCGAACACTCCGCCGAACACGAACGCCGAGATCGCCGCGGCAACGGTCAGCTCCGAGAGGCGGGTCAATAGGGCAAGGCCGCCGAGCTTGTGGGGCTCGGGCGAGGACCAGCGCACTGCGGCGCGGACCCGCGCCGGACCCACCGTCGCGGTGCGCGCGCGGAGCGGCGCGAAGGCGTCGTCCAGCGCGGCGTCCAGCGGAAGCCGGTGGTCGAGCGGCAGCGGCGCCGGACCGAAGATCCTCATCGCGCGTGCCTCTGCATCTGTTGCCCCGTAGCGCCCAAGGCCTCGGCCGGTTCGAAATCGAGGCCGGGATGTGCCGAAAGCTGCACTCGGAGGTTCCGCAGCGCGTAGTGGAGGCGCGACTTTACCGTGCCGACGGGCACCTCGACGATCTCGGCGATCTCCGCCAGGTTCAGACCGTTCAGGTAGTGCAGCACCACCACGATCTTGTGCTTCGGGTTGAGCGCGTCGACGCACCCGAGGACCACCCGGCGGCGCTCGGTGCGCTCGGCGGCCTCGCTCGGCGATTCGCCCTCAGCGGGCAGGTCGCCGGTACCGTCATCGAGCGAGCTGAAGGTCACGCCCTTCCGCGGACGGCGGTTGTACGAGAGGTTGACCGCCACGCGATACAGCCACGGCCGGAGCGTGTCGTCGGGCTCGAGCCGTTCCAGGGCACGGTGGGCCCGGGCGAACGTGTCGACGACGATCTCTTCGGCGGCCGAGGGGTCCTTCGTGATCGCGAGCCCCAGGCGGTAGATCCCGTCGCGGTAGCGATAGAAGAGGTTGTCGAACGCAAGCGCCTCGCCGGCGCGCGCTGCGTATACAAGCTCGCGATCGCGGCGCGGCTCGGCCTCGGCGCCGTCGCTCTTCCGCGGCACGCGGGTCATGGGAGATACCGGCGGATGGCATGCAGCCGCGACTGATCGGTGAGCTCTCCGTGCTGGACGGTCATGCCGGACTGTGGCGCGTGGATGAACGTGCGCTCGCCGGTCGCGATCGCGGTGTGCGTCACGCGTTCCGCTCCGAAGAAGAACAGGTCACCCGGCCGCGCCTGGTCCACCGGCCTGCCTCCCAGCGCCTGCTGGTCCGCATCGCGGTCCAGCCCCACACCGTTCAGACGATAGACCTGCTGGGTGAACCCGGAGCAGTCGATGCCGTGTGCGCTCGTCCCGCCCCAGAGGTACGGAACGCCGAGGAACGCCTCGGCCGTCGCGAGGAGATCGTCCGCCGTCGGGTAGCGCTGCGGAAGTGTGGCGACCTCGACGGTGTCCTCGACCTGCACGTACATCTCGGGATGCCGGCCGACGCGCCACCAGTCGCCTGCCCGCTCGCGGAAGACGATCGGCACGCCCGCCGGGAGCTCGTCGACGACCTCTGCCTCGGACGACGCCGTGGCATGCGCGCGGGCAAGCGGCGCGCCGACGATGACCAGCTGCGGCGCGCGGTACTCGGTGAGGTGCGCGATCCGGATCCAGCCGAAGTAGAGGTCGGGCCCCTGGACGTAGGCCCAGTCGCCACGCTCGGCGAGGCGGATCATCTGCTCGCCGTACTGCGCCTCGTCGACGAGCTCGGCGGCGTCGTCGGGCTGGCCGCGCAGTGGCGTGACGCCGCGGCTCACGATCGCACGGGGCGCCCAGACCATCGCGACCTGGGTCGCGGGGGTGATGCTCATGCCGGCCGGTACCGCAGCACGGGCTTGCGCGCCGCGGCCACCTCGTCGAGGCGCCGGAGCGGCGCCTTCACCGGCGCGTCGCGCACGGCCTTCGGGTCCGTCTCGATCCGCTTCGCGATACGCAGGAGGGCAGCGGCGAACGCATCGAGGGTCTCCTTCGGCTCGGTCTCCGTCGGCTCGATCATGAGCGCCTCGGGCACGATGAGCGGGAAGTACACGGTCGGTGGGTGGAAGCCCTCGTCGATGAGCGCCTTCGCGATGTCGAGCCCGTTCGCCCCTTGCTTCTTCTGCTTCGCCGCCGTCAGTACGAATTCGTGCATCGGCGTGCGCTCGTACGCGACGTCGTAGCCCTCGCGCACGAGCGCGAGCAGGTAGTTGGCCGCGAGGATGGCGTCCCGTCCGGTTTCGACAAGGCCCTCCTCACCGAGGGTCCGGATGTACGTGTAGGCGCGAACGAGCACGCCGAAGTTCCCGACGAACGACCTGACCCGCCCGATGCTCGCGGGGTGCTCCGTGGCGCTCTCCCGCCGATACGTGCCAGCGCCATCCTTGATGATCCGCGGCACCGGCAGGAACGGCTCGAGATGGCGCTTCACGCAGAGCGGCCCGGCACCCGGACCGCCCGCGCCGTGCGGCGTCGAGAAGGTCTTGTGGACGTTGATGTGGACGCAGTCGAAGCCGAGATCGCCCGGCCGCGCCACCCCGAGGAGCGCGTTCATGTTCGCCCCGTCGCCGTACACGAGGCCACCCGCCGCGTGCACCGCGGCGCAGACCTCGCGCACGCGCTCCTCGAACAGCCCCAGGGTGTTCGGGTTCGTGAGCATGAACCCAACCACGTCGTCGCCGAGGGCGCCCTTGAGCGCATCGAGGTCGACGTTGCCACGCGCGTCGCTCTTCACGGTCGTGACGTCGAAGCCGCACATCGCCGCCGACGCCGGGTTCGTGCCATGCGCCGAGTCGGGCACGATGACGCGCCGCCGCTTCGTGTCGCCCCGCGCCTCGTGATACGCCTTGAACATGAGGATCGCGGTGAACTCCGCGTGCGCGCCAGCCGCGGGCTGCAGCGTCACGAGGTCCATGCCGCTGATCCCGGCGAGCAGCTCTTGCAGCTCGAAGAGGAGCCCGAGCGCGCCCTGGACCGTCTCGTCGGGCTGATGCGGATGGATATCCGCGAAGCCGGGCAGCGACGCGGCGCGGTCGTTGATCTTCGGGTTGTACTTCATCGTGCAGGAGCCGAGCGGGTACATGCCTGCGTCGACCGAATAGTTGAGCTGCGCGAGATGCGTGTAGTGGCGCACGACCTGCGGCTCGCTCAGCTCCGGCAGCGGGAGCGCGGCCGTGCGCTGGTACGCCGCCGGGATGAGCGCCTCGGCCTCCTCGCCGCCACGCACGTGGCGTCCGGTCCGCCCGGGTCGCTGCAGCTCGAAGAGCAGCGGCTCGAGCGCGGGCATCTCGGTCACGGTACCGGTCTCGAACCGGATGCGGCTCACGACGCGGCCACCGGGTGGCGCGCGGTCATGCGCTCGACCGCACCGACGAGCGCGTCGATGTCGGCTTCGGTCGTGAGCTCGGTGCACTGGATCGTGACTCCATCGCCGCAGCCGGTGTAGTGGTGGCCGATGCCTTCCCCGACGAGGATCCCGTCGGCGACGAGCGCGGTGCGGAGTCCGCCGCCGAGCGGGGAGCGCAGCGCGAAGCGGTCGAAGAACGGCGCATCGGACCCGGCGATGACGCCCGGCAGATGCGCGAGCCGGTCGGCCAGCGCGTGCGCCCGGGAGACGCCGATGCGCGCGGCGGCGCGCAGCGATCGGGGGCCCATCAGCGAGAGGTACACCGACGCGGTGATCGCCGCGATCGCTTCGTTCGTGCAGATGTTGGACGTCGCCTTCTCGCGGCGGATGTGCTGCTCGCGGGTCTGCAGCGTGTTCACGAACCCGCGCGTGCCGTTCGCGTCGACCGTTTGCCCGACGATGCGACCCGGCATCTGGCGGACGAGGCTCTCGCGGCAGGCCATGATCCCGAGGTGGGGCCCGCCGAATGACAGGGGAATGCCCAAGGGCTGGCCCTCCGCCACGGCGATGTCGACCCCCAGGGCGCCCGGCGGCTCGAGCAGCGCGTTCGCGTGCGGCTCGGTGACCTGGATGCACAGCGCGCCGGCCGCGTGTGCGGCCTCGGCGATGGCACGCACGCCGACGAGCGTGCCGAACGCGTCGGGCTGCTGGACGATGAGGCACGCCGCGTCGGTCGCGTTCGCGGCGAGGTCGCGCGTCGCGACCTCGACGATCTCGAGCTCGGGGCCCTTCGCGTACGTGGCGAGGGTCTGCCGGAACTGCGAGAAGACCTCGTTCGCGACGATGACCCGGCGTCGGCCGGTGAGCCGCACCGCCATGAGGGCGGCCTCGGCCACCGCGGTCGAGCCGTCGTACATCGATGAGTTCACGACGTCCATCGCGAGGAGCTCCGCCATAAGCGACTGGTACTCCCAGATCGCCTGCAGCGTCCCCTGGCTCACCTCGGGCTGGTAGGGCGTGTACGCGGTGAGGAACTCGCCGCGGAGCGCCAGCACCGGGACGGCCGCCGGGATATAGCGCCGCTGCACCGGGCCGCCGATGAAGAACGGCCCCGCGCCCGCGGCGCGATCCAGCGCCGCGATGCGCTCCATGTGCACCTGAATCTCGGCTTCGGAAAGTCCCGGCGGGACGCCCATCGCGGGGCCGCGCGCGTCCGCGGGGACCGCGGTCAGGAGGTCATCGACGCTCGTGATGCCGATGCGCGCGAGCATCGCGGCGCGATCGGCATCGGTGTGCGGAGAGTAGGGGTTCTGGCCCAACGGCTTAGTCCTGGATCATCTCGCGGCTCCACCGCGAGACACGCTCAAGGCCGGTCGAGTTCGCTCCTCGCGGCAAAGCCGCTCGTCGCTCACCCCTCAATCCCCGGCTGCGGCGGAGCCCTCGCCGATGTGCGAGCGGTAGTCGTCGGGTGAGAGGAGCGCCGCGAGCTCGCCCTTGTCGGCCAGGCGGACCTTGATCATCCAGCCGTCGCCGTAGGGCTGCGAGTTCACGAGCTCGGGGCTCTCGATGACCTTCACGTTGCGCTCGAGGACCTCGCCGGAGAGCGGCGCGTAGACGTCGCTCGCGGCCTTCACCGATTCGATGACGCCGAGGGACGAGTGCTGGCGCACGCGCGCGCCCTTCTCGGGAAGCTCCACGAAGACGACGTCGCCGAGCTGCTCCTGGGCGAAGGCGGTGATGCCCACGGTCGCGGTCTCACCGTCGACGCGGACCCATTCGTGCTCCTTTGAATACCGCAGATCGTCGGGGACGCTGCTCACCTACCTACTCCTCTTATAGAACGGCGTCTTCACAACCTTAGCCGGGATGTCGCGGTCGCGGATGCGCACCCCGAGGTCGGTGCCGACCTTCGCGAGCTCGGCGGGGACGTAGGCCAGCGCGATGTTCTTCTGCACCGTGGGACCGAACGTGCCGCTCGTGACCCGGCCGACCACGGCGCCGTCTTTCGTGACCTCATGGCCGTGCCGGGCGACGCCACCGGTGACCTCGAGCCCGGCGATGCGCCGCGCCGGGCCGCGCTCCTTCGCGGCCGCGATCGCGTCGCGGCCGACGAACGGCTTATCGAGCTTCGTCGTCCAGCCGAGACCGGCCTCGATCGGATTGGTGGTCTCGTCGATGTCGTTCCCGTACAGCGAGAAGCGCGCCTCCAGCCGAAGCGTGTCGCGCGCGCCCAGGCCGATCGGGATGATCCCCGTCGAGGAGCCGGCCGCCAGCAGCCGCGACCACACCTGCACGGCGCGATCGTTGTCGACGAACACCTCGAAGCCGTCCTCGCCGGTGTAGCCGGTCCGAGCGACGATGGCGCGCGATCCGGCGACGCGCGCCCGGGTGACGCCGAACGGCGAAAGGCCCTCGATCGACTGCTCGCGCACCTCGAGGTCGGTCACCGACGAGAGGATGGTCGCCGCGCGCGGACCTTGGATCGCGATGAGCCCGGTCTCCGCCGAGCGATCGTCCAGTCCCACACCCGCGGGAAGGTGGGCCTGGACGTGCGCGTGGTCCTTGGCGATGTTCGCGGCGTTCACGACCATGAGGTATTCGTCGTCCGCGAGGCGGTAGACGATGACGTCATCGACGATCGTGCCGCGCTCGTTCGTCAACAACCCGTACCGCGCCTGCCCGACGGTGAGTCCCGCGATGTCGCTCGAGACGATGCCGTCGATCGCCGCGCCCGCACCCTCGCCGACGAAGAAGAACTCGCCCATGTGGGAGAGGTCGAACAGCCCGGCGTTCGTCCGCACGGCCCGGTGCTCTGCGACGATGCCCGTCGGGTACTGGATCGGCATCCCGTAGCCCGCGAACTCCACCATCTTCCCGCCCGCGCGCAGGTGCTCGTCGTAGAGCGGGGTGCGCTTCAGGTCGGTCACGGCTGCGCCGCGAGGGCGCGATCGAGCACGTCGCGATACGTGTCGAACGTGAGCATCCGGCGCGCCTCGGGAACGGTGACCCAGCGCACCTCGTCGTACTCGGCGTCGTGCAGCGACGGATCGCCTCCGATCGCCTTCATGAGGAAGAAGTGCACGACCTTGTGCACCCGCTCGCCACCGGCGGCGAAGGTGTACGTCATCTCGCCGAGCGAGCGGAGGATCCGTACGTCGAGGCCGGTCTCCTCGCGTACTTCGCGGAGCGCGGTCTGCTCGAGTGACTCACCGGCGGCCGGCGTGCCCTTGGGAAAGACCCATGACCCATCGTTGGCACGACCGAGGAGCGCGACCTCAGTTCCGTGGTCCCCGTGGCGGAGGACGACGCCGCCCGCGGCCGTCGCCCGACGTTGTCGTAGCGGCGGGCGCGCGCGATCACGCGTCGCGGACATGGCGACCTCCGAACGGTGCGTGCCGAAGGAGGGCATTCGCACCTCCGCCCTGTGGGCGGAGCTTCAGGGAAGGTGTTCATTCTGGCACGCTCGCGGCGGCGTACGCGTCGCGGAGCGCTCGGGCGACCGCACGCGCCGACCATGCCGCTTCGGCGCGGCGCGCGGCCTCGGTGCCAAGGCGCACCAGTCGTGCTCGATCGCCGAGCAGCCCATCGACGCATCCGGCCAGCTCCTCCGGTGACGGCGCGCGCGACGGGAACACGCCACCGACCTCGTGACCGAGCAGCTCCGCGTATCCGCCGCGATCCGGGGCCACGATCACGCGGCCCGCGGCCGCGGCTTCGCACAGCGCCAGGCCCTGGGTCTCGCTGCGCGACGCGCTCACGACGAGATCGGCGGCGGCGAATGCATCGGCGAGGTCGCTGACGCCGAGCTGGCCCGCGAACCGAACGCGGTCGGCGATGCCCACCTCGCGCGCGGCGGCGCGGAGGTCCGCGTCGAGCGGACCGGCGCCGGCAAAGACGAGCACGCTGTCGGACCGTGCGGACGCGCGGAGCAGCGCGATCAGGTCGAGCGCCCGCTTTTCGACGGCCAGGCGCGACGCCGACAACAGGATCGGCATCCCGCCGGGAACGCCGAGGCGCTGGCGGCCGCGCGCCGCGTCGCCCGCGATCAGCGACGGGTCGAATGGTGCCGGGACGACGCGCACGGCCGTTGCGTCGCCCGCGGCCCGCAGCTCAGCGGCCAGCTCCTCGTTGGGTGCGATCGCGAGGTCGGCCGCTGCAACGACGGCGCCGATGTATGGACCGACCAGCGTGCGCGCGAGCGGCGCGGCCACGCCGGCGTAGTGGGCGTACTCGTCGAACCGCGTGTGCACTGTGACGACGAAGGGGATCCGCAGCGATCGCGCGGCTGCGAGCGCGGCCCACGACGCGCCGAAGACCGAGTGGGCGTGCAGCAGATCGACCCGGAGCGCCCGCAGCTTCAGCGGGAGTCGCGGGCCGAAGAGCGCGAGCCGGTGGCCCTGGGGCGCGCCCGGCACGTGGATGTCGGGCTCGGCCACGTCGACGTCCCCGTGCGGCCCGATGACCGTGACCTGGTCCCCCGCCTCGCGTAGCGCATCGCGCTGCCGCTGCACGGCGACGGTCACGCCCGACACGTACGGAAGTGCGACGTCCGTCAGGAAGGCGATATGCACGCGCTGAGCGTAGGCGCGCTAGAGGAGTCGGGTGTTGTTGATCACCAGCGCGAACTGGCAGTGCAGGAACTCCGCAGCGCGCCGGCACAGCATCATGCGCGACAGGAAGATCTCGAAGTACTCCATCAGCGGCGCGACCTCGGTGTCGATGGTGAGATCGAGCGTGATGAGCTTCTCGCGCCGCGACACCTTGATCTCGGCGTTCGTCGCGGCGTAGTTGACGCGGTCGTGGATGTCGAACGTCGTCGTCTTCGGGTTCCGCACGCGCGACCGGTGCACGTCGCTCTTGTCGGCGATGATCACGGCCGCGGACACCGCGCTCACCGGAAGACCGCCCTCGGCCTCCTCGTGATTCGCGATCGCGCCCATGATCACGGCGACCTCCTCGAAGGTGAAGCCGAGGTCGAGGAGGATGTCCTTCGCCAGCAGAGCGCCGGTCTGGCCGTGCTTCTCGCGCGTGATGACGTTGCCCATGTCATGGAGGTAGGCGGCGACGGCTCCCAGCTCGGTGCGGCGGGCCTCGTGGCCGAGCGACTTCAGGATGAATCGCGCGCCGTCGGCGGTGGTGCTCGCGTGGCGTTCGCCGTGCTCGGTGTAGCCGATGGCACCGGTCTGGGCGTTCGCGGAGCGGATGTAGACCTTGACCCGCTCGTCCCTCTTGATGTCCTCGAGCACCGGCCCCTGCCGCTTCGCCTCGACTGGCGTCTTGGTCTTCGTTTCGACGCGGTGGGTCTTCGTCGTCTCGTCGTCGGTCTTCGTGTCGTTCGGCCGCGGTGTTCCGGGTGACTCTCTCATCGAGCCGACTCTAGCCGACGGGCTTCCTCGTACCCGCGCTGCAACCGCTCCGCGGTCTGCTGCATCCAGCGCAGCTCGGTGATCCCCGCGCGGCACACCACGAGCCCGCGGGTGAACGCGAGCCACGGCTTCAACGTGCCGCCGAGGAGCCCAAGCCATGTCGCCGCTGCCGCGTCCACCTTCGGTCCCTTGCCCTTCGGATCGGCGATCTGGGCGAAGAGCGTGCCGTCGCCGGCCTGGAACTCGATGGCTCCCGCACCATCGGTGATCCGAAGGAGCGCGCGGCCATCGGATGCGCCGCGCAGCGCCGCGAGCACCGGCGGCGCGTCGCTCGCCGCGGTAAGGATGCGAAGCACGAGACCGGTCGCCGCTTCGGGGCCGGGCTCGCCGCGGGCCGCGAGATCCTTCGCTTCATCGAGCGCAGCGACGAGGGCGGTCGCGGTCACGCCTGAACTCTAGGGCTGGCCTCCGGCGACACTCAGGCGCAGAGCGACCTGCTCCTGCACGTTGCGCAGCTCCGGTGTCGGCGTCGCGTTGCCCTTGATATGCGCGCCGCAGGCGATGACGTCCGCGACAAGCCGAGGATCCACCTGCACAAAGAGGTGGCGGCATTCGTAGGTGCCCGCGCCGCTTGCATCGGACCACTGCGCGTAGCCGGTGGTCGCGACGACGGTCCGCGCGCGGGTGCCCTCGACCACCGTCAGTTGCTGCGGGGCAGCGCCCCGCGGAAACTCGCTTTGGAACTGGGTCGCGGCGATCGACGACGCCGTCGCGTCGCGCCAGGTCATGAGCGCCAATACCTCGGCGCCGGATGCGTCGCGATACACGACCCAGGCGGGCGGGGCACCTGTCGAGTCGGTCGCTGTGAGCACCTCCGGTCCGATCCAGACGGCCGGAGCTTCAATGCGCAATCCCGCGGCGTCGTGGATCGACCATTCCGGGGACCGCGTCGGCGACGGCGTCGCGTTGCCGCTCGGCGCGCACGCGACGAGCAGGACCAGGCAGGTGGCGACGACGAGCTTCATGCCCCTCCTACAAGGACGGCGGCGCGCGGTTCCCCCGGTCAAGCGAGCGGCAGGTTGGAACGCACGCCGGCCGGCATCTCCGCGCCGCGGTGACGCAGCGAGAAGAACGCAGCCGCGCCGACCATCGCGCCGTTGTCGGTGCAAAGGCGTGGCGGCGGGACGTGCAGCGGAACGCCGATGCGCCGTTGGATCTCCGCGCGGAGGGCGGAGTTCGCCGCGACGCCGCCACCGAGCATGACGCCGCGGACGCCGTGCTCCGCGGCCGCGCGCGCCGTCTTCTCCGCGAGCGCGTCGACGATCGCCTTCTGGAACGACGCGGCGACGTCGGCCACCGGGACCGGGCCCTGCTCCTCGAGCGACCGGACGAGGCGCAGCACCGCGGTCTTGAGACCGGAGAACGAGAAGTCGTAGCGATCCGCGAGCCAGGCCTTCGGCAGCGGGAACGCCTCGGGGTTGCCATCCTTCGCGGCCTTCTCGATCTCGGGGCCGCCGGGGAAGCCGAGCCCAAGCAGGCGCGCGACCTTGTCGAAGGCCTCGCCCGCCGCGTCGTCAAGCGTGCGGCCGAGCAGCCGGAAGCGGCGATGGGCCTCCATGAGGACGAGATCGCTGTGCGCGCCGCTCACCACGAGTACGACGGCCGGGAGCTCCGGCTCGGGAAGCACGTCTTCGGTGTCATAGAGCCAGTTCGCGTACACGTGGCCTTCGAGATGGTTCACCCCGATGAACGGCAGGCCCGCGGCGAGCGCGAGGCCGCGCGCGTAATTCGCGCCAACGAGGAGGCAGCCGATGAGGCCGGGCCCGACGGTCGCGGCGACCGCGTCCACCTCCCGCAGGGTGATGCCCGCGTCCCGCAGCGCCGTGTCGGTGATCGGGTCGATCGAACGCAGGTGCTCGCGCGCGGCGACCTCGGGCACGATGCCCCCAGTGGCCTGGTGCGCGAGCTGGGTGCCGATGACGTTCGCGCGGACCCGGCGACCGTCCTCCACGACCGCCACGCCGGTCTCGTCGCAGCTGGTCTCGAACGCGAGGATCCTCATGGACCGCGCTCGAGATCTTTACGCAGCCCTGCGAGCCGATCCTTCACCCCGCGCTCCTTGAGCCGCTCGGTCCACATGATGAGCGCGTCCTCGTTGTTGTCCGAGTAGTAGCGGCGGCGTACGCCCGCGCGGCGGAAGCCGTACTTCTCATACAGCTTTTGCGCCGCGAGGTTCGAGGCGCGGACCTCCAGGGTGAGCCACTCGGCGTTCAACGCCGCGGCCATCTCGAAGACGCGCACGAGCAGCCGCTCGCCGATGCGTCGACGACGGTGATCGGGGTGGACCGCGAACGTGGTGATGTGCGCCTC
>DASYVN010000144.1:0-12835 GCA_035937095.1 Candidatus Limnocylindria bacterium
CGGGCGGTACGGGCTGACCCCGGAGTGGGCCGATGGCCACGACACCGGCATCTACACGTTCAAGATGCTGCGCCGCGCCGCGGGACTCGAATGAAATTCTTCACCAAGAAGGCGGACCTGCCGGCCGAGAAGGCCGAGCGCGTTCCGCCGGGGCAGTACCTCACCGAGAAGTGGCCGGTCCTCCACTACGGGCCGGTCCCGACGTTCAACCCAAAGACCTGGGATCTCCGCGTGTTCGGCAAAGTGAAGAACGAGCTGCGCTGGACCTGGGAGGAGTTCCAGGCCCTGGACAAAGAAGTGAACACGGTCGTCACGGCGGACATGCACTGCGTGACGACATGGTCACGGCTCGACCAGAAGTGGGAAGGCGTCGCGTTCAGGAAGATCGTCGCGCTCGCCCAGCCCACCGAGGACGCGAAGTTCGTGATCGCGCACTCGGAGCACGGCTTCACCGCGAACACGCCGCTCGAGTACTGCCTGCGCGACGACTGCCTCGTCGCGCTGCGGGCGAACGGCGAGCCGCTCACCGCCGAGCACGGGCAGCCCGCGCGCCTGGTGGTCCCGCGCCTGTACGCGTGGAAGAGCGCGAAGTGGCTGCGCGGGATCGAGTTCTCGGCGACCGACAAGCCAGGCTTCTGGGAGCGCAACGGCTATCACAACACCGGCGACCCTTGGAAAGAGGAGCGGTATTGGGGGGATTAGCCCCTACCAGGCCGCTCCTGGTTCCGGCGCCGGCGGCTGGTCGTAGTGGACGCTCATGAACTTCGTGAGTGACGTCGTGTCGACGCTCTGCAGGTTGAGGCGGTAGTCCCACGCGAGTGCGGTGACCTTCGCGTCCTTCAATCCCGTGTACGGCATCAGCAGCACCTTCGCGAATCTCGTCTTCGTGATCGTGTCGTTGACGAATTGCTTCAGCTGGGTGAGCTCACTGGCAGTGAGGCCGTTGTGGACGATGACGATCCCGGCGTGCTCGAGGTTGTGCGTTGTCACCTCGAACGGCAGCTGCGTGTCGTAGACCGCGGCCTTCACCGGCGCGGCGGGCTGCGCCCAGTGCGAGCCGGACGTCGGCGGTAGCGTCGCGTAGGTCACCGGCGTGTTCGTCTGGACGTGGGTGTTGCCCTGGTCGGTCTCGAGGACGCCGCGGGCCGGATCGTCGGACGGGATCGGGCTCGCGGTCGGGACCGGGGAGCTCGACGGGGTGGGCCCGAGGCTCAGGACTCCAGCCTGCCGCAGGCCGAAGACCGCGACGATCATCAGGACGATGATGCCCGCGCCGATGAGCAGGCCGCGGCCGCCGCCACCGCTCCCGCGGGACGGATGGCCACCGCGCTTCTCGCGCTGCTTGCGGCGAAGCTCCCGCTCGCGCCGCTCACGGCGCGTGGTCACGGTCATCACCATCAAGTTTACGGTCTCTAGACTCGGACAACATGAGCGTGCGGGTGCGATTTGCACCGTCTCCGACCGGGTCGCTGCACATCGGGAGCGTGCGCACGACGCTCTACAACTACTTCCTGGCCCGTCAGAACGAAGGCGGGACGCTCATCCTCCGCATCGAAGACACCGATCAGGATCGTCTCGTGCCCGGCGCGATCGACAGCATCTACGACGGGCTGCATTGGCTGGGCATCCGGTGGGACGAGGGCCCGCGCGAGGGCGGCGCGTTCGGCCCGTACGTCCAATCCGAGCGGCTGCCGATCTACCAAGACCACGCCGCCCGGCTCGTCAGGGACGGCGCCGCGTACTTCTGCTTCTGTACGAAGGAACGGCTCGCGCAGATGCGGGCGGCGCAACAGGCGCGCGGCGAGATCACACGTTACGACCGGCACTGCCGCACTATCCCGGCGGCCGAGGCAGCCGCACGCGCAACGGTCGAGCCGCACGTCATCCGGCTGAAGGTCCCCGAGGATGGAACGATCGCGATCGACGATCTTGTGTACGGGCACGTCGAGTGGCCGCTGAAGTCCATCGAGGACCAGGTGCTCCTGAAATCCGACGGCTTCCCCACCTATCAGCTCGCGGTCGTCATCGACGACCACGTCATGGAGATCAGTCACGTCCTCCGCGGCGAGGACTGGCTGCCGTCGACGCCCAAGCATCTACTGGTGTACCGCGCGTTCGGCTGGGCGGTGCCGCCGCACGCGCACTTGCCCAACGTGCTCGGCCCCGACGGGAAGAAGCTCGCCAAGCGCCACGGCGCGACGAAGGTTGAGGAGTTCCGCAAGGAGGGCTACCTCCCGGAGCCGATGACGAACTACCTCGCCCTCATCGGCTGGTCGCCGGGGACCGAGGAGGAGATCTTCTCGATGGAGGATCTCGTGCAGCGATTCCGCATCGACCAGGTCCAGAAGGCCGGCGGCAAGTGGGACCGCGACCGGCTCAACTACTTCAATGGCGTCTGGATCCGGCGGCTCTCGGACGACGAGCTGCGGCGGCGCCTCGATCCGTTCCTCCCGCCGGAATGGGACCGGGCGCTCGTCCGCCGGGTCGTGCCGTTGATCAAGCAGCGCATGACCACACTCGCTGAGGCGAAGGACCTCGTCGCGTTCCTCTTCGCCGACACGCTCGTCCACGACCGGTCCATCCTCGTGCCGAAGAAGAAGGAGGCCCACGAGACCGTCACGGCGCTGAGCCGATCGACGGTCGCGCTCCGATTCCTCGAGCCGTTCTCCGCCGAACGGATCGAGCAGGCCATCGCCGCGGTCGCGGCGGATGTGGGATGGTCGGTCCGGGACCTCACGATCGCGATCCGCGCCGCGGTCACCGGACGCAAGGTCGGCCCGCCGCTCTACGAATCCATCGCGCTGCTGGGCAAGGACCGCGCGATCGAGCGGCTCGAGGGGGCGCAGGAGCTACTCGCGGCCTAGTCCCCGAAGGTGGATGCGGGGAGCACGCGTTGCGGCCGGGGGGGACGCGGACGTCCGGCGAACGGCAGCCCGACGCTGAAGGTCGCGCCCAGGCCGCGGCCCGGGCCCGTCGCCAGGAAAACACCCCCGTGGGCCCTCGGCGATGAGCGTCGCGAGGCGCGGTCGACGGGCACGGTCGTGCGCGGTCGCGGTGCTCGGGATCGAGCTAGCGGTTTCGGTCCGAGCGCACGAAGAAGAACGTGCCGACGACGAGGCACGCGACGAACGCCGGGGCGATGATCGCGAGGTTCGTCGCCGGGTCCTGGAGCACGACGTGCTGGTAGTCAGGCGATCCCGCGTAGAACACGCCTCGTACGAAGTCCACGGCGTACCGCATCGGCGCGATGCGCGAGGCGATCTCGAGGTACCACGGCAGCACCTGGATCGGCGTGAACACCCCCGCGAGGAAGAACTGCGGCAGGAAGATGAACGGGAACACCTGGTTCGCGGCCCGCTGGGTGTTGAGGAACGCGAGGACGAGGATGCCGAACGCTCCGCCGAAGAAGGCGACCACGAGGCCGGTCCCGATGAGCGCAACGAGCTGTCCGGGCGAGATGGGGATCCCGATGACGAGGCCGAAGGCGATGATCCCGAGCGCCTGCGGGAGCGCGACGAGGGTCTCGCCCAGGATGCGGCCCGCGATGATCGTGTACCGCGACACCGGCGCGATGAAGAGCTCCTGGCTGAAGTCGTTCTCCCGGTCGATGACCAGCGAGATCATCCCCATCGCCGTGCTCTGGAAGAGCGTCTGCGCGTAAACGCCGGTGAACATCAGGGTCAGGAAGTCGAAGCCTGAGGCGCGGCCAAAATTCGCGGACAGCGTGCCACCGAGGGCGCCGATGATGATGAACGGGAAGATGAACGTGGTGATCAGGCGGGCGCGGTCGCGAAGCAGCTTCGTCAGGTCGCGCTGGGCCAGCGCGAGGATCGGGTGGAGCTCCCCGGCGGCGATCATGACCGGGCGAGCACCTTGATGTAGGCGTCCTCGAGCGACGGCGCGACCGTGCGGACGGTGGTGAGCGGCGAGTCGATCGATTTCAGGAGCGCGTGCGCGCCGATGTCCCCCAGCGGGATCTCGAAGAGCGGCGTCTCGCGATGAGTGATGCCGCGCGCGACGAGCTCGCGCCGGAGCGCGTCGCGGTCCGCCGCGTCCACGACGAGGTATTCGTGGGTGAGGTTCTGCTTCACGCCGGCTGGGGTGCCCTCCGCGACGATCTTCCCCTTGTCAAGGATGCAGATGCGGTCGGCGTCCTCGGCCTCGTCAAGGTAATGCGTCGTGAGGAAGACGGTGGCCCGCGTCTCGGCGCGGACCTCGCGCAGGTAGTCCCACAGCGCGCGGCGGCTCGGGGCATCGAGCCCGGCGGTGGGCTCGTCGAGGAACAGGACCCGCGGCCGGTGCATCAGGCTGCGGACGATCTCGAGCTTGCGCTTCATCCCGCCGGAGAACGTCTTCACCGGCTTGAACATCTCCCGCTCGATGCCGAGGATCGCCGACAGCTCGCGGACCCGTTCGCGATACGCCAGCGGCATGAGCGGGAAGAACGGCCGGTACGGGAACAGGCCGTAGAGGATCGCATGCAGCCGGACGTTCTCTTCGGCCGTGAGGTTGAGGTCGAGGCTCGGCTTTTGGAAGATGATCCCGACCGTGCGCCGCACGCCGCTAGGGTCCGTCGTGAGATCGTGGCCGCCGATGAGCGCCACACCTGACGTCGGCGCGAGCGTGGTCGTGAGGATCGAGATCGTCGTCGTCTTGCCGGCGCCGTTGGGCCCGAGCAGCGCGAAGAGCTCCCCCTCCCGCACGTTGAAGCTGATGCCGTCGACCGCGTTCAGCTCGGCGCCCTTGTACCGCTTCACGAGGTCGGTGACGACGATCGTGTTCGACCCGAGCGGCATGTCGACGCCGACCGGAGCCTTCGTCGCGAGCATCAGGCCGCCCGTGCGACGGCCAGCGCCTGCGAGAGCGTGAACCGGCCCATGTAGATCGCCCGCCCCACGATGACGCCGCGCAGGCCGCGATGCTTCAACCGTCCGAGGGCCGCCACGTCGTCGACCGAGCCGACGCCACCCGAATAGATGAGGTCCCCGCCGAACGCCCGCGCCACCGTTTCGGTCGACACGAGATCCACGCCCTGCAGCGTGCCGTCGACGGACACGTTCGTGTAGATGAGCGTCGGCACACCCTGCACCGCGAGGTCGCGGGCGAGGTCCGCGGCCCGCACGTCGGTCGTCTCGGTCCAGCCCGCGGCCGCGACCATGCCGTTGCGCGCGTCGACCGCCACGGCCATCCCGTCCGCATGGCGGTCCACGAGCCGGCCGATGAGCTCCTTGTCGCGGATCGCCGCGGTGCCGACCACGATGCGCGTGACGCCGGCCTCCGCGAACGCCTCGGCGGTCTCGAAGTCGCGGATGCCGCCGCCAGCCTGCAGTTTGACGGTGAAGCGATTGGCGATGGCCCGAATGTGCTGGAGGTTCGCCGGGGTGCCCGTGCGCGCGCCGTCGAGATCGACGACGTGCAGCCACTCCGCGCCCTCCGCCACGAGCCGTTTCGCGGCCTCGAGCGGTGAGGCCGCGACCTCCTCCACCGTGGCGAAGTCCCCGCGCGTCATGCGCACCACCCGGCCATCGAGGATGTCGATCGCGGGATAGACGATCACGCGTTCATGGTACGGACGGCAGCGCCGCGATCAGCCGGTCGACGCTTCCGCTGAGGCGGTAGCGCTCCCCGAGCGCGCGCGCGCGCGCCGGATCTTTCGGCGTGGTCGGGATGGCGCCCGTGCCCCCGCGCACGGGGGTGTCGGCCACCGGCGCGACCACTCTCCGTGCGGCGTCCAGATAGTCGGCGGACCGCTTCAGCTTCTGACGGATGGCGGGATCGAGATCGGGCGCGGCGATCGCCGCATCCAGTGAGCCATAGCGCCGCAGGATATCGCTCGCGGTCTTCTCCCCGATGCCGGCCACGCCGGGCAGACCATCCGACGGGTCGCCGCGCATCAGCGCGTAGTCGAGGTAGCGATCGCCAGGGATGCCGTACTTCTTGGCGATCCACCCTTCGTCCACTACCGCGAGCTCGCTCACGCCGCGCAGGGTGTAGAGGACCTTCACCCGCGGATCGCGCACGATCGCAAAGAGGTCACGGTCGCCGGTCACCACCTCGACCGGCTCGTCGGTGCGCGCGGCGAGTGTCGCAATGACGTCCTCGGCCTCGAACCCGTCGGCCCCGGCGTACGAGAGACCGATGGCGTCGAAGATCTCGAGGATGATCGGGAACTGCAGCCCGACTTCGTCGGGCTCATCGTCCGGGCCGGCGACGCGGTGGGTCTTGTACGTCGGCAGCGCCTCGACGCGGAACGCCGGCCGCCAGTCGTTGTCGAGCGCCGCGTAGAACCGGCCGGGCTTGCGATCCGGAAGGAGCCGGCTCACGAAGTTGAGGAAACCCATCGCCGCATGCACCTTCGTCCCGTCGGGCGCCTTCAGCTCCGGGACCGCGTGGTACGCGCGATAGAGCAGGCTCGCCGCGTCCAGAAGCAATAGTGGCTTGGTGTCGGCGACCGCGCTACGCCCGCGCGGGAGTCTGGGAGAACACGGCGTCGATCGCCGCGATGACGCGATCGTTCTCGCTCGGGGTGCCGATCGATACCCGCAGGCACCGCGCGCAGCCCGGCCACATCGAGATGTCGCGGATGAGCACACTGTGCTCGAGGAACTTCGCGTGGACGTCGGCGGGCTGGCGGTCGGTGAGCCGGAACAGGATGAAGTTCGTGACCGACGGGAAGACCTCGATCCCCGGCGCGCGCTGCAGGGCCGAGTACACGCGCCCCCGCTGCGTCGCGCACTCGGCGATGCGCCGCTGGACGTCGCCTTCGCGCCTGGCGATCTGCGCCCCGACGACCGTCGTCAGCGGGCTGACGTTATACGGCAGCTGGACCGCGCGGAAGATATCGGCCATGCGCGGGTCGACGATGAGCAGACCGAGACGCAGGCCGGCCGCGGCGTGCACCTTGGAGAACGTCTTGGTCACGACGATGTTCGGGTGGGTACCGATCCGCGGCACGACCGTGTTGCCAGCGAAATCGCTGTACGCCTCGTCGACGAGGACGAGCGTCTCCGGGTAGCGCTCGGCGACCGCGAGGATGATCGCCTCATCGATAAGGTTCCCGGTCGGGTTGTTCGGCGTCGTGAACGTCACGATGTTCGGCCTCGTACGATCCATGGCGGCGAGCGCACCGTCCAAGGTGACGTCGTATGGGAGGCCGACCTGCTCCTCCACGACCGTACCGCCCGCGATCTGGGCGAGCCGGGCATGCATCGAGTAGGTCGGCTGGAACAGCAGCGTCGTCCGGCCGTGTCCGCCGAACACCAAGAACACGTTGAGCAGGAGCTCGTTGCTGCCGTTGCCGAGGATGAGCTGTTCCGGCGCGATCCCGTAGCGCTTGGCGAGCGTCGCGCGCAGCTCGGCGCTCGCCGCCGCTGACGGGTACCGGTTGAGCAGGATGTCATCGAGCTCCCTGGGCGTGAGGTACAGGCCGGCCGGATTCGGGTCCGGCCATTCGTTCGCGTTCACCCGGACGTCGGCCGCCACCTGCTGCGTTCGGTACGCCGGGAAGGTCTCGAGGTCGGCGCGCGGGCGCGGCAGCCGGTCGCTCACCCGCATAGCCTGCCACAGATGCTCCGGATCGCTGTCCTCTGCGGTGGCGTCGGTGCCGCCCGGTTCCTCGCGGGCTTGGTACGCGTCGTCGATCCCGCGGGAGTGACGGCGATCGTGAACGTCGCCGACGACGACGAGTTCCATGGGCTGCACGTCAGCCCTGACATCGACACCGTGCTGTACACGCTCGGCGGCGTCGTCGAGGAGTCGCAGGGCTGGGGCCGGCGCGACGAGACGTTCCACGCGCAGGCCGAGCTCGTCCGCTTCGGCGAGCAGGCGTGGTTCCGGCTGGGCGATCGCGACCTCGCCGCGCACATCCATCGCACGCGGCTGCTGCGCGGCGGCGCGTCGATGACAGCGGTGGTCGATGGGATGCGCCAGGCGTTCGGGATCCGCACGCGGATCCTGCCGGCGACCGATGGCGCCCAGCGCACGATGGTCCGGACCGGGGAGGGCTGGATCGCGTTCCAGGAGTATTTCGTGAAACGGCGTGCAGCGGATACGGTCCGCGAGATCCGGTTCGAGCCCCAGGCCGCGCCGACCGCGGCCGTCCGGGCGGCGATCGCGGAGGCCGATGCGATCGTCATCGCGCCGAGCAATCCGTTCGTGAGCATCGGCCCGATCCTCGCGCTCGACGGGATGCGGGGCGCGATCCGGTCGGCGCGCCCGAAGGTCGTGGCGGTGAGCCCGATCGTGGGCGGCGCGGCGATCAAAGGGCCCGCGGCCGCGATGCTCGAAGCGCTCGGCCACCAGGTGTCCGCGCTCGGCGTCGCGCGGATCTACGCGGACCTCGCGGCGACCTTCGTGCTGGACGAGCAGGATCGCGCGCTCGTGCGCGACGTCGAGGGCCTCGGCCTGCGGGCGGTCGCGACCGCGACGATCATGCGCGACGACGCATCACGGGCCGCGCTCGCGCGGTCCGTCGTCGAGGCCACGTCGCGATGAAGCTCGTCATCATCGTCCTCGCGCGCGATCCGCGGCGTGCCAAGACGAGGCTGCGCGGTTCGCTCGTCCCTGCGGAGCGCGAACGCCTCGCGACCGCGATGCTGGATGACGTGATGACCGCCGCGACGGCGACGGGCTGGCCGGTGCTCGTCGTCACCGACGCCCGGTCGATCGCTGCGCGCGCGAAGGCCGCGGGCGCCGCGGCATCGGTGGTGCGGGCACGCGGCACGCGCGACGGCGCGGCGCGCGGGCTCCGCCGCGCCGCACGTGAGGGGGCCGACGCGGCGCTCGTCATCGCGGCCGATATCCCGCTCGTGCGGACCGCGGATCTGCGCCGGATCGCCGCAGCCGGACGCCGGTCGGACGTCGTCATCGTGCCGGACCGCCGCCGGTCCGGAACGAACGCCCTCTACGTGCGGCCGCCATCGCGGGTCGCGCCGCGCTTCGGCCGGGGCAGCTTCGCGGCGCACCGGGCCGCGGCGGGCGCGCGAGGCCACGTTCTGACCATCGCGCGAATCGGCTTGGACGTGGACACGCCGGCCGATCTGAACGCACTCCGGCGTGCAAGGCGGCAGGCCGGGCGGCGGACGCGACGAGCGCTCGACTCGGCGGGCTAGGGGTCTGGCAGACGAACCTCGACGTTCGCTGATCTGATCAGCAGCACCAGGTCCTTCGCGCCGGGGTTGACGTCGTACGCGAGGTGGTTGTGCACGATGGTGTTCGACGGGTAGCGCGTCGCCCACAACAGCCCGGTCGCGGGGGCGTAGACATCACTTGATGCCGGGAACGCATAGCCACGCGCGCCGTTGGCGTCGATGAGCGTGAACCCGATCGGGTCGAGCGCGGCGGCCTCGGGGCTCTTCTTCACGACCGTGATGTGAACGATGAGGTAGCCGCCGGAGGACGGTGGTGAGGCGGCGATGCTGCCCGTGCGTTCGGCCGAGACGACCGTGTACGTCCAATCGGGCGTCTGGATCTTGTCCCCGACCGCGGCGAAGGTAAGCGGCGGACCGGCGTTCGGGCCGGCGCGTGGCTGGAGGTAGCCGTACGCGCTCACGGCCGCGAGGACGAGGAGGATGGAGACGAGGACCAGTCGCGCGGACCAGATGAAGCGGAGCAGTCGCTCGGTGAACGACTCGTCCTCGTACTCATCGTGCTCCGACGCGGCGGCCGCTGCGGCTTGTCGCTCCTTCACCGGTGCCTGGAACCGCATGGCGATCGAGCCGACCGGCTCGGCGTGAAGTGAGTTCTCCGGCGGCACGTGCTGCTCCCGCCGCAGGCGCTGGATCATCAGCTGCTCCGCGAGCTTCTGCTGCTTCAGCTTGTCGACCGTGAGGATGAGGTTGACGTCGGCCGGAGTGAGCGGCACATCGTGCCGCGGCTCGGGCCGCGCGACGTAGATCTCACGCTGGACCTTCCGGCGCTCGACGAATTCGCTCCACGGGGCCGGTCCGTCGACCGGCGCGTCGGCGCGCGGCGGGGGCGGGGCGGCCGCGGGGGTCTCGACGACCGGCGCAAGAGCGGGCGAGGCCGGCGCTGGCGTCGATCGCGGCTCGCGCGCGCTCAGCGAGAAGACCGAGAAGTCGGCCTTGTTGATCCCGGCGACGCCCGGGCGCACGGCGTCGGTCAAGGTCCACGGGGACAAGTCGGTCGCGCGGATGGCCAGGAGCTTGTCGTCAGCGCGCACGTCGCGCTTGCCGATGGTCAGCGAATAGAACGGGCCGAGCTCCGGGACCTTCGGTGGGTCGTCGCCGCCGTAATCGTAGAAGCGGACGATGATGTCGCCCCGCGGCGCGCGGATCCGCATGTGGCTCCGGCGCATGCCACCCGGCTCATCGCCGAGCGCGCGGCGCAGCTCGAGCTCGGCCTCGAGCCAGCGCTCGACCGAGCCCAGCCCCATCATGTCGTGCTCGACCTGCTCGCGATCGCCGATGACCCGGTTGTGCCGGATGATCAGGAGCTCGAACGGCCCGAGCGGAGGCAGTTCCTTCTCGACGGACTCGTTCTCGTCGAAGAACTGCAGGTAGACGCCGGTCTCTGTTGTCTGCATTCCCAGCAGGCAGCCTAAATGGGATAATCGAGCCTCAGCCGACACTCATTGGGGAGTGGCCAAGCGGTAAGGCAGCTGATTCTGGATCAGCCAATCGGAGGTTCGAATCCTCCCTCCCCAGCCAGGCTGCGACGTTGCGATATTCCACCGCGGCGGAGTGAGCCTGAGCTTCCGGCCTCGGTCCATCACATCCACGGCGACCGTCGCGAGCTGTCGATGTTTCTCGCGGCGTTCCGCTCGTTGTGGACGGCTGCTCATCGGTCGTGCCGTCAGTTGCCCCGCTATTGATGACAGGGAGGCTCGTGAACATCGCGGTGAACGGCCCTAGCGGCAGAACACCATCGTCAGGTAGAGCCCGTCGGAGCCCTGGACCGCACCGATCCCGACCCGCTTGAAGTTGGGGTCGACGATGTTCGTGTGATGGTTGATCGGGATGAGCGGCTCGGCCATGAACTCGCTGTGCAGCGCGTCCACGTTGCCGCTCCAGACCTTTCCGGTGTTCTCGCCATACCAGCCGGTCCCGCAGGCCGCGGCGTCACGGCTCTGCGCCGTCCCGTCGGGGCCGTCGTGATAGACATAGCCGACCCGCAACTCCGCGGCACTGTGTGCGCGCGCGGTGACCGACACGCCGGCGTCGAGGGTCAGCGGTCCGACACCAGCCTGGGCGCGCGAGCTGTTCATGAGCGCGAGGGTGCGGAGCTCGGCGGCGGAGCCGCTGGTCGCCACGGGCGCCACGACCGGAGCGGCCGGCAGCCGCGGCGTGGCCGGCTGCTGGGTCGGCGCGACGGTCGACGAGACGATCGGATCAGCGGCCGGCGCGGCGGCCGCGGCGACCGGCACCGGCTCGGCGGTGGGCCGCAGGGATGGCGTCGGTGCGAGCGTCGAGGCCGGGATGACGAGATCGGCGTCGCCGGTCGCCGGCGCGAACGGTTCGCGGAGGGTCTGGAAGCCACCGCGCGACGGCGCCTGGGCCCGCGGCCCGACGGTCGATGGGGCGCTCGGCAGGTCGCCCGAGGTCATCACGAAGCTCGCGGCGACAAGCGTGCCAAGGAGCGGGGCCAGCGCGATGCGGCTCGGTATCCCCACGGCGGCCCTCCTCTTCCACTGTTCGAACGCCGGCGCGCCTACTCCGTGACGGACCAGGCTCCATAGCTGGCCTGCCGCACGGCCAGTGCGGTACGGACTCCCATGGGTCACCCCGAATCCTCACTGATACCTGCGGATAGGCGGGCGAGAGCCTCTGACGAGAGGTTACGGCGCCCATGCTCGCGGTCGAGCGTGGACGCGTAGAGAAGCTCGTATGTCTCGCCCCGATAGCTGTCGAAGCACGTATCCCGGCCGCGTTGCTGAGCCGCACGGTGCTCGGGATGTTCGCGCCACGTGTCGAGCGCCTCCGCGGACTCAAACCGAGCGAGGGTCACCGTTTCTCCGTCGGCCGCCGTGTAGGTCTTGACGGAGAGGAAACCCGGAATCGTCTGGATGAGCACTCGCATCTGCCGGCCGCATTCGGCGTACTCGTCGGGTGGCAGGTCGGCGCGGCGCTTCGGGAACCACAATGCGAGAACCATGACTTCCTCCGTGCGGTGCTGCTCCGCAGAGCATCTCCCGCGTAGCCTAGGCCGGCAATCCTGTTCGACGCTACGCCGGCGAGGGACACGGGGGCGGCGCTGTTCGGATGATCTGCCAGTTAGGGTCAAGGACCTGGCAGGCCACGCGCATCCTGATCTCGCCGGCTGGAGTGCCCGAGGCTTACTCCTTCTCGAAGTAGTCGTTGTCCAGTCGTTTGATCTCGATCTTGGCCTCATTCGATACGCCGATATCGTGCTCGATCATGAGAGTGACGAGCTCTGCGCCGTCAAATGAGGACGATTTTTTTCTCGATGCTTCGTACGTAGTCGCGGGCCTCCTAGCTGAAGGTCGCGGTCGTGAGCAGAACTCCCTTGCGAGCGCGACGCGTCCTGGTAGTCCTGAGTCTTTCAGCAACCCAATAGCGGCCGTGCTCTGTAGGGAGGGTGGTCAGAGGTCGTTCAGGAAGCGATGGGCCATTCCACGATCGTCGTGACGCTGGACCTGTATTCCCATGTGGTCCCGAGTCTTCAGCGGGAGGCCGCGAAGGAGATGGGGGCGGCGCTGTTCGGATGACGAGGTCAGCCTTCCACACGAAGCTCCCGGCATGGCTCCCTGTCGCTACCGCGAGGCTCGGAGGCTGGTCCTCCGTTCCTCTCGGTGCTTCGCTGCCAGCTACTTCCTTTCAAGGAAGACGTCATGGGTTCGAATCCCATCCGGGCTACA
>DASYVN010000145.1:0-7095 GCA_035937095.1 Candidatus Limnocylindria bacterium
AGCGACTTCCACGGTCGCGGTGCGCACGGCGCGCCGCTCGGTGGCGTCTTCGTGCCACCCGAAACGATCGAAGCGCTGGAAGCCCGCCGGGGACCGAACGTCGCCGCTACCATGGCGATCGCGGTGGAGGGGAAGGCCTGATGGCTCGCGCCATGCGCCCGGTCGTCATCCTCATGCTGCTGGCGACCGTTCTGTTCGTCGTCGACGGCGTCCTGGACCACAACTACGCGAATCAGATCTTCCCCGATCAACCGATCCTCGCCGAGTACAAGGGCGTCGGCTGGACCTCCTTCGTCTTCGCCGTCGCCAACCTGCTCATGGCCGTTGCGGTCGCCCGCGGCAGCGAGCGCACCCTGCTCGGCCGCATCGCGCTGTCCGCGTTCTTCATCATCGAGCGGCCGCTCACCGCGTTCGTCCTCGGGCCGAAGGCCATCGAGGCCATCGCCGTTCATATCGCGACCGCGTTCGTCGAGCTGATCATCCTCGTCGGCGCGGTGCGCGTCTGGCGGCTCGGTCACAGCATCGTTCCCGCGGACATGGATGCGATGTTCCGGCTTGATCCGCCCGGGCCTGGCGCAGCCGCCGCGACGTGGCTGCCCGCGCCCCTGCCGGCCGCGTCCGAGCCGGCGGCGACGACCGTCGACGCGAGCGGCGACAGCTCGGCCTTGCTCGTCGGTGTCCTCACGCTCCTGCTCGCCGCGATCCTCGTCGCCGACGGCGCCGTCGCAGGCTTCATCCCGGGCGGGCGCGACTGGGGACTGTTCGGTTCCTCGTCGGGCTGGCTGGTGTACCTCTTCGCCGTCGTCGTCCTCACGGTCGCGACCCGCGCCGTGCACGGCGGCAGCATCGCGCTGCGCCTCCTGTTCGCGCTCGCCCTGATCTTGTTCGTGGAGCGCGCATTCAGCCCGTTCGCGCTGAGGGTGGTCGACCCGGTGCAGCTCGGTCTACACGGCATCGCGGCGTTCATCGCGCTCGCCCTTGCGCTCGCGACCGCCAGCGCGATCCGTGCGGGTGGCGGGCGGTCGGTCTCGTCGCACAGCGCGTCCCCGGCCACCTGATCTTGGGCACCGAGGTCAAAGAGGCCGCCGGGCGGCTCGTCGCCCAGGTTGCCCGGGTCGTCGTCGGCAAGGACGAGGCGGTGGAGCAGCTCTTCGCGGCGTTGCTCGTCGAAGGCCACGTCCTGCTCGACGACGTGCCCGGCGTGGGGAAGACGACGCTCGCCCGCGCCGTCGCGCGGTCCTTCGACCTCGAGTTCCGCCGCGTGCAGTGCACGCCCGACCTCGTGCCGTCCGACATCACCGGGGTCTCGATCTTCGACCAGCGCGCCGGCAAGTTCGAGTACCGCGCAGGGCCGCTCATGGCGAACGTCGTCCTTGTCGACGAGATCAACCGCGCGACGCCGCGCGCCCAGTCGAGCCTCCTCGAGGCGATGCAGGAGCGCCAGGTCACGGTCGACGAGACGACGCACCAGCTGCCGGACCCGTTCTTCGTCATCGCGACCCAGAACCCGATCGAGCTCGAAGGGACATTCCCGCTCCCCGAGGCCCAGCTCGACCGCTTCCTCTTCCTGTTGACCCTCGGGTACCCGTCCGACGCGCAGGAGGACGAGATGCTGCGTCTCCATGGCGCAGCCACCGTGGACACCGGCACGCTCGATCCGCTCTTCGACGCTGCGACACTCGTGCGCTTTCGCGAGGCCGTCCGCCGCGTTCGCATCGGCGATGCCATTCGCGGGTACATCTCGGCGATCGCCCGCGCGACGCGAGGGATCGCCGGGGTCGAGTTGGGCGCGAGCCCGCGCGCGTCCATCGCGCTCTTCCGCGCGGCGCAGGCCCGGGCGGCGATCCACGGTCGCGACTACGTCCTGCCCGACGACGTGAAACGGCAGGCTCCGGCCGTCCTGCGCCACCGGTTGTTCCTCGACGCCGACGCGCAGATGCGCGGCCGAACACCGGCGGCGGTCGTGACGGAGGTCCTCGGCCGCGTCCCGGTGCCGGCGGAGGAGCCTCGGCCGGTCGCATGACCGTCCAGCGCACCGGTCTGTTCCCCTGGCCGATCGCCCTCGGGCTCTTGGTCGCTTCCGCGATCACGCGCGAGCCGGTCGTTCTCGTGGCGACGGCCGCTGCGCTCGCGGGCTGGGCGGTCTCCTTCTTCACGTCGCACACCGCGCTGCGGGGAGTGGACGCGACCGTCGAGCTGGTGCCCTCACGGATGGTCGCCGGTGATGTCTTCACCGCCCGGCTCGTCATCGCGAATCGCAAGCCGCTTCCGATGCCGTGGCTCGAGGTGCGTCTGGCGCTGCCGGAGGGCATCGATCCCGAGCCGGCGACGCCGGGCATGCCGCGCCGCTCGGTCGGTGCAGGCTTCGCACCGCGGGCGCACGAGCGCGTCACGCTCGCGTTCACCCTGCGCGCGCGTCAGCGCGGTGCCTATGAGCTCGGACCGATCAGCCTCCGGAGCGGTGACTGGCTCGGCTTCACGCACGTCGAGGGCGCGATCGACCCGCATCCGTCGATCGTCGTGTACCCGACGCCGCTGATCGTCGCCGATCACCATCGACCGTCGCTGCGGCCCCTGGCGGAGACCGCGACGAAGCGCGGTCTGCTGCCGGACCCGCTGCGCTTCCGCGGAGTACGCGAGCATCGGAGCGGCGATCCGCGCAAGGAGATCCACTGGAAGGCGTCCGCCCGCCTGGGTGGGTTGCAGACGAAGGTCTACGAGCCGGCGACGAGCCTCGACGCGGTCTTTCTGCTGAACGTCGCGACGTACGACCAGTACTGGATCCAAGCCGACCCCGAAGCCGCCGAGGTCGTCATCTCGGCGACCGCAGAGCTCATTCGCCTCGCCGCCGACGCCGGGCGGCAGGTCGGGCTCGTCACCAACGGCATCGACAACGTGACCCACGAGCGACCGCGTTCGGCGCTCGGCCGTGGCCCGCGCCCGCTCACGCGCAGCCTGGAGATCCTCGCGCGCCTCGGCCCCTACGCGTCGCACTCGCCCGAGGCCGTCTTCCTCCGCGAGCGTGGTCGGCTTCCCTGGGGTGCGACGCTGGTGTGCGTGACTCCACAGCTCGGGCCGCACCTTGCCGGCGCGCTCCTCGCGCTGCGGCGCGCGCATCACCGGATCCTCGCCGTGTCCATCGACGAGCCCGACGCCGCGGTACGCCAGCGGCTGCGCTCGGCCGACATCACCGTGGACAGCCTGCGGATCGGGGCGCGTCGTGCCGCGAGCTAGCGCGCAGACCACGATCGCCGCGCTCCTGGTCGGCCGCGGCCTGATGGAGGGCGTGCTATTCGCCGGGATCCTGGCGGCCGCGCAGGTCGTGACGAGCGGCGATCGCCCGCTACCGATCGTGACACTCGTCCTCGCCCTCACCGGTGTGGGCATCGTGCTCGCGAGCGTGCTACGCGACGCGCGAGCGGATCGCCAGAACACCGCGATCGCACTCGGCGCGATGGCCGCGGCCGCTGCACTCGGTGTCTACTACGCGCCGGCGCACCCCGATGGGCTGATGATCTTGACGCGCGTCGTGCTGTTCGGGATCCTCGGCGAGGCCTTCGTCTGGCGGAACCTCACCGTGGCGCGCGCGCTCGTGCGCTGGGCCGACGCCCGCAACGCCGGCTTCGCCGCGATCGGTACGATGACGCTCGTCGCCGTGCTTCCCGGCGTTGTCGACCGGAGCGGCCTCACCATCGCCGGTCTCGCGGCGGTCGCCGCGATGGGTATCTCGCTCTCGCTCGCCCGATCCGCGGAGGAGCTGGCACTCGCCGGCCGCGAGGCCCGCGGCGATACCAGCCGAACGACCGCATCAGGCGCGGCCATCCTGCTCGCGATCCTCTCGGTCATCGGAGCGATCTTCGCGCCCTTCACCGGCGATCTGCTGCGGCAGGCCGGGCAGCGGGTCGCGCCGATCGTCGGCGACCTGCTGTACGGGGTGCTGCTCGCGATGGGATACGTGGCCGAGTTGTTCGTGAACGTCATCCAGTCGCTGTTCCACGGCGCGAGCTTCCCGCAGCTCCGGCAGTTCGCGCCGCCGCTCAGCGCCGCGGAAGAGGCGGAGGCCCTGCGGCAGATCGAGGCGACCCGCCCGTTCGTCATGGGCGCGGTCGAGATCGTGATCGCGATCGTGGCGCTCCTGGTGGTCGCGATCCTGGTCGAGCGCATGGCCCGCGAGCGGCGGCAATCCATTCCTGAAGGAGCCACGCTCGATCGTGAGTCATCGGTGGGGGAGGGCCTCGGTGCGTTCCTCGCTGGGCTGCTGCCACGCCGCACCCATCGGCCGGCACCCCCGCTCGACGATGGCACGCCCACGGGCGCGTTGCGGGTCCTCTATTGGCGGTATCTCGCCCGCGGCGAAGCGAGCGGCGTCGCCTGGCGCGCGGCCGGAGAGACGCCATCGGAGCACCAGGCCCGGGCGGTCGCGACCGCGGATCGGCACGAGGCCGCGAGCGCCCTGGTGCGAGCGTTCGAGGACCTGCGTTACGGCGAGCGCGATCCCACGACGGCCACGGTTGCGGCGGCGCGCCGCGCGCTCGCGGCGATCGAGGACGCGCGATGAACGTCGTCGCCATCGTCGGTCCGACCGCGTCCGGCAAGAGCGCGCTCGCGCTGCGCGCCGCGGAGCTGACCGGCGGGGAGATCGTCTCGGCTGACTCGCGCCAGGTCTACCGCGGCATGGATATCGGGACGGCCAAGCCGACGCCCGCCGACCAGCGCTCGGTCCGCCATCATTGCATCGACCTCGTCGACCCCGGCGAACCGTACGACGCGGCGCGCTACCAGCGCGATGCCCGGACGGCGCTCGCGGAGATCGCGGCCCGGGGTCGGACCGCGTATGTGGTCGGTGGCACGGGCCTGTACCTGCGGGCGCTGCTCGATGGGCTCGCGCTCGAGGCGGCGCCGACCGATCCGGCGATGCGCGCGACGCTCGAAGCCCGTGCGAAGGTCGAGGGCGGCGTGTCCCTGCATCGCGAGCTCGCGCGCATCGATCCGGCCGCGGCCGAGCGCGTCGATCCGCGGAACGCACGGCGGGTCGTCCGGTATCTGGAGCTCGCGCTCCTCGCGGGCCGCGTTCCGGCGGAGCGTGGCGCGAAGATCGCATGCCCGCGTATCGGCCTTGACCCGCCGCGAGCCTGGCTCGACGAACGGATCGGGGCGCGCGCGCGCCGGATGGTCGACGGCGGGGTCCTCGAGGAGACGCGCCGCTTGATGGAGCGGGGCCTCCGCCGCGCGCTACCGAGCATGACTGGACACGGCTACGCGCACTGGGCGGCGCACCTCCGTGGCGAGACGACGCTCGAGGCGGCGATCGCGGCGACGGGGAAGGACGTGCGTGCGTACTCCCGGCGCCAGATGACCTGGTTCAGGCGTGACCCCGAGATCCGCTGGATCGATCCGACGGTGGCCGATCCCCTCGCGCTCCTCGACGCGGTGGCCGTATGAAGTTCACGAAGATGCACGGCTGCGGGAACGACGTCATCGTCGTCGGACCGCTCAGGATGGATCCCGCACGAGGCGCTGCGGGTGCGCGAGCGCGGAGTGGGGGAGACCCTCGCGTGCGGGACCGGCTCGTGCGCCGCCGTGGCCGCCGCGATCGCGCCCGTCGATGTGACGGGCGATACGGTCCGCGTCCGCCTGCCAGGTGGCACACTCGTCGTCCGGCCGCGGGGCGCTCGCTACGAGCTCGCCGGCCCGGCCGAGTACGTGTTCCAAGGAGAGGTATGAGCGACGAGTGGCTTTGCCGCGAGGAGCGAGTCCTCCAGCCATGAGCAATTTGGGCGAGGCCCAAACAAGAACAGGAGAGGTATGACCTTCGAGACCGCGGTGCCCGCCGAGCGCGCATACCTCGTCGGGCTCGAGCAGCAGGGAACCGCGCTCGAGGCCGACGACTCGCTCGACGAGCTCGCGACCCTGGTCGTCGCCGCTGGCGCGAGCGTCGTCGGCCGCACGACCCAGCATCGCCGCACGCCCGACCCGAACACGTGGGTGGGAAAGGGCAAGGCAGAGGAGCTCGCGCTCGAGCGCGCCCGGAGCGGCGCGGACCTCGTGGTGTTCGACGACGAGCTGTCGCCGAAGCAGCAGAAGAACCTTGAGGCGCTGCTGGACGCGCGCGTCATCGACCGCTCGGCCGTGATCCTCGATATCTTCGCGCGCCACGCGCGGTCGCGAGAAGGACAGCTCCAGGTCGAGCTCGCGCAGATGGAGTACCGGATGCCGCGGCTCGCCGGGGTGGGCCGCGAGATGTCGCGGCTCGGCGGTGGCATCAACACCCGTGGTCCCGGTGAGTCGAAGCTCGAGAGCGATCGCCAGGTCATCCGCCGGCGGATCCAGGATCTGAAGGAGCGCCTTGCGACCGTCGCCGAGCAGCGCGAGCGCTCACGGCACTCGCGCGCGAAAGAAGGACTGTTCCTGGCCGCCCTGGTCGGCTACACGAACGCGGGGAAGTCGACCCTGCTCAACGCGCTTTCCGGCGCCGATGTCTTCGTGGCGGACCAGCCGTTCGCGACCCTCGACCCGACGACGCGACGCGCCGATGTCGGCAAGGGCATCAACGTCCTCCTGTCGGACACGGTGGGTTTCGTGAACAAGCTGCCACCGACGCTCGTGGCCGCGTTCCGCGCGACGCTCGAAGAGCTCGCCGACGCGGATCTCCTCGTCCACGTGGCCGATCTGTCGCATCCGAATCTCCACGAGCGGATGCGTGTCGTGAAGGACACGCTCGCATCGCTCGAGCTTGCCGGCCGTCCGCAGCTCCTCGTGTTCAACAAGGCCGACGCGCTGACCGGCCCGGAGGGCGAGGCGCTCCGGGAGGCGCTCGGGGCGGAGTTCCCGCGCGCGGTGTTCGTGTCCGGCCGCAGCGGCGAGGGGATCGACGCCCTTCGCGACCGGCTAAGCGAGACGGCGCGCGCGAGCTGGACCGCGATCCGGCTCACCCTGCCGTACGACCGCGGCGGCGCGATGCTTCAGCGCATCCGCGAGCGGGGCGCGCTGCGGCGTGAGGAGTACTCGGAGAGCGGCATCGACGTCGAGGCCGACGTGCCGGCGGATCTCGCGGCGGAGCTGCGGGCCCTGGCCCGCGCGTAGTGGAGGCGACGG
>DASYVN010000146.1:0-1889 GCA_035937095.1 Candidatus Limnocylindria bacterium
CGTCGTCGCCAGCTCGTGCGGCGGCGGGACGTCCGTCACCTCGCCGAGCGCGGTCGCGGTCGCGACGCAGACCGCGACGGCGACACCGCCACCGACCCCGACCCCCACCCCGAAGCCGAGGTACTGGCCACTCACCGGTCAGCTGGCCGCCGTGGACGCGGCGCTCGGACGCCGGCCGCTCAACGTGTGGATGCCGAACGATCCGAACGCGCGGCCGCAGTACGGCCTCAACAAGGCCGACGTCGTGTTCGAGCTGATCGTCGAGGGTGGCGTGACGCGGTTCTCCGCGATCTTCCATTCGAAGGACGCCGATGTGGTCGGCCCGGTGCGCAGCTATCGCTTCAGCGATCTCCACATCACCCAGCTCCTGCGCGGCGCGCTCGTCGCGTCGGGCTCGACGATCGAGGAGCGCGACGCGGTCACGCAGTCGATCACGGACGGCAACATGCTCTCCGTCGACGCGGTACGCGATCTCCGGCCGTACTACCGCGTCGCGTTCCGGCCCGCGCCGAACAACGAGTTCACCGGCACGCCCGCCGCCCGCGACGCGGTGAATCGCGCCGGCGGGTCCGCCCCGGTCGAGGTGCCCGCGCTCGCGTTCCTCGCGCCGGGTAACACCGACCCAGTGGCCGGCGGCTTCACCGGCGCACAGACCGCGAAGGCCCTCACCGTGCCGTTCCAAACCATTTGGGCCACGACGTTCACCTGGGACGCGGCCGCGAACGGCTACCGCCGGTCGCAGCAGGGGGTCCAGACCGTCGACGGCGACGGCAGCGGGCCGATCCTCACGAAGAACGTGGTCGTCATGACCACCGACATCTGGACGACGAGCGTCGTCGAGGACTCCCTCGGGTCACGCGGGCTCGAGTACCGCATGACCGGCGGCGGGCCGGCCTCGGTGTTCCGCGACGGCCTGCGGATGGACGGCACCTGGAAGCGCGATGGCGTGCTCGACCAGTTCGGCTTCTGGGACAGCTCGGGGAAGCAGCTCCTCCTCGAGCCCGGACAAACGTGGATCCTTTTCATGTATCCGACGTGGAGCGTGACGAGCACACCGTAACCTCGTTCACGACGTAGGACTCGCGAAGAAGGGAAGGGTTGGGCCAGTGATGCGACTGCTGTCCGTCGCCAACGTGATCGCGTTGGTGCTCGCGATGCTCCTTTCGACGGTTACATCCGTGCAGCCGGCAGCCGCGAACACGGCGACGTGCACCTCGACCGTCGGATCCGGCATCGCGCCGCCGGCGACCGCGACGCTGCCGCAGGGCCTGCCCGGCTATCACGCCACGTGGTACGGCCAGTCCGGATACATGGCCCTCTGCATCGGCGACACCATGCAGGCGACGGTCGCCTACTACAACACCGGCTCGAACGGCTGGGTCCTCAGCCGCATGGGGCAGGCGGCCTTCCTCGGGACGAACGGCCCCGAGCCGGGCATCGACCAGCCGAGCGTCCTCGGCGGCGACGGCCAGAACGGCTCGCCCGCGACAGGCTGGGCTCGATACAACCGCCTGGCCGCACAGCCGGCCGATTACGTCGGCCCCGGGCAGGTCGCCTGGTTCCAGTTCACGGTGAAGGCGCCGCAGGCCCCCGGCGTGTACGCGGTCGGCCTCCGCCCGGTCATCGAAGGCGCGCAATGGATGGAGGACATCGGGGTCTACTGGGTCGTCACGGTCCTCTACCCCGATGGGACCAAGCCCGGTCCGTCGGCGCGGGCCCAGTGTCAGACCTGCTGGCCACTGAACGGGATCCAGCTGGGCCCGGGCCAGCCGAACGTGGCTCGCCGCGCCCTCAACGTCCGTATCGACAACGCCCCCCTGGCCCGGCCCCACAGCGGGACGAGCAAGGCGGACATCGTGTTCGAGACGCTCGTCGAAGGCGGCATCACG
>DASYVN010000147.1:0-4781 GCA_035937095.1 Candidatus Limnocylindria bacterium
GCCTGGCCCCAGAGTGATGAGATCCGCCGCCTCGAGCGCCTCGCAGGTCCCCGCAGCGGCCTTCACGTCGGCGTCGCGGAGGAAGATCCGTTCGATGCGGGCCTTGCCGGTCGCGCGCACGTTCACCTCTTCTTCCACGACGGTGCCGTCGGTGAGCTTCGCGCACAGGTGCGTGTTGTAGAGCGTGACCGGGAGCACCTTGCCGCGGATCTGGAGCAGCCGCGCCGCCTCCTCGACCGCGCGCAGGAACGAGCCCTCCTGCTGGGCGAGCGCGGCCAGGAACAGATTCCCGAAGGCCATGCCGTTCAGCTCGTTGCTCTTCTCGGTCTCAAATCGGTGGCTGAACAGGCGGCGCAGCACGGGATCGCCCTCGGCGAGCACGGCGAGCGCGTTCCGGATGTCGCCCGGCGCCGGCACGTCGAGCGCCACCCGCACCTTCCCGGTCGACCGGCCCGAGTCCGTGACGGCGATGATCCCGGTGATGTCCTCGGTGTGGGCCCGCATCCCGGACATGACCGCGGGCGCGCCGAGCCCACCCCCCAGACACACGACCTTCAGCGGCTTCGGCACGCCGCGATTTTCGCAGGTATGCGAACGCAGCACGTCTATGCACGTCGTCACCCGCCAGGGTGAGGCGGGCGGGGGAACAGCCGGGCATGCTCACCGTCATGCGACTGCGTTCGGTGGCATCCCCGATCCGCCAGGCCGCGCCATGGCTGGCGGTGACGGCCCTCATCGGGGTCGTTGATTACCTGACCCCGTCCTCGTACGCGTTCGCGTCCATCTACTTCATCCCGATCTTCCCGGCGGCGTGGCGCTCGCGGGCCGCGGGCTTCATCGTCGCCGCTGCGTCGAGCTTCGCCTGGATCTACTGCGACTACCTGCAGCGGCCGGTCGCTGACGAGCCGGCGCAGCTTTGGAACTACTCGACCCGCATCATCGTGTTCATCCTGGCGGTGATCCTTGCCTCGACGCTCCAGCGCGAGCAGGCCCGCATCGCCGAGCTGGACCGCCAGCGGCGCAGCCTGCTGACGCTCGTCGAGCACGAGGTGCCCGGACCCCTTCGCGAGCTCGCGACCGAGCTGCGCGGCATGGCCGGCATCGATGCCGAGCACGTCGACCGTCTCACCAAGCGCGCCGAGCAGCTCGTGTTCCTCTCGAATGATCTCGCCTCGCTCGGTGAGCTCGAGGCCGGCGCGTTGCGGCTCCACAAGCGCGCGACGAATGTGGTCGAGATGGTCCACGAGCTCCGCGCCGGCGCGGTGCCCAAGCTGCACGTACTGCTCACCGTCCCCGTGGCGCCGGTCCGCGTGAACGCCGATCCTGATCGCCTGCGCCAGGCGCTCGACGCGATGTTCCGCGAGGTGAGCGCCACCGCCGACACCGTGAGCGTGGACTGTCGGTCGGACAAGGGCACCGTCTCGATCTCGATCGCGAGCGCCACGATGACCATGCCCGCCACGGCAGCCCGGTTCGTCCGCGGGGATGATCCGTCGATCGGCGCGCGCACTCAGCTGGCGCGCGTGCTGCTCGCGGCGCACGGCGGCACGCTCTCGAGCGTCCGCGAGTCCATGGGTCGCGGCCAGCGCCTCATCGCCCGCCTCCCGATCTAGACAAAAGAAGAAGGCCGTCTCTTTCGAGACGGCCGTTTCGGATCGCTGCGCGCGCGACGCTATTGACAGCCGGGGAACTTGACCGAGATGAGGTGCGTGCTCCAGTTGAACGTGCCGCTCGCCTTCAGATACTCAGTCGTGTACCAGAACGTGCAGTCGTCGGCCGGGTCGATGGCCACGACGGCGATCCGACGTTTGAGCGCACGGAACATGCCGACCCTCCCGGGCTTCCGCGGCCGCTAATGTCGTGCGCCGGAATCGTCTTGGTGGTTCGGGACCGCCTTCGGCCCGCGTTCGCTGAAGGCTCCGATCGAAAAAGGGCGCCTCACGGCGCCCCTTTTCGTTGCCCGCGAAGAATCGCCTACGGGCAGGTAGGCAGCTTGAAGTTCGCGATCCGGGTGCTCCAGTTGAACGTGCCGCTCGACTTCAAGTATTCCGTCGTGTACCAGAAGGTGCAGTCATCCACCGGGTCGACGGTCATCGCGCTGTAGTCGCCCCACCGGCTCAGATTCGGGAGCTGCGACCCGGCACCGGCCATGAGCTGTTGCGCGATGTCGAGCTTGCCGGCGGTATCGGCCGGCGTCCGGCCGGTGATCTGGATCGACGGGAAGAGCGAAGACGACGAGGCGCTGTAGCCGATCGCGAGGTTGCCGAACTTGTCCATCGCCGCGCTCGCCATCCAGCGGAACACGCCGTCCGACAGACCGTACGTGCCCGACTGGAAGACGGTCGGCGTGGCGTTCGGGATGCGCAGCTCGTACCAGCGCATCCCGACGGTGCCCTTCCGTCCGCCGACGGCGACGCTGTGGTTGACGACCAGTGCTTCGTGATCGGTGAACTTGCGGTAGGCGAGCCGGTACATGAGCCGGTCACCAAGCGAGTCCAGCTTCTGGGACGTGCCAGGCTGGGGGATACAGGTCCCGCCGCCACAGGCCGCGGAGAACGCGCCGACCGGGATGGGCGTGGGCCCGGTAAGCGTCGTGTTCGTGGTGGTCCCCCAGTCGACGTGGAACTTCCACAGGTTGAGCGAGTTCGTGCCGAAGTTAAGCATGAAGTTCGGGCTGCCAACTGGCGGCGCGGTCGGGCCATCGAGGTCCGCGGGGAGCACGCCGCCGAAGCTGCTGCTCAGCTGGAAGCATTGCTGCGTGGCGGCGGCGCCGGTCAGCATGGAGCTGCGGTCATACGCGCACAGCTTCGAGCCCGCGAAGGTGATGCCGTTGTTGAAGATGTTGAACGTGATGTAGTAGGCGTCCGGCCAGACCCCGAGCTTCGGGTAGTCCGGGAACTGGGTGTTGCCGTAGCTGAAGGAGTAGCGGCTGTAAGCCCCGGTCGCGTCGGAGGTCGTCGAGACCGCGACACACTGGAGGTACGGCGTCGTGGTCACCGAGAACTGGGTGAGGATCCAGCGTTTCGCGGCCTTGTCGTACTGGACGATCGGGTCGCCGTCGTTGTTCGTCTCGCAGCCGCCGCCGAAGCCGACCCACGCGCTGTTGCCGGCCTTAGGGAAGCCGGCCGCGATCTCGCCGGTGGTCTTGCTGAACACGGCGAAAGACTCATTCACCCACTGCACGTACTGCGTCGCGCCGACCGCGCCGTTCGTGTCCGGCGGGGCGGCGTTCGGCGCGAAGCCGTAGTCGCCGTTGCCCACGCCGGCGAAGTTGAGGCCCGCCGTGACGGGAAGCGGCGTCGTGGCGGTCGTTTGCAGGACGGGGTCGGTCGCGCCGCTGCCGGGCCCGCTCCTCGCCGACGACGAGACCGGCCGCAGCGGCTTCTCGTGCCGCGGTGCGCTGACCGGAGCCGCGACGAGATCGCGCAACGGGGCGGAGATGTCGTGATGTACGGCCGGGCTGACCTCTGGACCGCTCGTGTCGGGCGGTGGCGCCGCCGACGCGGTACGCGAAGCGAAGATGCTTACGCCCACAACGAGCACGAGTGTCACGAAAACAGCAGAGGCGCGTCTGACGAGCGACATTCCCCTTTGATCCCCTCCAGGCGGTGACCATCAGTGGTGACGGTCGGGGGAATTATGCGCCGTCTGCTCGCCAGCTTCTAGAGGGATTCGCGGGACGTCGGCCGCGGCCATGGTCATGATGCGTGCGGACGCTGTCCGCCGTGGCCAGAATATTCAAGATCATTACGGGTCAGGACACTAGTTTGCACGCCAGCCTGGCGCCCGTCGATAGGGACCGTCATCCTGTCGTGGTGCGTCGTCACATCCCCTCCTGGGCGACCCAATTCGCGGTCGGCATGGCCCTCGTCCTGGTGGCCATCGCCCTGTTCGCGGCGCTGCTCGGAGCGGCGGTCCGCGGCCCGACGGCGTTCTTCGATGAGCTCGGCAAGAGCGTCGTGCGCCTCGCGCCCCAGCCGCAGCCGGATATCCGGGACGACGGTCAGCTGAAGGCGATCATCAGGGCGATGCCCGACGGGAAGCTCCGCGTCGGATCGGTCGTCGAGGACAAAGACGAGGTCGTCTTCACCATGACCGCGCCGCGTGCCGCCGTCCGCGCTTTGGTGAAGCCAGGCGACGAGCTGCGGATCGGCCGCGACGGGACCATCGAGATCGTGCCGACGGGGATCCCGGGACTCCTCGATCAGCTCCAGCGGAGCATCGAGGACCTCAAGAAGCGCTTCTTCGGGCCGTAACGACGGATACAGACAAAACGGGCGCCCCGCCCCTAAAAAATGGGGAGCGCCCGATCTGCCAAAGAAAAGAGGCGGGGTCTAGCTGGCGCGCTTGAGTGTCGCGATGTGCGCGCGGATCGCGGCGGTCTGGCGGGCGACGAGCTCACCCCGCCACACCTTGCGGCGCTCGAGCGCCTCGGTATACCCGTGGTCGTAGGAGCCGACCGCGAGGAAGCCGACGACGACGATGCCGAGCGCGGTGCCGATCATCATTCCGAGAGCGAAGATGAGCATCCTCTCTGCCTTTCCGCGCCCCTGGTGCGCGGTCCGTAGTTCCCGATGTCCTGAGTGCACGGGCCGTGCCATGTCGCTCGCCGAGCGGGCGGTGACCGGGAACGTGGCAGGATGGCGCCTGAATTGACGAATGCGCTCGCTGTCGAGGCCCGCGACGTCCGGAAGCGTTTCGGCTCCGTAACGGCGCTCGACGGACTGACCCTGTCGATCGGCGCCGGCGAGATCTATGGCCTTCTGGGCCCGAACGGCTCC
>DASYVN010000148.1:0-8857 GCA_035937095.1 Candidatus Limnocylindria bacterium
CCAGCCGGGGGTCGAGATGGTCATGCCCGGGGACAACACCAACCTCACCGTCACCCTGATCACCCCGATCGCCCTCGAAGAGGGCCTCCGGTTCGCCATCCGCGAGGGTGGCAAGACCGTCGGCGCGGGCGTGTGCACGAAGGTCATTGAATAGATGCCCAAGGACAACCGCCCGATCATCACGCTTGCGTGCTCGACCTGCCGGTCGCGCACCTACTCGACGACGAAGAACCGGAAGAACGACCAGGACCGTCTCGAGCTATCGAAGTTCTGCCCGCGGTGCCGGAAGCACACGGCACACCGGGAGACGCGATAGGACATACGGCGGTAGCTCAACTGGCAGAGCAACGGTCTCCAAAACCGTAGGTTGAGAGTTCGAGTCTCTCCCGCCGTGCCAGCGCGAATGAAAGGGAGCAAGTTGTGGCGACAGCGACACGTCCGGCAGGCGGGATCGTCCGCTTCGCGCAAGAGTCGTGGTCCGAGTTGCGGAAGGTCACGTGGCCGACGCAGGAGCAGGTCATCCGACTGACCTTGCTCGTCGTCATCATTTCGGCGCTCGTCTCGGTGTACATCTTCGCGTTCGACAACGTGTTCCACCTGATCGTGGACAAGGGCGTTCTCAACATCCCCGACGTGACGCCGGCGCCGCCGACCCAATAAGGAGCATCGATGACCAACGAGACGAACGAGACGAACGAGACGACCCGACCATCTGACGCGGCTGACGCGACTGAGGCCGCCCCGGCAACCGAGCCGCAGGCCCAGCAGGAACAGCGGCAGCCCGACGTGGCGAAGCTCTCCGATGAGGCCGCGGCGGAGGCTGCGCGCGCGTTCCTCGGCACCGCCGAGCCGGAGCCCGAAGGCGTCTCGCCGGAAGAGGCGAAGGCCGCGTTCCGGCGCGCCGGCGCGGTCGCCGAGGCCGAGCCAGAGCCCGTCGTCGAGGCCGAGCCTGTACCGGAGCCCGAGCCCGTCGCGGCGGCCCCGGCCGCGGGCAAGCCGGCCGACGAAAAGGATGACAACCGCCGCTGGTACGTGATCCACACGTACTCCGGGTACGAGAACAAGGTGAAGACGAATCTCGAGCACCGCATCCACTCCATGGACATGGGCGACAAGATCTTTCAGGTCCTCGTGCCGACCGAGGAAGAGATCGAGATCAAGAATGGCAAGCGCCATCCGGTGGAGCGCAAGGTCTACCCGGGTTACGTGCTCGTCGAGATGAACATGGGCGACGACTCCTGGTACGTCGTGCGCAACACGCCCGGCGTCACGAGCTTCGTTGGCATGGGCACCACGCCGACGCCGCTCTCCGACGCCGAGGTGAAGGCGATCTTGCGGCAGATCAAGCTCGACGCGCCCAAGTACAAGGTCGCGTTCACCAAGGGCGAGGCCGTGCGCGTCACCGACGGGCCGTTCACGGACCTGCACGGTGTCGTCGACGAAGTGAACCCCGAGCGCAACAAGGTGAAGGTCCTCGTGTCGATCTTCGGCCGGGAGACGCCGGTCGAGCTCGACTTCCTCCAGATCGAGAAGTTGGTGAAGTAATGGCGAAGAAGGTCAAGGCAGTCGTCAAGGTCCAGATCCAGGCCGGCAAGGCCACCGCGGCACCGCCGGTCGGTACCGCGCTCGGCCCGCACGGCATCAACATGGGGCAGTTCATCAAGGAGTACAACGAGAAGACCGCGCCGCTCACGGGCACGGTCGTCCCGGCGGTCGTCACGATCTTCGAGGACCGCTCGTACACGTTCGTCACGAAGAGCCCGCCGGCCGCGGACCTCATCCGCCGCGAGGCGGGCATCGAGAAGGGCTCGCCGACGCCGAACAAGATCAAGGTCGCGACCCTCTCGAAAGCGAAGATCCGGTCCATCGCCGAGACGAAGATGGCCGACCTGAACGCGAACAGCATCGAATCCGCCATGCGGATGGTCGAAGGCACCGCTCGTAGCATGGGCGTCGAGATCTCGGGCTAGCGCACCATTTGAGCTGGGGCCCACCACGGCCGCACAACGTGGGAGACCCAACGGGGTCGAAGGAGACAGCGACATGGCACAGGAGACCGAACAGGAGAAGCCGGCGGCGCCGGCCAAGGCGAAGGGCCCGCAGAAGGCGGGCAAGGGCAAGAAGCGCGGGAAGCGCTATCGCGCGCTCGCGACGAAGATCGACCGCACAAAGGCGTACGCGCCGGCCGACGCCGTGAAGCTCGTGAAGGAGACCGCGCAGGCCAAGTTCGACACGTCCGTCGACCTGCATCTCCGGATGGGCGTCGACCCGCGCCACGCCGAGCAGATGGTCCGCGGCTCCGCGGTCCTGCCGAACGGCACCGGCAAGACGGTCCGCGTCGTCGTATTTGCGCAGGGCGACAAGGCCCGTGAGGCCCAGGCCGCCGGGGCCGATGTCGTCGGCGCGGACGACCTCGCGAAGCGCATCGAAGGCGGCTGGCTCGACTTCGACGTCGCGATCGCCACCCCCGATCTGATGGGTGCCGTGGGAAAGCTCGGTAAGGTCCTCGGGCCACGCGGCCTGATGCCGAACCCGAAGTCCGGCACGGTGACCTTCGACGTGACCAAGGCCGTCCGCGACTCCAAGGGCGGCCGCATCGAGTTCCGCGTGGACAAGACCGGCGTCGTGCACACCGTGGTGGGGAAGTCCTCGTTCACCGAGCAGGCCCTGCTCCAGAACCTCGCGACCCTGATGGACGCGATCAACCGGGCGCGTCCGACCGGCCTCAAGGCGAACTACATCGAGAGCGTGTACCTCACGAGCACCCAGGGCCCGAGCGTGAAGCTGGACCTCGCGGCGGCGTCGGCGATCGCCGGGCGGGCCACGGGCTGAGCTAAACTCAGGACAACTTCATCGCCAAAGAAGCCGGTTCCCGAAGGGGCTTGAACCCGCCGCACGGCGGGGCCAGCGGAGGCAAGGACCAGAGCGAAGCGTCGCTTCGCGCGTGGCCTTCGTCCGCTTGGACGAAGGCCTTTTCATTTCTCGAAAGGAGGACACATGGCGAAGGTCAAGACCGGACCGAAGACCAAGCGCAAGGGTGGCGGCGTGCCGGCCAAGGCAAAGGCCGTTGAAGGGCTCCAGCGCGAGCTCGAGCGCTCGACCGCGATCATCGTCACGGAGTACCGCGGCCTCACGGTCGCCGAGCTCCAGGACCTGCGGCGGAAGCTGCGCCCGAAGGGCGTCGAGTACCACGTCGTGAAGAACAGTCTGTTCACCCGCGCGGCTGAAGGCAGTGGACGCGGCGCGCTCCGCTCGCTGCTCAGCGGGCCGACCGCGGTCGCACTCGGCACGAGCGACGAGGTGGATCTCGCGAAGGGCCTCATCGAGGAGACGAGGACGTTCAAGACGCTGAAGATCGTCGGCGGGTTCCTCGGCGGACGCGTGATGAGCGCGGAGGACGTGCAGTCGCTCGCGAAGCTCCCGCCGAAGCCCCAGCTTCAGGCCACTCTCGTGGCCAGCCTGCTGGCGCCACTCTCGCAGATGGTGGCCGTACTGCAGGCGCCCTTGGCGCAGCTGATCCGAGTGCTCAACGCAAAGGCGCAGGCCGAGTAGACACACGCGAGTCCAAGAACGATGGAGACCCGTCAGGGTCGCGAAGCGAAAAGAAGGGGGAGACAGAAATGGCAGTCGACACCGACACCCAGAAGTTCGAGAAGCTGGTCAAGGACATCGAGGGTCTCTCGATCCTCGAGATCGCGCAGTTCGGCAAGTTCCTCCAGGAGCGCTGGGGCGTCTCCGCGGCTCCGGTCGCGGTCGCCGCGGCGGGCGGCGCGGCGGGCGGCGGGGCCGCGGCCGAGGCAGCCGAGGAGAAGACCGAGTTCACCGTCATCCTCAAGGAGGCCGGTGCCTCGAAGATCAACGTCATCAAGACGGTGCGTGAGATCACCGGTCTCGGCCTCAAGGAGGCGAAGGACCTGGTCGACGGCGCGCCGAAGCCGGTCAAGGAGAACGTCGGCAAGGACGAGGCCGCGGCGATCAAGAAGAAGCTCGACGACGCCGGCGCGACGACCGAGATGAAGTAGGGGAAAGGCCTGATTTCAGGCCTTTTCCTACACACCTGCAGTCAGGTTCGGTATCGGCGCCCGACGCCTGCCTGCCTGCTGCTTAGGGGGCGCTAGAGTTTCCCCCGCGGGACCGCCTCGGCGGGATCGCGAAAGGTGCCGGACCGGGACCACGCAACGGGCGGGGTCCCGGTCTTGGTTTTCCAGGCCCGGCGACGGACCGGCCCCCGATGGACTAGACGAGGTAGGACCCCAGCGAGCGTTTGTCGAGAAAACGCGCGCCGGCCTCGCGGCCGAGCAGCAGTGCGGTCTTCGCGAGCACCTCAGCCTCGGCGCCGGTGGGCGCGAGGACGGAAACCTCCACCAGATCCGTATCCGCTGGCAAGCCGGTGCGCGGATCGATGAGGTGATGCAGTCGCTCGCCCCAGCGGCGGCCGCCGGTGCCGCTCGTGGCGGCACCGATGTCCACGAGCAGGACCGTCGCCGAACCGAAGCCCACAGGCCACCCATCACCATCCGGTCCCGCACCGCGCGCGCGGAGGTCGCCGGCGAAGTTCGCGAGCGCGTTCGAGCCGATCCGCTCGACGGCGCGATCGGCGAGCCAGCCCTTCGCGATGCCGCCGAGATCGATCGCGGTCCCGCTCGCGAGTCGCGCTCGACCAGGTGCGACCTCGAGCATCTCGGGGAGCGGGGGAGCTACGATCACTTCACCGGTGGGCGCGGTCTGGCCTGCGGCGAAATCGCGCGTGTACCCCGCCGCGAGCAGCGCCGGCAGCACGCCGACGTGGACGAGACCGCTGCTCATATCGTGCGCCGCGAGCGACTCACGGAGCAGCGCCTCGAGGTCGGGACTCACCTCGACCCACCGGCCGGGCGACGCGTTGAAGTGCGAGAGCTCACTGTCCGGGCTGAAGCGGGTGAGTCGATCGTGCATCGCCTGCACCCACCGGCGGACCCTTGGCAGGTCGGCCGGTTCGGCCGCAAAGAGCTCGCACTGACCCCCGAGGGCCTCGAACCGGAGGGCGTCGAGCGCAGCCATCGCCGTCCAACCCTAGCCGGGCTCCCGGCGGGCGGTTTGGCGGCTTTCCGGCCGACATTTGTGGATTTCCGACCAACTTGACCCCTTGACACGGGCCGTGCGCAGGCCGAAACTCGACCGTTCCCAGTTGACCGAGCGACCACGTCGTCCTACGATGACGTCCTAGCCACCCGTCGACCCGCTGCTTTTCCGCGCGCCCACGCGCCATTAGCTTTGAGGAGGGCCCGAATGTCCTTGACCCTCGACCGCCCTGCCGCGTCCCCGATCGAGCGCGAGCGTCGCAACTACGCCTCGCTCCCAGAGGTCCTGCCGCTCCCCAACCTCATTCAGACCCAGATCGACTCGTTCAAGTGGTTCTGCGATGAAGGCCTCGGCGAGCTGTTCAAGGAGATCTCGCCGATCCAGGACTTCACCGGCAAGAACCTCGACCTGCGCTTCCTCGGGAGCGAGTTCCGCGAACCCAAGTACTCCGAAGAGGAGTGCCGCACGCGCGACCTTACCTTCAGCAAGCCGCTGTGGGCGCGCGTCGAGCTCGTGAACAAGGAAACCGGTGAGGTCTCCGAGCAGGACGTCTTCCTCGGCGACTTCCCGTGGATGACCGACAAGGGCACCTTCGTGATCAACGGTGCCGAGCGCGTCGTCGTCTCGCAGCTCGTGCGGTCGCCCGGTGTGTACTTCACCGCCGTCGATGACCCGACGACCGGCCGTCAGCTGTACTACGCGAAGCTCATCCCGAACCGCGGCGCGTGGCTCGAGTTCGAGACGTCGAACAAGGACGTCATCACGGTGAAGGTGGACCGCAAGCGCAAGCTGCCGGTCACCACGCTCCTGCGCGCGATCGGGTACTCGACGAGCGAAGAGGTGAAGGCGCTCTTCACGAGCGTGGATCTCGACCCAGAGCACCAGTACATCGCTTCGACCCTCGACAAGGACCCGACGCAGAACACGAACGAGGGGCTCGTCGAGGTCTACAAGCGTCTCCGGCCGGGCGACCCGCCCACGATCGACAACGCCCGCAACCTCGTGAACGCGCTGTTCTTCAACTTCCGGCGCTACGACCTCGCGAAGGTCGGCCGCTACAAGCTGAATCGCAAGCTCGGCCTCGACCTGCCGATGGAGACGCGCACCCTCACGAACGACGACCTGGTGAAGATCGTCGCGCGGATCGTCGAGCTGAACCGCGGCCTCGGGAAGGCGGACGACATCGACCACCTCGGCAACCGCCGGGTCCGCGCCGTCGGCGAGCTCATCCAGGGCCAGTTCCGCGTCGGCCTGCTGCGCATGGAGCGCGTGGTCCGCGAGCGGATGTCCATCGTCGAGCCGGAGAAGGCGACGCCGAAGGAGCTCATCAACATCCGTCCGGTCGTCGCCGCGATCAAGGAGTTCTTCGGCGGCTCGCAGCTTTCACAGTTCATGCAGCAGACGAACCCGCTCGACGAGCTCACTCACAAGCGCCGGCTCTCGGCCCTCGGGCCGGGCGGCCTCTCGCGGGAGCGCGCCGGCTTCGACGTCCGTGACGTCCACTTCAGCCACTACGGCCGGATCTGCCCGATCGAGACCCCGGAAGGTCCGAACATCGGCCTCATCGGCTCGCTCGCGACGTACGGCCGGGTGAACCCCTACGGATTCATCGAGTCGCCGTACCGCCGCATCGTGAAGGACGGGGACGGCACGCCGCGGGTCTCCGACGAGATCGTCTACCTCACCGCCGACGAACAGGAGCTCGCCACGGTCGTGCAGGCGAACGCGAGCCTCGACACCAAGGGCTACTTCCTCGACGAGCGCGTCCAGGTCCACCGCGGGGCGGAGTACCACGAGGCCCAGCCGTCGCAGGCCGAGTACATGGATGTGTCACCGAAACAGATCGTCTCCGTGTCCGCCGCGCTCATCCCGTTCCTCGAGCACGACGACGCGAACCGCGCCCTGATGGGCTCGAACATGCAGCGCCAGGCCGTTCCGGTCATCCGTCCGGAGTCGCCGATCATCGGCACCGGGATCGAGTACCGCGCCGCCAAGGACTCCGGGCAGGTCGTGGTCGCGCGCGCGGCCGGCACCGTCCGGTCGGTCTCGGCGACGGAGATCTGGGTCGAAGAGGACGAGGGCGACGCGTACCGCTACAAGCTCCAGAAGTTCGTCCGCACGAACCAGGGCACCTGCTACAACCAGCGTCCCATCGTCTCCGTCGGCGAGCGCGTGACGGCCGATTCGGTCATCGCGGACTCGTACTCGACGGACAAGGGCGAGCTCGCGCTCGGCCAGAACATCCTCGTGGCGTTCATGCCCTGGGAGGGCGGCAACTACGAGGACGCGATCATCCTCTCGGAGCGGATCGTCCAGGACGACAAGTTCACCTCGATCCACGTCGAGAAGTACGAGGCCGAGGCCCGCGATACGAAGCTCGGTCCGGAAGAGATCACCCGTGACATCCCGAACGTCGGTGAGGAGGCCCTCGCGGACCTCGACGAGAATGGCATCGTCTACATCGGCGCGGAGGTCGGCCCGCAGGACATCCTCGTGGGCAAGATCACGCCGAAGGGCGAGACCGAGCTCACGGCCGAGGAGCGCCTGCTCCGCGCGATCTTCGGTGAGAAGGCCCGCGAGGTGAAGGACACCTCGCTCCGGCTCCCGTCGGGCGAGCACGGCAAGGTCGTCGACGTCGCCATCTTCTCGCGCGAGAACAACGACGAGCTTCTGCCCGGCGTGAACAAGCTCATTCGCATCGCTGTCGCGCAGAAGCGCAAGATCAGCGTCGGCGACAAGATGGCCGGCCGCCACGGCAACAAGGGCGTCATCGCGAAGATCCTCCCGGTCGAGGACATGCCGTTCCTTCCGGATGGCACGCCCGTCGACATCGTTCTCAACCCGCTTGGCGTGCCGAGCCGGATGAACATCGGGCAGATCCTCGAGACCCATCTCGGGTGGGCCGCGCAGGCCCTCGGGATCAAGGTCGCGACGCCGGTGTTCGACGGCGCGAAGGAAGCCGCGATCAAGGCCACCTTGCGCGACGCCGGACTCCCGGAGAGCGGGAAGATCCAGCTCCGCGACGGCCGGGATGGCCGGGCGTTCCAGGAGGACGTCACGGTCGGCTACATCTACATGCTCAAGCTGCACCACCTCGTCGAGGACAAGATCCACGCACGCTCGACCGGTCCATACAGCCTCATCACCCAGCAGCCCCTCGGCGGCAAGGCCCAGTTCGGTGGCCAGCGGTTCGGCGAGATGGAGGTCTGGGCGCTCGAGGCCTACGGCGCGGCGTTCATCCTCCAGGAGCTGCTGACCGTGAAGTCCGACGACGTCATGGGCCGCGTGCAGACGTACGAGGCCATCGTGAAGGGCGAGGACATTCAGCCGCCGGGTGTGCCGGAAAGCTTCAAGGTGCTCATCAAGGAGCTCCAGTCCCTCGGCCTGTCCGTCGAGGTCCTGAACGAGAACGAAGAGGAGATCCGCTTCATCGAAGAGGCGAACGCCCTCGCCACGCCGGACCTCGGCATCAACATCTCCGGCCTGGAGGCGGGTAACTAATGCTCGAAGTCAACGAGTTCAACGCCATCCGCATCTCGCTCGCGTCGCCGGATCAGATCCGGTCGTGGTCGAGCGGGGAAGTCACGAAGCCGGAGACGATCAACTACCGCACCCTCCGTCCGGAGAAGGACGGTCTGTTCGACGAGCGGATCTTCGGTCCGACCCGCGACTGGGAGTGCTACTGCGGCAAGTACAAGCGCATCCGGTACAAGGGCATCATCTGCGACAAGTGCGGCGTCGAAGTGACGCGCGCGAAGGTCCGTCGCGAGCGCATGGGTCACATCCAGCTCGCCTC
>DASYVN010000149.1:0-2719 GCA_035937095.1 Candidatus Limnocylindria bacterium
CGCTGGCCGCGGAACATCGGCTCCCAGTACGAGAACCGGACAGGCTGCGGCACCCGATGCAAGCCGTGCTCGAGGTACGCGCGCACGACCGGCGCGGTGCCCTCCGGGCGCATCGCGAGGCCGCTCTGGCCGTGCAGCACGACGTCGTACATCTCCTTGCCTGCCGTATCGCTCGTCTGACCGGCGCTGCGGAGGAAGACCTCGCGATCCTCGACGACCGGCGTGACGATCCGCGGATACCCGTAGCGCAGGGCGCGCGCGAGCGTCACGGCGAGCAACCGGTCGAAACCGGCGGCCTCCTCAGGGAGCAGATCCCGCATCCCGCGGGGCGCTTGATACGTGGGCATCGGGCCATCAAGTATGGTCGAAAGCGACACAACGACCGGAGGTGCGTCACGAGCGATCAACAGAACGCCACCGTGGAGCTCGAGCGCGGCGGGAGCTTCACCATCGCGCTGCGGCCCGACAAGGCTCCCACGACCGTCGCGAACTTCGTCGACAAGGCCAAGGCCGGGTTCTACGACGGCAAGACGTTCCACCGCGTTGAGGACTGGGTGGTCCAGGGCGGCGACCCCGACGGCACCGGTCGCGGCGGCGGGAAGATGCCGAGTGAGCTCAACGACCTGCCGTTCTCAACGGGCGCTGCGGGCATCGCGCGCGGACCCGACATCAAGGTCAACAACGACGCCCAGTTCTTCGTCGTGAAGTCCGACGCGTCGTGGCTGAACGACCAGTACACGAACTTCGGTCAGCTCACCAGCGGTCAGGACGTCGTCAACGGGATCCGGATCGGCGACAAGATCACGAAGGTCACCGTCGGATGAGGGGACTCGCGCTCTTCGCTGTGCTCGCGGTCATCGCCTCCGCCTGCGGCGGCACGGCCGCCGCTCCGAGTGTGTCGCCGACGCGACTGGCCACGGCGGCGGTGATCCGGACGGCTGTTCCGACGCTGGCCTGCCCCGGCATACCCAGCCAACCCGCGACCAAGGCGACCGTAACGCTCGAGAAGGGCGGAACGATCGTCATCCAGCTGCGACCCGAGGTCGCCCCAAAGACGGTCACGATCTTCGCCGCGAAAGCGAAGTCCGGTTTCTACAACGGGCTCACCTTCCATCGCGTGGTCGCGAACTTCGTGGCGCAGGGTGGCGACCCGAAGGGCGACGGCACTGGCGGAGGGCAGGAGTGCACAGAGCTGAGCGATCTGCCATTCGTCAAAGGCGCCGTCGGAGTGGCGCGGGGCGGCGATATCACTGTGTCGAACGACAGTCAGTTCTTTTTGTGCACCGGCGAGTGCCTGCACCTGAACAAGCTGTATACGAACTTCGGCCAGGTGATCAGCGGCCAGGACGTCGCGGACAAGATCGCCGTGGGCGATAAGATCAAAACGATCACCGTCGAGTGACGACCCGCGGCTCGCTCGCCTTCGTCGGCGCGTTCACGGCGTATTGGCTCGTCGCGCTGCCGCTCGACAGCCTGAGCACCGCCGGGCAACAGCTGCTGCTGTCAGCCTCGGCGTGGCTCTTCCTTGCGGTCGCGCTCGCGCTGCAAGCCCCCGCGGTCCGCCTCCAGGTGATCACGCTCGTCTGCGTGGCGACGCTCCTGGAGGTCATCGGATCGCTCGTCTGGGGCGCCTACCGCTACCGGCTCGGCAACCTCCCGCTCTTCGTGCCCGCGGGGCATGGGCTCTTCTACCTCGCGGCGCTGCGAGCGGCATCGGTGCCGCTCTTGCAGCGACGCGCGAGGCGCGTCGTCGTCGCGGTCACCATCGCGGCGACCGCGTACATGCTGTGGGGGCTCGTCCGGTCGCCGCTCCCGGACCTGCTTGGGTTCGTGACCTGGGCGGTGTTCGTCCGGTTCATCGTCCGGGGCCGCTTCCCGCTGCTGTACGCGGTCAGCTTCGTCCTCACCCTGGCCCTCGAGCTGTACGGCACGGGCTGGGGCATCTGGCACTGGGCTCCGGTCCTACCCGGTCTCATCCTTCCCGCCGGCAATCCACCGACGGGCATCGGCGCGGGGTACGCGGCGATGGATGGACTCACGCGCCGGATCGTCGGGCTGATCGCGCGCGTAAGGCGCTCGCGCCAGCCGTGGCGGACGCCGCCGCGTGAGCGCGCGCTTCGTCAGGCCTGCGGCCTCCGCTGGCTGAGCCATAGCAGAACGAATCCGAACGCCGCAATGGCACCTCCGATGACGACCCAGAGCGGATCATCGACCATCGAGCTACGGGCACCGCGGATCAGACCGAGGCCCTGGCCGGCGAAGGTCAGCCCGACAAGGATGAGCACGACAGCGACGGCGGTGGCGCGAAACCGACCGGTCAGCGCTGCACGCCACCCTTCGTCATCGGGAGCGGGTCGAGCACGCGCTTGAGGTCGGCCTCGGGCAGCACCTTCTCCTCGAGCGCGACGTCGAACAGCGGCCGCTTCTCCGCGAGCGCGCGGTTCACCAGCGCCGCGGCCTTCACGTAGCCGATATGCGGCGTCAGCGCGGTGACGATGAGCGAGGGGCTCGAGTCCAGGAGCTCCTTGGCCCGCTGCTCGTCGACCTTCATCCCCTCGATCGACCTCGTGCGGAAGATCCGGGTCGCGTTCGCGAGGATCGTCGCCGAGAAGCAGAGCGCGAAGTTCATCCCCGGCATCATCACGTTGAGCTCGAGCTGCCCGGCCTGGGCACCGAGCATGACCGTCGTGTCATTGCCGATCACCTGGTAGCAGACCTG
>DASYVN010000150.1:0-11846 GCA_035937095.1 Candidatus Limnocylindria bacterium
CGTCTACAAGTCCGAGGTCCTGTTCATCCAGCGGGTCTCGCCGTTCACCGCGGTGCGCGAGCTGACCGACGACGACCTGCGGGGGCTCATCACCGAGTCACGGCTCCAGCTGCGCGCGAACCGGATCGGCAGCCGGCCCCGGACGACCCGTCCGCGCGCGCGCCGCGGCCAGGAGCTTTGGGTGTACGACCGCGCGGGCAAGCCGTGCCGGGCCTGCGCGACGACGATCGCGCTACGCCGCCAGGGTGACGCGGGCCGCGCTACCTATTACTGCCCGTCGTGTCAGGCGGCTCGAGCGTGATCCGCACGGTGAGGAGCGTCGTGCCGGCCAGCCGGACGAACAGCCCGTTCGCGCCAAGGCCGAGCGAGCGCTGGCGCGCGATCGGATCGTCGTCCGGCAGCAGTGTCGCGGTCCCCGCGCGCCAGCGACCGTGGGTCCGCACCCGCACGTGCGGGTCGCCCCGGATGTTCTTCACGTAGTTGGACGAGCGCCCGTGATCCGCGACGATCCAGAACACGTCGCCCCGCAGGCCGTTTCCGACGGGCGTCCGTCGGGACCGGCCGGTCGCCCGGCCGCGGGTCTCGAGCAGCGCGTACCACGGAACATGTCCGGCCAGCCGCGACACGATCGGGTTGACCGCGTACTTCGCAAGGGCCGTCGCGGCCATGCGCTTGTCCATCTCGTGGGAGTATCGACGCCATGACCCGTGCTCGGCTCACCTTCCCGCAGGGCGACCCGGTCGAGTTCCCGCTCGAAGAGGTGGCGGCGTTCGGGCCCGACATCGGAGGCTTCCGCGCCTGGCTGGGCGCGGTGTTCGCCTCGGCGGACGGCGGGTGGGTGATCCGCCTCGTCGATGACGAAGTGCTCGGCTTCCGGCGGGACGAGCTGAAGCGGATCCGCGCGACGCCGGTCGGCGCCGAGCTCACGCTCGGCTCGAACGTCGAGGCCGTCCCGGTGCGCGAAGCCGACGTGACGTCGTACGGCCCCGAGCCGCAGGGTGTCCGCTCCTGGCTCGGGCGGCTGGCCCACGGACATGGCGATGCGTGGATCCGATTCAGCGACGGCCATGAGCTGCGCTTCGCCCTCGGGAATGGGCCGCACGTCCGATTGCTCGAGCCGACCGACACGCTGCCCGAAAGCGGCATCCGTTTGCCGCTCGCGTAAGAAGGAGATCGAACCATGTGCCGGAGCATCAAGAGACTGCGCACCATCGAAGGCCTCGCCGGTGCGGACGACATCCGCGCCGCAGCGCGCCAGTTCGTCCGCAAGGTGAGCGGCGTGCAGGTGCCGACCGCGAAGACCGCCGACGTCTTCGAGGCCGCCGTCGAGGCGATCAGCCGCGCATCCCGCGAGCTCCTCGTCGCGCTCCCACCGTCGAAGGCCGCCGTCCCCATTCCGCGCCCGCGCGTACGCTGAGCGACCCGCTGCGACCATTTTCGGTTCCTGTAATGATAGTAAGTAGCATTACAAGACCACGAAGGAGACTGAAAGTGAGCGAATTGGACGAGATCAAGGGGTGGGTCGCCGGGCGCGTGCCCGCCGACTGGTACGAGGGCGCACCGGAGGTGACCGCGGACCGCGAGGAGATCCTCGTGGTCGGCACCCTCAAGCAGGCCAAGGTCGAGGGCAACGAGGACGCCCAGAAGGCCGCGGCAGCCGGCCGCGTCAAGCAGCACCGCGAGGACACCCGCGAGAAGCGCATGCAGATCTCCAATGAGGCCGAGCGGCGCTTCGACCGCCCGATCTCGTGGGGCGTGCAGTACGGGGACAAGACGTTCCTCTTCACGCACCTCTCGATCCCGGTGATGACGCGCCTTCGGCAGAAGGAGCGCCAGGTCCTCGACTCGCTCGTCGGCGCGGGCGTCGCGCGGAGCCGCAGCGAAGCGGTCGCCTGGTGCATCCGCCTCGTCGATCAGCACGAGAGCGATTGGCTCAAGGAGCTGCGCGAGGCGATGTCCAAGGTCGCCCAGGTCCGCTCCGGCGGGCCGCTCAACTAGCCGATGATCGAGACCGGCCGGGAAGTTCTGGACGCGTTCTCGGCGGCCGTCGTCTCGGTCGTCGAGCGCGTCGGGACCTCCGTCGTTCATGTCGGCTCCGGCCGCGGCGGCGCGAGCGGCTTCGTCATCGCACCCGACGGCTTCGTCCTCACGAATGCGCACGTCGTCGAAGGCGGCCATGCGCCGCGCATCACCCTGCACGATGGGACGGAGCTCGCCGCCGAGATTTGCGGCTCGGACCCGAGCACCGACCTCGCGGTGATCCGCGCGCTCAACGCCACGACGTTGCCGGCGGCGACGCTCGGCGATTCCGATGCCCTGCGGGTCGGACAGCTGGTCATCGCGATCGGCGACCCGCTGGGCTTCCAGTCGACGGTGACCACCGGCGTCGTGAGCGCCCTCGGCCGGTCGCTGCACGCGCGCGACGGTCGGCTCATCGAGAACATCATCCAGACCGACGCCGCGCTGAACCCCGGGAACTCGGGTGGGCCGCTGGTTGACACCCAAGCCCGTGTTGTCGGGGTGAACACCGCGATCATCCCGAATGCCCAGGGCATCTGCTTCGCGATCCCCGCCGCGACCGCACGCCGCGTCGCTGGCGCGCTGATCCGCGATGGCCGCATCCGCCGTGCCCTGCTCGGCGTCGCCGGCGCGGCGACGCCGCTCGGCCGCGGCCTGGCGAGCGCGCTCGGGGTGCCGCTTGCCGGCATCCGCGTCGTCGAGGTCACGTCCGGCTCGCCCGCGGACCTCGGGGGCATCAAGCCCGGCGACGTCATCGTCGCCGTCGATGGTGAGCCCGTGCCCACGCTCTCGCGGCTGCAGGCCGTCCTCACCGACGACCGGATCGGGCGTGCGGTCCCGGTCATCGCCGTGCGGCGGGGCGAGCGGCTGGAGCGGTTCGTCGTGCTGCGCGAGGCGGAGACCGCGGCGCCGAAGCGTTAGCTCGCGGGCGCCTGCTTTAACAGCTGGACGTGTCCGGGGATGCGGTAATAGCCCATCTTCTCGTTGAGGTGGAGGATCGGCTTGTTCTCGCCATCGTTGTTGGTCCGAACGTGCGTCACGCCCACCGCGATCGCCTGGGAGACCGTCTCGCACTTGAGCGCGCCCGCGATGCCGCGCCCGCGCACCGAGCGCGAGGTCCCGGTGTAGTCCGTCCAGACGTTGCCGACCCCGGGTGGGTACTCGAGCACCGACAGGCCGACGATGGCCAGGCGCTCGCGCGCGACCCACAGGCGATCGGCATGCATCCCGGGCGAGCGCATCCACTTCATGAAGCTCTCGAAGCTCTCCGGTGCGTGCGGCACCGTCGTCGGGATGTCTTGGATCGAGGCCTCGCACATCGCGTGGAGCTTCGGCCACTTCTCCGGGTCAGCGACCCGGTCGATCGTCGTGATCTCGATCGCTTCGTCGCGCATCCGCGTGCGTGACGCTTCGGTCATCGCCTCGATGGCCTCGCGGTTCGCGGTGAGGTCGAGCTCCCAGCTCTTGCTCCGCCGTTCCTCCTTGTAGCCGTGCGCGACGAGCGCCTCGAGCTCGTCGTCGAAGCCTTCGAGTGCGCCGGCCACGAAAATGGCCGTCCCGTCGGCGATCCCGTACGGCTCGAGCGCCTCGAGCGCGCGGCGAAGCCGCTGTGGGCATTCCGCGTCGCGCGGGAACCACGCCTGGATGCGCGCGGCGCGCATCGGGGCCTTCTCCCAGGCGGGGTGACCGAAGTACGCGTAGCCGAGCGCCGCGCCGTCCTCCTCGACGATCCAGCGGTCGTCGGTCCGCTCGGGATCGTTGAACTGCCACCAATGCCGCATCTGCTCCTCGTTGGCGGGCTCGCTCGGCTCACGGTCAGTCTGGAGCCGAGCGGTCCAGCTGATGTCGTCCAGAGTCGCCGGACGGAACGTCAATCCCGCGCCGCGCAGCGTCTCACGCGCGAAGGTCGGCTGGGTGGGCACGCGGGGAGTGTATGGAGCGAGGTGGCGATGTCTGTCGCCCGCGATACTTTCACCGATGGCCCGCGTGGTGTTCCTCGACGTCGACAACACGCTCCTGGACAACGACGCGGCCAAGGCGATGCTCGAGGCGCGCATCGCGGCCGCTGTGCCGGCTGACGTGGCCCGCCGGTTCTGGGAGCTGTACGAGCGCATCCGGGACACCGAGGATTACGTCGACTTCCCGGCCACGATCGAGCGGCTGGCGGCCGAGCATCGGACCGACGCGGCGCGGATCGCGCGGATCCTCGATGGGCTGCCGTACGGGGACTTCGTGTACCCGGGCGCGCTCGAGGCCATCGAGCGGCTGTGGCAGATGGCGATGACGCCGGTGATCCTGAGCGACGGGGACCCGGTGTTCCAGCGGCGGAAGATCGAACGCGCGGGCCTCGCCGCCGCGGTGCGCGGCAACGTCCTCATCTACGTCCACAAGGAGCAGCAGCTCGCGGAGCTGACCCGGCGCTTTCCGGGGCCGCGGCCGGTCTTCGTCGACGACAAGGCCCGGATCCTCGGACACGTCGAGCGGCAGCTGCCCGATGCCATGACCGTCCACGTCCGGCAGGGCCGCTACGCGGCCGAGCCGGTCGATCCGGGTGACCCGCCACCGGACCTCGAGATCGCACGCATCGCCGACCTGGATCGCGCGATCCCCGCCGCCTAAAGCCCGGCGGCAGGCTGGCTGGGAAGCAGCGGCCATGCCATGCGTGTTCAATGCGGTAGGCGACGCTTGCTTCGCCTACCGGCGAACTGATATGGAGCGGCCTGTCAACGGGCGAGCCGTCGTTGGCGGTCCGGTGGCACGGGGGAACGGGCGGGCAGGTGGCAGCGGCGTCTGGCCACTCTGATATACGCGGATCTGTCCCGCATGTGGGTGGTGCGCCGGAGGCCGCCTCTCACTAGACGCGCGGATCCGGCGCGTTCCGCCGGCCGCATAGTTCGATCGAGGATCCCTCCGCAGGATGCGCCCGCCCGTTCCCCGATGCCTCCGGACCATCAGGCCCAGCGCTCGGTCAGCACGCCCCACACGAATCCCGCGAGCTCGCGGGCGATCGCCACCGTCGCGACGGTCGAGAGCTTGCCGCGCTGGGTCATCCGGCCGTACCGAGCGTGCAGCCGGTGCTGCGCGGCGATCGTGTACGCCACCAGCTCGGCTGGCTGATCGGCGAACCGGGTCCGCCAGCGCGAGCTGACCGCCGGCTTCTGGCGATAGGCCCAGGCGGCCTCGACCAGGACCCGGCGGAGGTGGGCGTTGCCGGTCTTGGTGATCGATCCGCGGTGATGGCGCTCGCCGGAGGACGCTTCGCTCGGCACCAGGCCGGTGAAGCCCATGAAGCTGGCCGCGGTCGCGAAGCGTCGGAAGTCGCCGACCTCGACCAGCAGGGTGAGCGCGCTCAGGGTCTTCACTCCACGCAGGCAGCACAGCCACCGGACGGCCTCGACGTACGGCGCGCTCGCGGCCAGGCGCTCGATCGCCGCGTCCATCAGCTCGCGCTGGCGCAGTCGGGCGTCGATGATCGCCAGGTGCTGCTCGACCAGCGCATCGAGGCCCGCGACATCGAACCGCTGGCGGCGGACCCAGGCGAGGTGTCGGTCGGTCCACTTGGTCGTGCCCTCGCGGTACACCCGATCGTGCCGGAGCAGGAACTTCGACAGCCGATGGCGGGCCCGCAGGATGTCCTCGGTCAGATCCTCGCGCGCGCGGACCAGGTCGCGGACCGCCTCCTCCTCCGGCGGCGGGATCCGGATCGCGGTGAGCTCGCCGGCCCGGAACAGCCCGGCGAGCTTGCGGGCGTCGCGCCGGTCGGTCTTCACCCGTTGGCCAGGGCGCTTGGGGATGAGCGCCGGAGCGATGACGCTGCAGTCGACCCCGAGGGTGGCGAAGGTCCGCTGCAGCCCATAGCCGGTCGGCCCGGCCTCATAGCAGACCCGCACCGCCGCGGGATCCTTCCACCGACGGACAAGCGTGCGCACCGCCTCGGGGGTGTTCGGGATCTGGTCTTCGTCGAGGCTCGGTGTGTCGGGGCGCAGGAGCGCGACGCTGATGCTGTCCTGGTGGACGTCAAGACCGACGTATGTGATCGGCGCGATACTGGTTTGCACGGCCGGTGTCCTCCGTATGTGGCAATCTCCGCGCGCCAGCGCGGTCAATCCACGAGGCTACGCAGGCGCCGGCCGCTCCATACTCACTAGGAGGGCGAGATGACGACGATCGACCGAGCCCGCTTCGCGACCGGCCTCACCTATGACGCGTACAAGGACCAGATGACCCGCAACCGCGACCGGGTCGAGGCGAACGAGGCCCGGGCCGAGATCGACGCCGAGGACCTCGAGGCGTTCCGGTCGCTCAATGGGCCGGTCCACGTCCTCGCGCTGGCTGAGGATTGGTGCGGCGACGTGATCGCGAATCTTCCCGTCCTCGGGAAGCTTGCACGGGAGAGCAGCACGCTCGACCTGCGCGTCTTCCTGCGCGATCAGAACAAGGACCTGATGCAGAAGTACCTCAACCAAGGGAAGTACGAATCGATCCCGGTGTTCGCGTTCTTCGATGACGCCTTCAACGAGCTCGGCGTGTTCATCGAGCGGCCGTCGACAGTGACCGAGCGCCGCGCCGAGCAGCGCAAGCAGATCCACGCGGACCACCCCGAGTTCGGCGCGTATGGCTCGGCGCCCGACGCGCTCCCGGAAGACGTCCGGGCGCAGCTGACCGCCGAGATCACGAAGCGACGCGAGGCCAACATCGCCTGGGCCAATCGTGAAGTGGTCCGCTCACTGCGCGAGATCGTGGAACGGTCGCCGGCCGCGGCGTGACCGCGGTCCGCGTCCGCATCACGTACTGCGCCGAGTGCGGCTACGAGAACGCGGCCGTTGATCTCGCGCGTACGCTCATGATCGAGTTCCGCGAAAAGCTGTCGGCGATCGAGCTCGTGCCGTTCGTCGACGGCACGTTCGACGTGCGGATCGGAGACGATCTCATCCATTCGATGGCCCGCGAAGGAGGGTTCCCGGACCCCGCCGCTGTCACGAAGGCGATCGCCGCTCGGCTGTCTGCTTGAGTCCTACGACGGCGTAGCATCGATCGACAGATGGGAGCTCTCAGATCCGCTGCCCAGCGAGTCGCCTTCGCCGTGTGTGCCCTACTGCTGGCGTCGGTCGTCGCTTGCGCGCAGCAGGCCCCGAGCGGCGCGCCGAACGGGACGGACCGCCCGTCGTCTGGGGGATCCCCACTGATACCGACAGAGGCTGGTCCTGCGACCGCTCCACAAGACACCTCTCCGACAGCGGAAACGGCGGGACCGTCGGCCGTTCCGCCGCAACCCGCGACGACGTCCTCTCCCCAGCAAGGAGCGACGCCGGCCTACCCGGACCCGGTCGGCGGGCCGGCCGACGACCCGATGAAGCCTGCCACGAGCCCGGACGCGAAGAGACAACCAGGTACGTACCCGGACGCGCTTGGGCGAGCCGACGACCCGATAAAGCCCGTCCCAAGTCCGGACGCGAAACGGCAACCAGGCGCGCCATAGCGCGGCTGCCCGTCGCGACTTGACCACAGCCACCCGTCCCCCTAGCACTTAGCAAGCGCACCGCCTCAGGCGGGCAAGGGGGAAGCAATGCATTCGCGAACGCAACCGTATTCGGTCATGCACGCCTTGCGTCTTATCGCGACCGCGACCGTCACCGCGGTCGTCGTGGCGACCGCTGCGATGGGCCCGTTGCTCACCCTCGACGCCGATGGCACGCCGCAGCTGTACGGTGGCGCGGCCATCGCGGCTGTCGTGAAGGGTGAGCACGATTCCGCCGCGACGGTGCCTGGGCAGCGACATGGCGAAAGTGACCGTGGACCCGGTGCCGCCGCCGATGAGGCCTATGCCAACCGCGCGTACCCGGCTGCCTCGATCGCCGTTGTTGCGACGCAGAACGCCCAGCGCACCTTCGAACAGCTCAAGCAGAATGGGCGCGACAACGGATCGAGCGGAGGCAACTGGACGCTTCTCGGGCCGAGCACCGCGCGGGAGCCCGGGGTCCTGACATTCACCGGCGCCGACGCCGTGACCTCCGGACGCATAACGGCTCTGGCGGTCGATCCCGGTTGCACCGCCGGACGCTGCACCCTGTACGCGGCCGCGGCGGGCGGCGGTATCTGGAAGACGACCAACGCGACGGCGACCACCCCCAACTGGAAGTTCATTTCCGAGTCCTTCAAGTCGAACGCTATCGGCACGATCGTCATCGACCCCACGGACCGGTCCGGCCGCACCTTGTACGCCGGGACCGGTGAGCCAAACGCTTCGGGTGACTCCGAGGCCGGCGTCGGGGTCTACCGGTCGACCGATGGCGGCGACAGCTGGTCGCTCCTATCCGGCAGCGCGTTCGCGAACGGTCGATCGGTCAGCTCGATCGCGATCGACCCGACCCGCGCGAACGTCATCTACGTGGCGACGACCCGCGGCGTCCGCGGGGTGAGCTCGGTGACGGGCGGGACTACGAGCAACCCGCCGGGCGCCGCGCCCTTCGGGCTGTACCGATCCTCCGACGGAGGGGCCACGTTCTCATTCGTGTGGGACGGCGCGGGATCGGTCCGCGGCGTGAACCACTTCGCGATCGATCCTCGCGACGGCAGGACCCTGTACGGGTCGGCGTTCCAACAGGGACTCTGGCGTTCGACGAACGGCGCGGCGACGTTCCAGCAGGTGTTCGCGCCCACGTCGCCGACCGAGAACACCGACCGCACCGAGTTCGCTCTCACGGTCAAGTCCGGCCACACGCGCATCTACGTCGGCGATGGATCGGTCGGCAACGTCAAAGCGAGCGTCTGGCGTGCGGACAGCGCTGACACATTCACGTCCGCGGCCCTCCTGGCCACGCAAACGGCACCAGCCCCGGGTGGCTGGAAGAACCTCACCAACAACACGAACGGCACCCCTGGATACGCGACGAGCGACTACTGCACCGGACAGTGCTGGTACGACAACGTCATCGCCACGCCCGCGGGGTATCCCGATGTCGTGTTCGTCGCCGGCTCGTTCGCCTACGGCGAGCTCGGCGGGCGCTCCAACGCCCGAGCCGTCGTTCGGTCGACCACCGCTGGCGAGCCCGACGCCGCGAACGGCAATCGGACGTTCACCGACATGACGAACGACGCGACATCGTCGACAACGCCGAACGGCATCCATCCCGATCAGCACGCCATCGCATTCGTCCCTGGAAACCCGAACATCTGGTTCAACGGCTCTGACGGCGGCGTCGTGCGATCGAGCGGCACCTACGCCGACGTCTCCGCACAGTGCGGCACCCGGCTGATCGGGACCGCCAGCATGATCACGTGTCGTCGACTTCTTTCCGCGGTGCCGGCTCGGCTCATCAGCATGAATGCGGGCCTCTCGACGCTCCAGTTCCAGAGCCTTTCCCTGAACCCGAAGAACCCGACGCGTGAATTGATGGGCGGGACGCAGGACAATGGGACCTGGCTCTTCACCGGTAACACGACCACGTGGGATCAGACGATCTACGGTGACGGCGGCCAGTCGGGCTTCGATGCCGTCAACCCGACGATCCGGTTCAATACGTTCTTCAGCGAATTCACCGATACCAACTTCCGAGGCGGCGATCCGACGAAATGGGTCGTTACATCCGGACCCTTGCTGAACAGCCCGGAAGGTTCAGCGTTCTACATGCCGATCATTGCCGACCCGGTCGTGGGCGGCACGATGTTCGTCGGGCTCGAAGGCGTCTGGCGGACCAAGGACAATGGTGGTAACCGGGACTTCCTCGAGGCCAACTGCCCCGAGTTCACGACGCCTGGAGACAAACCGGTCTGTGGCGACTGGGTCAGGCTCGGTGCAACCACCCTGACCGACCCAGCACTCGGTAAGCGCTCCGGCGGCGTGCTCGCCGCGGTCGAGCGCACGAGCGCTGACCACAAGACCCTCTGGGCTGCGACCTCCAGAGGTCGCGTCTTCGTCACCAAGAACGCGGATGCCGAACCGGCGAACAGCGTCACCTTCACACGGATCGACACGCTCGCCACGAACGCGCCCGGCCGCTTCGTGAGCAGCATCTACGTCGACCCCGCTAACGCGAACCATGCGTGGATCTCCTACTCGGGCTACAACTTCAACACGCCGACCACGCCGGGGCACGTCTTCGATGTGCGCTACAACCCTGTGACCGGCACGGCGACCTGGACCGATCTCCATGTCGAGAACGGTCCGGCCGGCGAGCTGCCGATCACCGACCTGGTGCGCTACGACGCGACCGGCGAGCTCTTCGCCGCCACCGACTTCGGCGTCGTCGTCCGTGACCCCAAATCCGGTGCGTGGACCACCGCCGGGGATGGCCTTCCCGCGGTCGAAGTGGCCGGCCTCACGATCTCGCAGCAGTCGCGCACGCTGTATGCAGCGACGCACGGTCGCGGCGCCTGGCAGCTCAATCTCGCCGAAGGCGCCGGAGGCAATTCCGGCAACTGAGGCGAACGCTCAGCAGCAACTCGAGGCCCCGGCAGCGATGCCGGGGCCTCATACTTTTGAGGAATGTCCCTGCTCGACACGCTCAGCCGGCCGCTCCACGACCTGCGGATCTCGGTCACCGACCGGTGCAACTTTCGGTGCGTCTACTGCATGCCGAAGGAGATCTACGGCAAGGGCTACCAGTTCCTGCCGAAGGACCAGCTCCTGACGTTCGAGGAGCTTGCCCGGCTGGCCGGGGTGTTCGCGAGCCTTGGCACCAAGAAGATCCGGCTCACCGGTGGCGAGCCGCTGATGCGCCGGGGACTCGACGTCCTGGTCCGGATGCTCGCGGAGATCCCGGACGTCGACCTCACCCTCACGACGAACGGCTCGCTCCTCGCCGAGCAGGCAGCGGCCTTGGCCGCAGCCGGGCTGAAGCGGGTCACCGTCAGCTTGGATTCGCTCGATGACGCGGTCTTCAAGGGCATGAACGACGTGGACTTTCCCGTCGCGCGCGTGCTCGCCGGCATCGACGCCGCCGTCGCGGCCGGGCTCGAGCCGGTGAAGATCAACATGGTCGTCCGCCGCGGGCTCAACGAACAGAGCATCCTGCCGATGGCGCGCCATTTCCGCGAGAAGGGTCACATCCTCCGGTTCATCGAGTACATGGACGTGGGCAACACGAACGGCTGGCGCCTCGAGGACGTCGTCTCGGCGCGGGAGATCGTGCGGATCATCGACGCCGAGCTCCCGCTGCTCACGGTCGACGCGAACTACCGCGGCGAGGTCGCCGAGCGCTGGCGGTACGCCGACGGGTCGGGGGAGATCGGCGTCATCGCGTCGGTGACCCAGCCGTTCTGCGCGGATTGCACGCGCGCCCGCCTCTCGGCCGACGGTGGCCTGTACACGTGCCTGTTCGCGACGACCGGACGGGACCTCCGTGGCCTTCTGCGTTCCGGTGCCCCGGACGACGACATCCGCGCTGCGATCGAGACGACCTGGGTCGAACGCGCAGATCGCTACTCCGAGCAGCGATCGAGCGAGACTGCCGGGCTCCACAAGATCGAGATGTCGTTCATCGGCGGCTAGCTGACCTCCTCCTAGCGGTCCGTCACGCCGAGCGGCCCCGACGAGGGGTGCCGCTGGCCTCGGGTGTCGCGGTGGGCTCGCCGATTCGGTCGGGTCGCCCCGTCACCGCTCGACGAGCGCCACGCCACTCGCTGCCCCCGGAGGCGTTCCCGTAGGCGTTCCCGTAGGCGTTCCCCTGCGGGAACGGCGAATCGCCCCACCTGCTCAGTGAAACCGCGGATTCCCGGGCCGACATATGCACGTATGCGTCCGTTCGGAATTGCCCCCCACACCCGGTGGCCGCAGCCCAGCCCGCTGGCTTCGGGGTCGGGCTGTGATGGACCGCTAGGCGGAGTTC
>DASYVN010000151.1:0-5843 GCA_035937095.1 Candidatus Limnocylindria bacterium
GGCCTTCATCCCGCACGCGGCGTGGCTGTGTCAGGGTTTCCCCCATTGCACAAAATTCCTAACTGCTGCCTCCCGTAGGAGTCTGGGCCGTGTCTCAGTCCCAGTCTGGCTGGTCATCCTCTCAGACCAACTACCGATCGCGGCCTTGGTAGGCCGTTACCCCACCAACTAGCTAATCGGCCGCAAGCCCCTCCCAAAGCGTCTTGCGACTTTGAGCACTGAAATGAATCAGTGATCACATGCGGTATTAGCTCGTCTTTCGACGAGTTGTCCCCCACTTCGGGGCAGGTCACCTACGTGTTACTCAGCCGTTCGCCACTCACCTCAGCCCTTGCGGGCTTTGGCTCGTTCGACTTGCATGTTTTATGCACGCCGCCAGCGTTTGTCCTGAGCCAGAATCAAACTCTCCGACAAAAGAAGAGACCGATCCTTTCGGAACGGTCATCATCGCTTCGAGTTCGAATGGCTTATGTATCGACGAGTCCGCGCTTGTGTTCGTTCCTGCCACTCTTCAACTGTTAAAGATCGTGCCCAGACCTCCCAAACGGAACTTTGGCCACGGGCTTGTGCGGACGGCCATCATACCGACCGGTCCCACCGGGCGTCAACCGACCGGAGCCCTCCAGAGGCCTGATCTTTCCGCGTAATTCGCGACATCCGGCCGACCCGGCTGGCCAGCGAAGCGGGCGGGCGGACGATCCACGACAGCGACCGGAACCGCCGATCTGGCTAGCCGCTCATGAGCGGCGTGACCTGAACTGGTCGGTGGCCCGGACCAGCTCTCGGCTCATATCGGCGTTGGGGGCGTGGCCAGCGCTGTCAACGATCACAACCCGAGCGTGCGGCAAGACACGGTGAAGCTCCCACGCGTTGGCGATCGGCGCTTGGAGGTCGAAGCGCCCGTTCACCAAGACTGCGGGGATGCCGGCGAGCGACGCCGCGCCGCGGAGCAAGACCCGATCCTCAAGCCAGGCGTGGTGGTGGACGTAGTGCGTCACGATCCGCGCAAAGGCCAGTGCGTACGCGGGATCGCGAAATCTCGGCGCCAGCCCCGTCGTCGGGGGCCATTCGGGCGTCGCGGACTCCCACAGGCACCAGGCTTCTGCGGCTCGTTGGCGAACCTTCGGCTCAGGATCGTTCAGGAGTCGCTGGTATGCCCCGACGATGTCACGGTCGCCTTCGATTATTGGCACTGCGGCGCAAAGACGATCCCACTGCTCCGGGAAGAAGATCCCGAGACCGCCCCGGAACGTCCAATCGAACTCGCTCCGCCGCCCGGTGGTGACGCCGAACAGGATCATGTCCGTGACGCGATCCGGATGCGTCTCGGCGTAGGCGAGCGCCAAGGTGCTGCCCCACGAGCCTCCGAGCACCGACCATCGCTCAATGCCGAGGTGGTCACGTAGGAGCTCAGCGTCAGCGATCAGATGCGCGGTGGTGTTGGTCGCGAGGTCCGTGTCAGGTGCGCTCGCGTGCGGCGTGCTCCGCCCACAGCCGCGCTGATCGAATAGCACGATGCGATAGGCGCTCGGATCGAAGAGCCTGCGGAACCACGCCGAGCATCCCGAGCCGGGACCACCATGAAAGACGACTGCCGGCTTGCCGCGGGGATCGCCGCATGTCTCCCAGTAGACGAGGTTCCCGTTTCCGACGGCTAACGTGCCATGCGCGTATGCCTCGATGTCGGGATACGAATCCTTCATCGCGGGCTTGTTCGTCCTCGCTGTCCCGATCTCAAAGATCTTCTAGGAGAGGCTAGAGCGCTCTCCGGCCCTCGAGCGCCCGGCTAACCGTCACCTCGTCGGCGTATTCGAGGTCTCCACCCATCGGCAGACCGCGGGCGAGCCGGGTCACGCGGACGCTGTCGTTGCCAAGGGCTTGGGCGATGTACATCGCGGTCGCCTCACCCTCGAGATTCGGATTCGTCGCGAGGATGAGCTCGGTGATGCCGCCCCCTTTGATGCGCGTCACGAGCGGCGCGATCTTGAGGTCATCCGGCCGCACGCCGTTCACCGGCGAGATCGCGCCGTGCAGCACGTGGTAGACACCCTTGTACTGGCCGGTGCGCTCGATCGCGAGGACGTCCAACGGCTCCTCGACCACGCAGACCGTCGCGTGGTCGCGATCGTCCGCGGCGCAGACCGCGCATGGATCGGTCTCGGCGATGTTGAAGCACGTCGAGCAATACCGCAGGTCCGTCTTCACCGCCCGGACCGCGCTCGCGAGGGCATCGGCGTCGGACATCGACGCGCGGAGGATGTAGTACGCGAGCCGCTGCGCGGTCTTGGGGCCGACGCCCGGAAGCTTCGAGAGCTCGTCGATGAGCCGGCCGAGCGGACGCGCGAGTGCCTGGGTCAAGCGCCTTTAGAACCCCGGGAGCTTGAGGCCGCCGGTCACCCCGCCGAGCTTCTGCGCCGCGAGCTCCTTGGATCGTGCGAGCGCATCGTTCACCGCGGCGAGCACGAGGTCCTGCAGGGTCTCGACGTCGGTCGGGTCGACGGCGTCCTTGCTGATCCGGATCTCGCGCGCTTCCTGCGTCCCGCTCATCACGACCGTCACGGCGCCGCCGCCGGCCGTCCCTTGCACCGTGAGCTCGCCGAGCTCGGTCTGGGCCTTCTCCATGTTGGCCTGCATCTCGCGCGCCATGCGCTGCAGGTCACCGATATTCTTCATGTCACTCGACCTCCAGGATGCGATCTGGCCTGCGGAACGTCTCGAGCGCGGCGCGGAGCATCGGATCTTCGGTGGCGGGCTGCGTATTCGTCGCGGCCGCCGCAGGCTGCTTCACGCACCGTACCTGCATCGCGGTCCCGACGAGCTCGCCGAGATCGCGCTCGAGCTCGGGCCGCTGGCGATCCCACATCTGGCGCGCGAACTCGTCGCTGAACGCGAGCACGATGGTCCCGCCCTCGATCGCGACGGGCTCGGCCTTCACGAGCTGGGCGGCCTTCGCGATGCTGCGCTCCTGCGCGCGCTCGAGGAGCTGATCCCACGCGGAGCGCACGCTCTCCAGCGTCACGCCAGGCGACGCCGCGCCGGTCGTCCGCGCCGTGCTCGGCACGGCAGCGGTACTGACCTGCTGCGCGCGGCGCTCGGCGAGATCCACGACGGCCTGCGGCCGCGGCCCAGCCGGGGGTGGCGCCGCTGGTGCCGTGCGGCTGGGCGCCGGCATCGCCGATGCGGACTTCGCGGGCGTGCCCTGGGGCGCGGGCTGCTTCGGGGCGGGTGCGGGCGACGCACTTTCGGTCGTGAGGTCGAGCAGCGCGAGCTCGAGCGGAAGCGGCGTGCCCTCGCCAGTGCGAAGCTGCTGCTCTGTCTCGATGAGCCGGTGCGCGATCTTCGCGAGGCGATCGAGCGAGAACTGCGGGGCTTGCCGCCGCAGGACCGCCGCCACGCTCTCCGTCGCCGTCTCGGGCAGCGTGTCCGACGCGCGCACGAGCACGAGCGCGCGCATGTGGTCCATCGCTCGGCGCACGAACAGCCGCAGATCGCGACCGTCGTCCACGAGCGTCCGCACCAGGCCGACAGCCTTGGCGGCGTCGTTCGCGGCGATCGCGTCGTACAGCGCGCTCGTCTCCTCCCAGTCGGTCGCGCCGAGCAGCTCGTCAACGTCTTCGACCCGGACCTTGCCTTCGGCGAACGTCGCCACTTGATCGAGGATGCTCTCGGCGTCGCGCAGCGAGCCCTGCGCGTGACGCGAGATGGCTTCGATCGCGGCCGGCTGCACCTGCCATTTCTCGGTCTTCGCGATGGCGGCGAGCTGCTGGACCATCTTCTGGTGCGGGATCCGGCGCAGGTCGAACCGCTGGGTCCGCGAGACGATCGTCGCCGGGATCCGCTGCGATTCGGTCGTCGCGAGCACGAAGATGACGTGCGCCGGCGGCTCCTCGAGGGTCTTCAGGAGCGCGTTGAAGGCCTCGTTGGTGAGCTGGTGGGCCTCATCGATCACGTACACCTTGTACTGGCCCATCGACGGGGCGAAGCGGACCTTCTCGCGCAGGTCGCGCATCTCGTCGATGCCGCGGTTGCTCGCGGCGTCGATCTCGATGAGGTCGAGGAACCGGCCTTCGCGGATGGCGACACAGCTCTCGCACGCATCGCAGGGGTCGCCGTCCTTCGCCTTCGGGCAGTTCACGGCCTTCGCGATGATCCGCGCGATCGAGGTCTTCCCGATGCCGCGCGCGCCGGCCAAGAGGTACGCGTGCGCGACCTGACCGTTCGCGATCGCGTTCTTGAGGGTGCGCGTGACGTGCTCCTGACCGATCACTTCAGCGAACGTCTGGGAGCGGTAACGGCGATAGAGGGCGGCGCGCTCCGGCACGAGGTCAGGATAGTCCGTCGTCGGCGTACAAGAGATGTCGTGCGCGTCGCTGCGTGAAGGCGCGCGCCTCATCGCGCCACCGCACGATGAGCGGGTCGAGCGAGGCGCGCCGTTGCAGCGTTTCGCGGACCACCGGATCGCCGGCGAGGCGGTCGAACGCGGCCTCGCGCCACTCCAGATGGTCGCCGGACACCGCGATGCAGTCCTCGAGCAGCGCGAGCCCAAGCTCGGTGGGGCGAGCGGCGTCGCGATCGGTGACGTGAAGCTCGATCCCGCGGCAGCGCTCGCCTGCGTGTTTCGACATCGTCGGCACGAAGCTCGTCGCTCGCGCGGCGATCCCGGGCACTGCTCGATCCCTGAGCCGTGAAGCCAACGTGTCGGCGTCGAGCCAGGGCGCGCCGACCAGTGAGAACGGCCGCGTCGTACCGCGGCCCTCGGACAGGTTCGTGCCTTCGATGAGACACGTACCCGCGTAGACGAGGACCGCATCGAGTGTCGGCAGATTCGGCGACGGCGCGACCCACGGCAGGCCCGTCTCGTCGTACCAGAGCGCGCGACGCCAGCCTTCGACCGGAACGACCGCCGGCGCCGGCAGCTCGCGCTCGGCGGCCACGAGTCGGACGAGCTCCCCGAGCGTGAGGCCGTGCCGAATGGGGACGTCGTGCGCGCCCACGAACGAGCGGTGCGCCGGGCGGAGGAGGCCCCCTTCGACGTGCGATCCGGTGAGCGGCGCCGGCCGGTCGAGGATGACGACATCGATCCGGCGCGCGGCGGCGGCCTTGATGCAGCCGACGACCGTCGCCGGATACGTGAAGTAGCGGACGCCGATGTCCTGGAGGTCGACGACGAGCACGTCGCTCTCCGCCAGCATCTCGTCGGTCGGCACGCGGGTCGCGCCGTACAGACTGTGAGCCACGAGGCCGGTGCGCGGATCAGCGGCGCTCGCCACCTGCACGCCGGCTTCGGCATCTCCGCGGATCCCGTGCTCGGGCCCGAACAACGCGACGACCGTCCAGCGGCGACTCGCGGTCATGAGCTCCACGGCGCTCCGCAGACCACGATCGACACCCGCCGGATGCGTGAGCAGCGCGACGCGGCGGCCGTCGACGAGCGGATGCCCGTCGCGGAGCAGGACCTCGAGGCCGCTCGTCACCTGCATGGCTATGCCGTGCACCCTCCGTCGATCACGCCAGCTCGGTCACGCCCGCGCGCCTTGGCTCGGATCAGGCTTGCCTGCGGCACTCAGCGACGACCGCTTACCGCTGCTTCCTTCCGGACCTGACGGGGTTCGCGGGCCACTGCTGCACAGGACCCGATCGTCAACGCCGCGACGCGCGAACAGGAGCCGGGACGACGGACCTCGGGAGGGAATTCAGCCCCGCTGAAGCGGATTGCGGGTACAGGGCACCGCTAGCTCCCCGCCTAGCACGGCCAACTCCATCTTATCGGTCGCGGGCGATGATCTGATCCGCGACCTCTCGCAGGTCGGCGCCCCACACATCGGGCTTCTCCACCAGCGGAT
>DASYVN010000152.1:0-4935 GCA_035937095.1 Candidatus Limnocylindria bacterium
GGAGCATCCGATCGACCGCGTCGAGGCCCACCTCATCGACCTCGAGCGCCAGCAAGGCCGCCTTCGCGACGGCCAGTGTGATGACGCCGTCGTGCTTCACCTGGGCGTAGTCGCGGACCCGTTTCAGCCAGCGGTTCGCGATCCGCGGTGTCCCGCGCGAGCGACGCGCGATCTCCTTCGCCGCGGCTGGCTCGATGGGCACGCCGAGGATCCGAGCCGAGCGCTTCACGACGAGCTCGAGCGACTCGGGCGTGAAGAGATCGAGGCGGTACGTCGCGCCGAAGCGATCGCGGAGCGGCGATGAGAGCCGGCCGATGCGTGTCGTGGCGCCGACGAGCGTAAACCGCGGGACCGGCAGGCGCAGCGTCCGCGCGCCGGGGCCCTTGCCGAGGACGATGTCGAGGTGGAATTCCTCCATCACGGGATAGAGGACCTCCTCGACGATCCGCGGAAGCCGATGCACTTCATCCACGAACAGCACGCTGCCCGGCTCGAGATTCGTGAGGATCGCGGCCAGGTCGCCGGCGCGCTCCAGCGCGGGTCCGCTCGTCACGCGGATCGGGACGCCGAGCTCGTGCGCGATCACGTTCGCGAGCGAGGTCTTCCCGACGCCCGGCGGTCCGTACAGCGCGACGTGCTCGAGCGGCTCCTTCCGCTGCTGCGCCGCCTCGATGAGGATGCGCAGCTGCGCCTTGACCTTCTCCTGGTTGATGTACTCGTCGTCGCTGAGGCGCTGCGGCCGCAGGGTCGTCTCGAGGCTGTGCTCCTCCTCGCGCACGACCGGTGCGACCGGCCGCGGTGTGGAGCTCACCGCGCCGCTGCCTCGCGGGCCCGGCGGACGATCTCGAGGATGCGATCGGCTGCGAGATCCTGCGGGACCAGCTCGGCCTCGGTCGACGCGCGGCCCTTCAACTCGACGCTCTTCGACTGGAGGGACCGTTTGCTCACGGTGACGCGGAATGGGATGCCGATGAGATCCGCGTCGGCGAACTTCACGCCCGCGGACTCGTCGCGATCGTCGAACAGCACCTGGACGCCCTTTCCTTCGAGCGTTGCGACGAGCGCGTCGGCGGTCGACCGCACGGTCTCGTCGTTCATTGGAAGCCCGACGACGTGCACCTCGTACGGTGCCACGCTGAACGGCCAGATGATCCCCTTGTCGTCGTGGCTCGTCTCGATGATCGTCTGGACGCACCGCCCGACGCCGATCCCATAGGAGCCGAAGTAGAACGGCTTGGGAGTGCCGTCCTCGGCGAGATACGTCGCGTTCATCTTCACGGCGTAGTACGTGTCGAACGAGAAGATGTTCCCCACCTCGACACCGCGCGCGAGCTTCAGGCGGCCGCCGCACTTGGGGCAGAGGTCGCCGGCGTTCACGTCATGCAGGTCGGCCCGTTCGGTGTCCCCGAAATCGCGACCGGCCAGGACGTTGTCGAGGTGCGTGTCCTTTTTGTTCGCGCCGGCCACGTACCCGCGGGGCTCCACGCCCGTGTCGACGATGATGCGCGCCTTCAGCCCCACCGGACCGACGAAGCCGGCGACGCCGCCGGCCGCGGCGAAGTCGGCGTCGTTCGCGAACGCGATCTCCGGGACGTCCAGGAGCTTGCGCAGCTTCGCGTGGTTCGCCTCTCGGTCGCTCGGGAGGACGACGGCGACGACGCCCTTCGGCGTCCGCAGGAGAAGCGTCTTGAGGAAAGCGCTCCGCGGCCGCTTCAGCGACGCCTCGAGCGCCTCGATCGACATCGCTCCCGGGGTCGCGATCGGCGCGGCCTTCGCAACTTCGCCGACTAGCGCCGTGTCCGGCAGCTTCCGCCGGGCCTTTTCCATGTTCGCCTTGTAGTCGCAGGTCTCGCAGCTGACGATCGTGTCCTCGCCAGCCTCGGTGAGGACCTGGAACTCGTGCGCGAGGTCGCCACCCATCGCACCGGTGTCCGACTCGACGCTGATTGCGTCGAGTCCCAGCCGCTGGAAGACGCGCACGTACGCCCCGTGCTGCGCCGCGTACGACCGCCGAAGCCCCGCTTCGTCGGCATCGAGCGAGTACGCGTCCTTCATGACGAACTCTCGGACCCGCAGAAGGCCGGCGCGTGGCCGCACCTCGTCTCGGCCCTTGGACTGGAAATGGTAGACCATCGCCGGCAGCTGGCGGTACGACAGGATCTCGCTCCGCGCGTGGTGCATGACCATCTCTTCGTGGGTGTAGCTCACCATGTACTCGCGCCCGTTGTGGTCTTTGGTCCGGAAGGTGATCGGCTCGAGCGCGTCCCAGCGGCCGGTCTCCTTCCAGTACTCGGCCGGCGTGAGCACCGGCATCTCCATCTCCTGGCAGCCGATGCGATCCATCTCCTCGCGGATGATCTGCTCCACCTTTTTCTGGACCCGGAAGCCGAGCGGCAGCCAGGTGTACAGGCCGGCCGCGAGCGGGCGGGCGATCCCGGCGCGGAGCATCAGCTGGTGACCCGGCGTCTGCGCGTCCGCAGGAGCGTCGCGCAAGGTCCGGCCGAACATTCGCGAAAGGCGCATGCGCGAATTGTCAGGGTTCGCTGGCAGCACTGCCCGCATCATGGCAAGACGGCCAGCAGGAGTCCGCCTGGAGCGCGAGCTCCGTGAAAGCAAAGCTGGAGAGAAGACCGAGCGCTCGGCCCGCGCGCGGAGGCTAGGGCCGCTCGGTCGATCCCTCGCGCCGGTTCAGCGTGACCAGGTTCGATCCCACGTCGTCCATCTTTGAGTTGCCGTCGAAGACGACACCCTTGTCGACCATAAGGGACGGCGTCGTGATGTCACCCTTGACCTTCGCCGGCTTGTGGAGCTCGACCATCTCGGTCGCCTTGATGTTCCCGGTGACCTCACCGTTCACGATGATCGAGCCGCAGGTGATGTCGGCCGTCACCTTGGCGCCCTCGCCGACGATCAGCATGTCGTTCGTGCCGATCTCGCCGGTGAAGGTGCCGTCGATCCGGACGGTGCCTTCGAAGTTCAGCTTGCCGTCGAACTCCGAGCCCCGGCCCAGAAGCGCGTTCAGGGCGTTATCCGCCGGTTGGTGTGCTCGATCCTGCATGTCGGTCGCTCCCCTCTTCTCGTCCATCGCTCCGTGAAACGGTGAACGTCCGCGAATGGTACGCGAGGCGCGCTAGAGAACGGTCGCGAACGCGTCCCAGAGACGCGCCTGTGCCTCGGTCGAGAACTTGAGTCGCGGGTCGAGCTTCCGGTAGACGAGCTCGGTCTGCTCGCCGTACATCGTCTGGAGGTGCACGAGCATGTCGAGCGACTCCTGCCGGAGCTCCGGATCGCGCCAGCGCATGACCGCCGCCCGGACGCGCTGGGAGCGCTGGTGGAACCGGTCGATGTGCACCCAATCGTGGGTGTCGGGCCAGCGCTGCTGGTCGAAGTGGATGCCCTGGATGAAGACCGTATCGATGAGCTCGGCCTTGCGGAAGTCGTTGCCGTGGAAGTCGTTGGTCGCGCGCCGCGGGTCGAGGTGCTGCGCCGCGAGGCCCCACGGTCGGCCGTAGAAGCGGCACTTCGTGATCGGCCCGCCGAAGGTGCACCCGACGAACTCGGCGCAGGTCGCCTGCCACTTCTCGAGGTGCGAGTCCGCGAAGGTGCAGCGCTCGAAGCGCGTCTGACCCGGATCGGCCTTCGAGAGATCGGCGCCGTCGAACTTGCAATCGCGGAAGACGCTCTGCACCGGGCTCGAGAAGAGCGGTTGCCACTTGCGGTCGAAGACCAGGCCGCGAAAGTCGCACTTCACGAACGTGCAGGCATCCGGCGTGAAGCGCGAGAACGCGGACTTGCGGAAGTCGACGTTCTCGATCGTCGCGCGCCGGATGTGGACGACGCCACTGGAGGCGTCGAGGTTGAGCGCTATGTCCGGGTACCCGCGGGCACCGAGCGCCCCGGCGTGAGCTGGCCCGCGTGGGTCATCTTCGGCGCCTTCTGCGAATACGGCTCCTTGCCATTCTCGATGAGGATCTTGTCGATCTCGCTGAGCAGCGCGTCCATCAGCTCGGACTCGGGGTAGACGCCAACGACTTTACCCTTGCGGAAGATCGCGCCCTTGCCGACGCCGCCAGCGATGCCGACGTCGGCGTCCTTCGCCTCACCCGGTCCGTTGACCTCGCAGCCCATGACCGCGATCTTCATCGGCACGGGCAGCGCGCGGAGGCGCTCCTCGGCGACCTTCGCGAGCGGGATGAGGTCGATGTCCGCGCGGCCGCACGACGGGCAGGCCACGAGCGTGAGGCCCTGGTCGCGCAACTCGAGGGACTTCAGGAGATCGAACGCGGCCCTGACCTCCAGCACCGGATCCTCGGAGAGCGACACCCGGATCGTGTCGCCGATGCCCTCGTAGAGCAGCACGCTCATCCCGGCGGTCGAGCGGATCGAGCCGGAGACGAGGGTCCCTGATTCGGTGACTCCAAGGTGCAACGGATAGGGAACGGCCTTCGCGAGCCGGCGATACGCGGCGATCATCTTCGGGACCTCGAAGGCCTTGACGCTGACGATGATGTTGTCGAAGTCGAGCTCCTCGAGGATCCGGATCTCGCTGAGCGCGAGATCGACCATCCGCTGGGCGTCGTCGCGCAGCTCGCCGGGCACCTTGTCCGGGATCGAGCCGAAGTTCACGCCGATGCGGATCGGGGTCCCCTGCTCCTTGGCCCGCTTCACCACCTCGCGGACGCCGTCCTTGTTGTGGATGTTGCCGGGGTTCAGGCGGAGCTTGTGCACTTTCGCGTCGAGGGCCATGAGGGCCAGCTTGTAGTCGAAGTGGATGTCCGCGACGACCGGGAGGATGCTCCGGCGGACGACCTCTTTGAGGGCCTCGCCCCCGCGGCGGTCCGGGACCGCGACGCGGACGATCTCGCAGCCGGCCTCCTGGAGGCGCTCGATCTGCTTGATCGTGGCGTCGACGTCGTGCGTGAGCGTCGTGCACAT
>DASYVN010000153.1:0-10162 GCA_035937095.1 Candidatus Limnocylindria bacterium
TAGAAGCTCGACACGGCCTGGGCGGTGTCGAGGCCCCCGAACGCGCGCATCCACCCCTCGACGCTCGCGAACATCACCGCATACGGAAGGTACGCCGTGAAGAGGCCCTCTTTCTCCGCGAACGCCGCGCGGTCGGTCTCCGCCGTGTCCATGTACCGCTTGAAGCCGAGGGCCTGTGCGAACACGGCGGCGCCCGCGGCCGTCCGGGCGGGCATCGCGCGATTCAGGACCAGCAGCAAGAGGCCCATCGGGACCAGTGCGACGCCGACGAGACCCCACCCGGCCAGCTGTCCGAGGAGGAACACAAGGCCGATGCCGGCGAGCGCGGTGACGCAGCCCAGTCCCGCGTACAGGAGGCGCACCCGCGAGGGATCCGCGACGAACCAGCCGCGCTCCGTCGCGTCGAGGTACAGGAGCTCCTCCGCACTCTTGAGGATCGGCGCGAAGTGCCCCTTGAGCGACGACAGCAGCACGCTGTCGCCATCGGTGAAGAGGCCGTCGAAGAGCTTCCGTTCGTACGGAAGCAGGTCGTCGCCGGGTTTCTTCTTGTCCAGGGTCCAGTCGGTGCGGCCGAACAGTCCGTGCTTCGGGTGCTCCGTGATCGTGAGGTACCCGCGGACCGCGAGGTCGACGATCGTGGCGACGAGGTCGCGCGGGTCAGCGCTCTCGTCGACCAGCACGCCAAGCTGCGCCGGTCGCAGCTTCGCCGGCGGCTCGTACTCGGCCACGACCGCACCGCGGGCCCGTCCACGGTCGCGACCGCGCGTCCACCAGAGCCAGCCCACCAGATAGATGCCGCCCACAAGTACGACCGCGGCGGCGCCGAGCGCCACCGGCGAGGTCGAGAAGTAGTCGACGAACCCACGGGGCCGGGCCGTCAGGACGGGCGCGGCGACCGCGACGGCGCCGGTCTTGAGCGCGGTCACGACCGTGAGCTGCTCGCCGGCGCCGAGCGGCCGGGTCGCGCCGAACGAAGCGACGTTCCCGCCAATCGACGCGCGGCACGGCTCGGTCGAGCCGGTCGCGCCCTGGAAGCACGTGACGCCCTGCAGCCCGCCCACCGCTGGTGCGAGGACGGTCGCGTTGGTCGTCGTCGTCGGCACCGGCCAGTCGGATCCGTTCACGTTCCAGTACAGCTCGTCGTGATCCGCGAACCCGTTCAGCGCCCCGGCGACCGTGTAGCGGATGCGATAGCTCTGCTTGCCGCCGAGGGTTCGCGCGGCATCGCCGATCTTGATCTCGGTGACCGCGTCGCCGACGCTCACCTGGTACGGCAGCGAACGCCCCGCGCCGTCGGTGACGCCCTGGACCGCGAGGCGGTACAGCCGGTCGTGGGTGTCGTCGTAGCGATACCGCGTCGGGATGTCGCGGAGGATGCCGTGCTTCTGGAGAGCGTCGAAGTCGACGTCGATCGATTCGACGATCGCGAGCGATCCGTCCGGCCGGATCGCAATGTCCGCGTGGAACGAGTCGATGGTCCAGCCCTCATCGGCGCTCGCGGGCACGGCGGCGACGATCAAGAGCGCGACGACCGCGGCCAGCCGGAGTACCGTCCTCACTTCTGGCCGATGCTATCGTTGCCTCCGCGCGCAGCTGCGCGACGACAGATGGAGGTGCGCTCGATGACCAGGCTTGTCCGCTTCACCGCCCGCGCTTCCGGTCGCGCCGCCGCCTGACCTCCCGTCCTTCGGCGTCGTGACCGGATGGTCCACGACGACTTTGAAGGAGGCGCGATGCACCCCCGACTCGTAGCGCTCGGCTGGGATCCCGCGTGGGAGCTCGCCCGCTCGACACTGGCCCTCGACGATCTCGAACCTGCGCGCGTCGCGACGCAGCACCGCGGCGGCTATGTCCTCAGCTCCGCCGATGGCGAGACCGCGGCCGTCGTATCCGGCCGCTTCCGCCACGAGACCCAGGTACCCGCCGACTTCCCCGTCGTCGGCGACTGGGTGCTCGCCAGCGATGGCGTGATCCACGCCGTGCTTGCGCGGCGGACGGCGTTCTCCCGCAAGACCAACCTCGGTCTGGTTGAAGAGCAGATCGCCGCCGCGAACGTCGACGTCGTCTTCGTGGTGGCGGCCCTCGATACCGAGCCCAATCTGCGCCGGCTGGAGCGCTACCTAACCGTGGCATACGAGAGCGGTGCGGAGCCCGTGGTCCTGCTCAGCAAGGCGGATCTCTGCGCGGACATCGACGCGGCGGTCGCTGTCGTCGGGGAGATCGCGCCGGGCACGCCCGTACACGCGGTGAGCGCGCGGACGGGTGACGCGCTCGGCGTCCTCGCCACCTATTGCCGCCCCGGCCGGACTGCCGTGTTCCTTGGACCGTCCGGGGTCGGGAAGACGACGCTGCTCAACCTACTGACCGGGACCGACCGACCGACTGCCGCGGTCCGCGAGGACGGGCGTGGCCGCCACACGACCACCCATCGCGAGCTCGTGCTCGTGGACGGGCGCGGGGTCCTGATCGATACCCCCGGCATGCGCGAGCTGCAGCTCTGGGACGGCGACGCCGGGTTGTCGGCGGTCTTCGGGGATATCGACGCGCTCGCGGACGCCTGCCGGTTCGCGGACTGCGCGCACGGGACGGAGCCGGGCTGTGCGATCCGCGCCGCCATCGAAGCGGGCACCCTCGACCCTGAGCGGTACGCGAGCTACCGCAAGCTCGAACGCGAGGAAGCGCACGTCACGAAGAAGCGCGACGCCCTTGCGCAGTCAGAGGAGAAGCGCCAGCGGAAGATCTTCGCCCGGCGCATCCGCCGAACCGGGTGGCGCGGCCGGGACTGAGCCCCGCCGCACGGACCCCTAGCGAACGGTGATCGAGCTCGCGCCGCCGGTGATGTTCACCGTGACGCGGTCCTTCGCGGTGCTGTAGCCGGGCGTCTCGATGACGTTGCCGGTCTTCGTCGCACGCGGGTTCGTCGAGGACGTCGAGATGAGCCCGCCGGCAACCGTGACCCGGGCCTCGACGTCGGACGGGATCTCGATGACGACGTTGGAGGCGCCGCCATCGATGCGCACGCCGACGTCGCCGGTCGGACGCGGGAGGACCATCGTCGTGCTCGCGGCACCGACGCTCAGCCGCGCGTCCGTGGTCCGCACGTCATGAAGATCGATCACGAATTCACCGGCCCCCGCGCTCAGCTGGAACGAGAGCGGGAGGTCGTTCGCGACCTTCACGTCGATCTCGGAGCCGCCACCGAAGTGGGCACCGCCCTGGGTGATCCGGACGTCGCCCGTGGCGCCACTCGTGCGGTCGCGAAGGCAGAGCTCCTCGCGATCCGAGCTCGCTTCGACGGCCCCGCTCGCGCCGCCGGTGACGCGGTACCGCGCGCCGCCGCCGTCGATGCGTAGGGCGAGCGTCTGCAGCGCGCCCCGCGGCACGGACGTCGAGGCCGTGGGGTTCGGGCAGTCGCTCGAGGTCGTGAAGGTGAAGCTCGCGAGGCTCAGCGCCGCGGGCTGGGTCGCGGCGAGGAGGAGCGCCGCGCCGATGATGACGACCTCTGCGGCGAGCGTCGGCAACGGCCAGCGGCGGGAGAATGCGATGTCGATCCCGAGGAGGACGAGGAGCACCGGCCAGAGGGCCAGCAGCGACACGATGGACACGGGTCGGACGAACCCATAGTTCGCCAAGAGCGCGACGAGCCCGATGCCGATGAGGACGAGCGGCCAGAACATCCCGCGCCGGCGGTACGGCCGCCGGCTCGGAGGCATCGCCGTCGTGGTCTCGGTGCTCATCGCCGGCTCCGCTGCGCGATGAAGTACACACCGACCGCGATCAGGACGAGCGGCCAGATGAAGTGCCAGTCGATGAACCGGAATGCGCCCACGTTGCCGAGCATGAAGACGATGCCGACGGCGACGAGGAGCAGACCGAGGCCGTTGCGGCGCCGCTCCATCTCAGCCGGGTCCGCGACTCGCGGCGCGAGCGACGCGGCCGCCGGATCGACGACCGCGGTCTGGTCCGTCGCGACCGGACGGACGAACGGCGTCGCCTCACCCGGGTTCGGCATGAGGAACAGCAGCAGGAAGTAGATGAGCACGCCGACCCCGAAGGGGAAGGCGAGGATCACCATGACGACGCGGACGAAGGTCGCGTCGATGTCGAGGTATTCGGCCAGACCGCCGCACACCCCGCTGATGACGCGATTCGTACGACTGCGTTCAAGACGTCCGGACACTGATCGACTCCCTTCCAGTGCTGCGCTCGTAGACGGTCGCGAAGATGACCGTCGCGAGGGCCGCCACGGCGACCGACGGGCTCGCCGTCAGCGCGCCGAGGGCGACCACCTGCTGCCCTCCGGCCGCCACGGCCGTCAGCATGAAGCCGAACGGTACGCTGAGATCGACGTCCCCCAGAGCGTTGAACGCCGCGATCGCCACAACGGACTCGATCCCGAGGCTCATTCCGACCAGCGTGATCCCGCGCACGCCGCGGAGGAGCTGCTGCGCGAGCGTCCGCCGCTCGGCGGCCGCGACGATCGCCGCGGCGTCGAAGCGGGCCGGGCGCTCGTCGGTCTCGAGCCGCAGGGCCCGGCGGAGGGTACTTTCGGCCAGCGCGTCGTGGTCGTCCACGTCCGTCATACGCCCTGGCCTTCCATCGCCTTACGCAAGAGCTGCCGCGCACGGAGGAGCTGGACGCCGACCGTCGAGCTGGACCGGCCGAGGACCGCGGCGACCTCGTCGACGCTCAGCTCGTTGAAGTAGCGCAACACCACGACCTCGCGGTAGAGGTCGGGCAAGGCCGCGACGGCGGCGCGGATCCCGTCACGCGATTCGCGATCGAGGGTCTCGGCCTCGGGCGTGGCGGACCGGTCGGGGACCGCGGCGGCATCGGCCTCTGGCGCGATGCGACCGCGCTCGCGGGTCCGCGCCCGGCCGATGGTGATCGCCTCGTTCACCGCGATCCGGAGGAGCCAATGCTTGATCGGGCGCGACGGGTCGTACGACCCGATCGAGCGGTAGGCCTTCATGAACGTCTGGTTGGCCGCGTCACGTGCGGCATCGCGATCGCCCAGGATCCGCAGGGCAGCGCCGTACACGTCGTCCTGGTACTCGCGCACGACGTCCTCGAAGGTCACGGCGTTGCGAACGATGGCACCCGCTGCCGGCCCCGGCAGCGGCACGCGCAGCACGCCGCGGGCCCCACCCGAGCTACCGAGCACCATCCGTATCCCCGATACGCCTGCGACCCCGGATGAATTACGACCGCGGTCGCAGCGCGCAGGGGCACCCGCCCCGAGCACTACAACCGAAGAAGGCGCTCGAGCGCTTCGGCCGGCACCGAGAGCCGCTTACGGGGGGACGTCGTACCGGACTCGATCCGGATCGCGGTCGGCCCCAGGTGCAGCGTCTTTCCCAGGAGTTCGACGAGCGCGCGGTTCGCGGCGCCATTCACTGGTGCCGCGGTCACCCGGACGTGCAGCACGCCCTCACGGACGGCGGCGATGGCTGATCGCGACGCGCGCGGGCTGAGACGGACGGCGAAATGCGCGCGGCCGTCACGTTCGTCGACGACGAGGTCGGGCATCAGAGGGCCGGGGGCAGGATCCGAAGGAGGAGCTGCTCGACGAGCTGCAGGAGCACGAGCGCGATGAGCGGCGAGAAGTCCATCCCCGCGGCCATCGGCAGCGCGCGTCGGATGGGCGACAGGATCGGTTCGGTGACCGAGAAGATGAAGTCGTTCAGCCCCCAGGGGAGCCGGGTCGGGACCCAGGACAGGATGACGCGGCCGAAGATCACGAGGGTGAGGGCCAGGAACAGGACGTTGATGAACGCCTCGAGGTACACGACCAACAGGCAGCCGGCGCACATCGCCTAGCGGTCCGGAAGGTCCAGGCGGTAGCGCGACGGCGTCGGACCGGATTGGCCCTGGTAGCTCGAGCCAAGCTCGGGCGAGCCGTACGGCCGCTCCGCGGGCGACGACAGGCGGAAGAAGGACAGCTGCCCGATGCGCATGCCCGGATAGAGCGTGATCGGAAGGTTGTTGACGTTGGAGAGCTCGAGCGTGATGTGCCCGTCCCACGCGGGATCGATGAACCCCGCCGTCGAGTGGATGAGCAGCCCGAGCCGGCCCAGCGAGCTCTTGCCCTCGACCCGGGAGACGAGGTCGTCAGGCAGCCGGATCCGCTCGCGCGTGGAGCCGAGCACGAACTCGTTGGGATGGAGGATGAACGGCGAGTCGCCGACCTCGACGAGCTCGGTCACGTCGTCGAGCGGACGCGCCAGGTCGATGTATGGGTGGTGGCTCGAGCGGAAGACACGGAACCGGTGATCGAGCCGGATGTCGAGGCTCGCGGGCTGGATGCATTTCGGATCGAACGGGTCGATGCCGATGCGGCCGCGCTCGATCTCGGCGCGGATGTCGCGGTCGGAGAGGACCATCAGCTGCGGAGGATACGAGCGCGGAGCGCGTCCCACGTCGCGACGGTCTCGTCCGCTTCGGGGACGGCCGCCACCTCGTAGCCCCACAGCACCTGGATCGTGTGGGCCCCGGCCGCCCGGCCCATCCGCATGTCCGTGCGGGTATCGCCGACGACCACCGTGGCCGCTGCGGGGACACCGAGCCGAGCCATCGCGAGCAGCGCGAGGTCCGGTGCCGGCTTGTGACGGTCCGCCGGTACGGAGTCACCGCCCAGATACAGCTCGATGTCGTCCTCGATCTCGAGGCCGCGGAGGATCCGCTCGCAATCGGCGGCGCGCTTTCCGGTGACCGTGGCCTGGAGCACGCCCGCGGCATGGATCGCGCGCAGCGTCTCGCGGGCCCCATTGAACAGGCGCGTGGCCGGGATCACCGTCTCGTCGTACATCGTGCGGTACTCGGCGCGGCACGCGACCGCGTCCTGATCGGTGAGATCCGGCCACGCGATGCGGAAGATCTCCTCGAGTGGGAGCCCGGTCATCCGGCCCACCACGTCGAACTCCAACGCTGCGCCGCCCCGTCGCGTGATCACGGCGTTCGCGGTGTCGACGACGAAGCGGACGCTGTCGGTGAGGGTGCCGTCGAGATCCCAGCAGACCAGTTCAAATGGGGCGCGGCCGCCTTCAAACGGGGCGCGGCCGCCGTCGAACGGGCGCGGAGTGCTCAGCGCCTGCGCTTGCGTCCACCGCCGGCGACCGCAACCGCTTGAGGGTCGATCGGCAGGGCGATCTGCTCGGCGACCTTGCGATCGCGCGAGACCTCACGGCGGCGGTCGAGGGCCGCGAGCTCGTCGCGGAGCGCCGTCAGGTCGTCGAGCTTCGCGTACACGATGCGGAAGCGGATGTAGCTCATCGGGTCCACGTCAGCCAGCCGCTCGAGGACCATCTCGCCGATGCGCTGTGACCCGACCTCCGAGACTCCGCTCTGCTTCAGGGTCGCCTCGATGTCGTCGATGAGCCCGCCGAGCTTGTCCGGCGACAGGCTCTTCGACGCGGCCTTCTCGATGGCGCTCGCGAGCTTGCGGCGGTCGAACTCTTGCCGGGTCCCGTCCCGCTTCAGGACCTGGATGCGTGCGGATTCGCTCCGCTCGAACGTGGTGAAGCGCTCCTCGCACCGGTCGCAGGCGCGGCGGCGCCGGATCGACGTCCCGTCCTCGGCTTCACGGGAATCGACGACCCGGGTGTCCGTATTGCCGCAACTCGGGCAGCGCACACCCACAAGATATGGGAAGACCGCCACTAAATCTAGTGGCGGTCTCCCTTGTAGCCAGGGTGCTGACAAGCGGCTTTGCCGCGGGTCAAGCGGTCGTTACTTGCGGCGGAGGAAGCTCGGCACCTCGAGATCGTCGGTCTCGTATTTCCGCTCCGGCCTCGCCGGACCGCCGTTCGTGACGCCCGCGGTCTCGCGCTCCACCGGCCGTGACTCGACGGTCCGCTTGTAGACCGGCTCGATCCGCTTGAGCGGCCGGGCCGGGTCGAATCCGGTCGCGATGACGCTGATCTTCACGTCGTTGCCTATCCGCTCGTCGATGACCGAGCCGAAGATGATGTTCGCCTCCGGATCGGCTGCCGCGTGGATGATCTCGGCCGCCTCGTTCACCTCGAACAAGGTGAGGTCGGGGCCTCCGGTGATCGTGAACAGCACGCCGCGGGCGCCATCGATGGACTGCTCGAGCAGCGGCGACATGATCGCCTGGCGTGCGGCGTCCGCCGCGCGCGTCTCGCCGCTCCCGTGACCGATGCCCATGAGCGCGGAGCCGGCGTTGGTCATGATCGTCTTCACGTCAGCGAAGTCGAGGTTGATGAGCCCGGGCACCGTGATGAGGTCACTGATGCCCTGCACGCCCTGACGGAGCACGTCGTCGACGATGCGGAACGCATCGACCATCGTCGTGCGCTTCTCGGCGACCTGCAGGAGGCGATCGTTCGGGATCGTGATGAGCGTGTCGACCTTGTCGACGAGATCCTGGATCCCCTGCTCGGCCATCAGCCGACGCTTCGCGCCTTCGAACGAGAACGGCTTGGTCACGACCGCGACGGTGAGCGCGCCGATGTCCTTCGCGATCTCGGCGATCACCGGGGCGGCACCGGTGCCGGTGCCACCGCCCATCCCGGCGGTCACGAAGATCATGTCGGCTTCCTTGAGAGCCTCGTAGAGCTTCTCGCTGTCGTCCTCGGCGGACTTGCGACCGACCGAGGGGTCGGCACCCGAGCCAAGGCCCTTCGTGACCTTGTCGCCGATCCGGAGCTTGTGCGGGGCGTCGGAGAGGAGCAGAGCCTGGGCGTCGGTGTTCACCGCGATGAACTCGACGCCCATGAGCTCGGCGCGGATCATGCGATTGACGGCATTACATCCACCACCGCCGATCCCGATGACCTTGATGAGCGCGAAATTTTCGATGTCCGACCGTAGCGGCATGAGGGGCAGCCTCCTTCGGAAGCGTGTTCTCCATGTCGCTGCCCCTCCCCCGAGTGCGTACATGGGGTCTTATTCAGTTGTCGCGACTATACGCCTCAACTCAAGAGGCGGGCGATTGTTGCGGGTGCCTTTGCGTGCATTGGGCTCGCCGGGCATCCCTCTCGCTCGCTCGTCCCTGACTTCGAGTGAAGGGCAGATGTCCCACGGACGGCGATGAGGGGCCGGCGGGCGTCCCACGAGCGAAGGCTCGTCCGTCAGGGACACACGTGCGAGCGGCGACGCACGGGACGAGCGAGCGCGAGGGATGCCCGACCGCCCTAGCGCACCGATCTAGGGCATCAGCCCTTTGAACAGCCGTCCCAGTCGGCCGGAGAGGCCGTCGAGAGACCTGGTGCCAGCCCGATCGTCGTCCAGGGTCCAGTTCTTGGCACCCCAGAGCAGCAGGCCGGAGGCGGCCGCGTAGGGCGGCGTCGACACCTGATCGGTCAGGCCGCCCAGGTTCTGTGGTCCGACCACGCGCGCGCTCATCCCGAGCTGGTCGCGAGCCGCCCGGTTGATCCCGGCGAGCATCGAGCCGCCCCCGGTGAGCACCAGGCCGGCCTGGAGCCGGTTCGTGGCGCCCGCGGCAGCCACCTCCTGCTGGACCGCCTCGAAGATCTCGTTCAGCCGGGCCTCGATGATCTGGGCGACGGTCCGCCGGGTGACCCCGTGGGCCACCTCCTCGCCGATCGAGGTGATCTGGACGACCTCGTCGGGGTCGACGTCCACCGGGAGCGCGTTCCCCTGCTTCAGCTTGAGGTTCTCGGCGACGTCCGGTGTCACCCGGAGGACGATGCCGAGGTCGCTCGTGACCGACTTGCCGCCCATCGGGATCGTCGCGGCGTGGGCGATGGAACCGTCGTGGAAGATCGCGAGATCCGTGGTGTCGCCGCCGATGTCGAGCAGGGCCACGCCCAGCTCGCGGTCCTCATCCGTGAGGACGGCCTCGGCGGTCGCGAGCGGCGCCAGGACGAGCTCGTCGATCTCCACGCCGGCCCGCTGGATGCACTTCGTGAGGTTCTGGACCCCGGACTGGGACGCCGTGACGATGTGCGTCTCGACCTCGAGCCGCACCGCGCTCATCCCGATCGGGTCGCGCACGCCCTCCTGCCCGTCGACCACGTAGCCGCGCGGGATCACGTGGAGGATCTCGCGCGTGTTCGGGATCGACACGGCGCGCGCGGCCTCGATCGCGCGGAGGGTGTCCTCGCGGGCGATGTCCCGATGATGGCCGGAGACCGCCACCATGCCGCGCGAGTTCTGCGAGCTGATGTGGTTGCCGGAG
>DASYVN010000154.1:0-16198 GCA_035937095.1 Candidatus Limnocylindria bacterium
GTTCCGCCGGGCGGCCGGGATCGAACGCCAGCAGCTGAAGTGGGTCGCGTATGGGGGCGCCATCGCGACGGCAGGGCTCGTGGTCGGGAGCTTCGGCTACGTCGTCCCGGAGATCGGAGCGCTCGGCAACGCCGTGTCATCGGTCGCGGTGCTGCTCATCCCGATCACCGCGGCGCTCGCGATCCTCCGCTACCGCCTGTACGACGTCGACGTCGTCATCGAGCGGACGCTCGTGTACGGTGCGCTCTCCGCGGCCCTCGCGGCGACGTACTGGCTCCTCGTCCTCCTCCTGCAGTCCGCGCTCCGGCCGATCACCGCCGGGAGCGAGCTCGCCGTCGCCGGATCGACGCTCGCGACGCTCGCGCTCGTGCAGCCGTTGCGGACGCGGATCCAGCGCAGCGTCGACCGTCGCTTCTACCGCGGGCGGTACGACGCGGTGCGGGCCCTGGACCGCTTCACCACCGAGCTCGCCGGTGAGGTCGAGCTCGGCGCCGTGCGCGCCAGCCTGCTCGCCGCGGTCGGCGAGACGGTGCAGCCGGCCTTCGCATCGGTCTGGCTGCGGGAGCAGCGGCGATGACCTCGGGCATGAACCGGCGGACTGCCGCGGCGCTCGCGTGGGCCGCGCTGGGCTTCGAGCTCCTCGTCGTGGTCATGGGAGCGATCGTGAAAGCCGTCGGTCCGACGACGCCGTTCGAGCTCGATACGCAGCTCGTCAACGTCTTCGCGCTCTCGATCGTTGCCTTCGGGCTCCTCGGCGCGCTCATCGTGACGCGCCGCCCCGAGAATCGGCTGGGCTGGGTCTTCACCGCGATCGCGTTCGTCCACGCGCTCGGCTACCTCGCGGCGGTGCTCGCGGGCTACCTCGTCTACCGCGGCCCGACGCCCGAGCCCGTGGGTGTCATGCTCGCGTGGCTCTTCATCTGGTCCGCGAACCTGCACTATGTCCCCTCCGGCACGTTCGTCTTCTTGCTGTTCCCGGATGGCCGCTTGCCCTCGCGGCGCTGGCGATCGGTCGTCGTGCTCACACTCGCCTCGACGGTCGGCCTGGCGGTCGCAACTGCGACTCTGCCGGGGCCGTTCGTCGTCTTCACGGACATTCAGAACCCGTTCGGCGTGGAGGGGCCGTTGCCGCTCGCGCTGGCGGGGGTGTCGTTCTTCATCGGCGGCGGGTGCGCGCTCGCCTCGGTCGCTTCGCTCTTCGTCCGCTACCGGAGCGCGGCCGGCGTCGAGCGGCAGCAGCTGAAGTGGTTCCTCTATGGCGGCGCGATCACGGTCGGGACGGTCATGGTGATCATCGCCCTCGGGATACCGCTCAGCTCGGCGACCTACCTCGCGAGCGGCGCGACGATCGTCATCGCCGCCGCCGCGGCGGTCGCGATCTTCCGCTACCACCTTTACGACATCGATCTCCTCATCAACCGCACGCTCGTGTACGGGCTCACGACAGGGGGGCTCGCCCTCGCGTTCTTCGCGCTCGTCGTCGCCCTGCAGACGCTCCTCCGTCCGTTCACCGGCGGCTCCGAGCTCGCGGTCGCGGGGTCGACGCTCGGCAGCGTCGCGCTCTTCCAGCCCCTGCGGCGCCGGGCCCAGGCCGGGGTGGACCGGCGGTTCTATCGCTCGCGGTACGACGCCGGGCGCACGGTCGACGACTTCACCGTGCGGCTCCGTGACGAGGTCGACCTGGAGGCCGTCCGGGCTGACCTCCTTGACGCGGTCGGCGAGACGATGCGGCCCATCCACGCGAGCCTGTGGCTAAGGCACCGGGCGCCGTGAGGGGGCGGTTACGGTAACGGTGTCAGGACGGCCGCGGCGGAGGATGCGGGCACGCCGGCCCTCGAGGACTGCCGGACTCCTGGGAGGGACAACGCGATGACCTATCGCACTGTCGCCACCGTCAGCGCGATCGTCGCCGTCGTCGACGGGCTCGCCGCACTCATCGTCCCGAACGCGCTCGCGTCGTTGTTCGGGATGACCTTCGACACCGTCGCGGTGTACGAGGGACGGCTCCTCGGTGGCTCGTACGTCGGCTATGGGATCGCGAACTTCCTGACGAGAGACACCGCGGACCCGCTGACCCGATGGGCCATCGCCGCGGCCAATGCGTTCGCGTGGGCGGTTGGCTTCGTCTTTTCGACGCTCGGCCAGCCCCAGGGCCTGTCGAACGCGATCGGCTGGACGACCGTCGTCCTCGCGCTCGCGTTCACCATCGTCTGGGCGTGGACATACGCCGCGGAGCGCGAGCGTGGTCCGGAGGCGCAGCGCGTGCCGGCGCGTTGATGGCTGACGGGCGCTGGCGCGTCGCGATCCGCGGTGAGATCCCGACCGATGCCGTCGAGGCGCTCGGACGCATCGCGGACGTCCGCTTGGCCGCCGATGGCGACGTCGAGGATGATGACCTGATCGTGCTCGGCCGCGGCGTCGACGTGGCCACGTTCTGCGCCACGCTGCGCCGACGCGCGGCCGACGGCTGGACCCCGGTGCTGGTCGTCGGCGCCGCGGAGGACGAGCTGCGCGTCGCGCTCGAGGCCGGAGCCGACGACGTCGTCCGCGCGGACAGCGCACCGAACCAGCTTGTCGCGCGCGCGAGCACGCTCCTGCGGCTGAAGGAGAAGCACAAGGAGGTCGAAGCCCGAGCGACCCAGTTCACCGACTGGACCCGCACCCTCGTCGGCGAGGTCGCCGAGCAGGTCGAACAGCTGCAGCGCGTCGAGCGGCTCCGCCGGTTCCTTTCGCCGCAGGTCGCCGAGGTCGTCGCGGGCGACGAGCGACTGCTGGAGAGCCATCGCCGCGAGATCGCCGTCGTGTTCTGCGACCTGCGTGGCTTCACCGCGTTCTCCGAGCTGGCCGAGCCGGAGGAGGTGATGCGCGTCCTGCGGGAGTATCACGCCGCACTCGGCGAGCTCGTGTTGCGCTTCGGCGCGACGCTCGAGCGCTTCGCCGGCGACGCGATCCTCGCGTTCTTCAATGACCCGGTGCCGTGCCCGGAACCCACGGCGCAAGCCGTCCGGATGGCGTCGGCGATGCGCGACAGCGTCCGCGCGCTCGTCCCCGAGTGGCGCAAGTCTGGCCACGATCTCGACTTCGGCGTCGGCATCGCGTTCGGGTACGCCACGCTCGGACAGATCGGCTTCGACCGCCGATTCGATTACGGGGCTGTCGGCAGCGTCGTGAATCTTGCCGCGCGGCTCTGCGCCGAGGCGCTCGGCGACCAGATCCTCCTCAGCGAGCGTGCGCACGGGATGGTCCCGGACCTGGTCGAGGCGGAGGCCCTGCCGCCGCTCCAGCTCAAGGGCTTCCACAAGCCGATGCTCGCCTACAACGTCGTCGGCCTGCGGGCGGACCCATCGCCGAGCCAGCTGGGCCGGCCCGACGCCGCGCAGCGGAGCCGTAACGATTCTCGGACGCCCGCGGAATAGAAAGGAGTCGAGATGACGCTCACCAGGACGTTCCGTAAGGTCACCCGTCGCGGCGGGGAGACCCCGGTGCCCGCGACGAAGGCGACGACCGCGCGCGGCCGGGCCCTCGAGACCGCGCCGATCGACATCGCCCCGAACGACCCGATCCTCGCGTACTTCCACGCGGGCTCCGGTGCGGTCGCGATCGACGAGCTCCAGCTCGACTCACCCGCGGTCACCGCGCTGCGCGCCGCCGGCGTGCGGCTCGTGGTGCCGCTGATCAGCCAGGGCGAGCTCATCGGCCTGCTCAACCTCGGCCGCCGGCTCTCGGACCAGGACTACTCGACGGACGACCGCCGGCTCCTCGAGAAGCTCGCCGCGCAGGCCTCGCCGGCGGTGCGCGTCGCGCAGCTCGTGCGCGAGCAGGAGGCCGAGGTCCGGGCCCGTGAGCGCATCGACCAGGAGCTCCGCGTCGCCCAGCTCATCCAGCAGCAATTCCTCCCGAAGACGCTGCCCGACCTGCCGGGCTGGCAGATCGCGGCGTTCTACCGCGCCGCGACCCAGGTCGGCGGCGACTTCTACGACTTCATTGCCCTGCCCGACGACCGGGTCGGCCTCGTCGTCGGCGACGTCACCGGGCACGGCGTGCCCGCGGCGCTCGTGATGGCGACCACCCGAAGCGTGCTGCGCAGCGAAGCGCCTCGGCTCGTCGCGCCGGGCGCCGTGCTCGCGCGGGTGAACGATTTCCTCCACGCCGACATCCCGGCGAACATGTTCGTCACCTGCCTGTACGCGGTCCTCGACCCGAAGACCGGCGCGCTCACCTACGCGAATGCCGGCCACGACCTGCCGTTCGTGCGCCGGGGTGACCGGGTCGAGGAGCTCCGGGCCACGGGCATGCCGCTCGGCGCGATGCCCGGCATGCACTACCAGGAGAAGGAAGCGGTGCTCGGGCCGGGCGACGTGATCCTGCTCCACAGCGACGGCCTCGCCGAGGCCCACGACAGCTCGCGCGCGATGTTCGGCTTCCCGCGGATGCGGGCGCTCATGGGCGGCCTGGGCATCGGGCACGAGCTCATCGACGGCCTGCTCGACGCGCTCAACGCGTTCACCGGGCCGGCGTGGGAGCAGGAGGACGACATCACCCTCGTGACCCTCGCGCGGTCCGCCGGCGTCTCCGGCGAGCACGTGCTCGCGGAGTTCCACGAGCCGAGCGCGATGGGCAACGAGCGCAAGGTCATGGAGCGGGTCGCCGAGGTCGTCCGCGACGTCGGCCTCGATCGGACGCGCTACGAGCGCCTGAAGACCGCGGTGTCCGAGGCGGCGATGAACGCGATCGAGCACGGCAACCATGGCGATCCCGAGCTGCCGGTGCACGTGCGGGTCAGCACGACGGGCCACGAGCTGACTGTGACCATCGTCGACAACGGCGGCGGCAAGGAGATCCCCGCGGCCGAGACGCCGGACCTCGAGGCGAAGCTCGCCGGGCTCCAGAAGCCGCGCGGCTGGGGCCTGTTCCTCATCAAGAACATGGTCGATGACCTGCGCACGCACACGACCGAGACGCATCACACCGTCGAGCTCGTCATGCGGCTCGACAAGAGAGGAGCGGAGTAAGTGACGACCGCAGAGAACGCGGTGCGGTACCGCGACGGGACGGCCGTGGTGGACCTGCCGGCGCAGATCGACTCGACGGCCGAGCAGGCGCTGAACGACGCGTACGCGGCCGCGGTGGCGCACGGGTCGAAGACGGTGCTGCTCAACTTCGCGGGCGTCGACTTCCTCTCGAGCACCGGGATCGCGCTCATCGTCGGGATCCTGGCCCGGGCGCGGAAGGACGGCCGCAAGATCACCGCGTCGGGCCTCTCCGATCATTACAAGGAGATCTTCGAGATCACGCGCCTTGCGGACTTCATGACGATCTTCGCGGACGAGAACGCAGCGTTGAAAGGTGAGGGACCGAAATGACCGCAGCCACGACAACAACGGCGGCTGACCGCATCGACGAGCGGACGATCGTGATCCGGGTGCGCGGGGACGTGACCGCCGCCTCGGAGCAGCCGCTCATGGCGGCGTACGCCCAGGCGGGGGAGAAGACGCGCGCGATCGTGCTCGACTTCACGGGACTCGACTACATGAACAGTGGCGGCATCGGGCTGCTCGTGACGCTCCTGGTCCGCGCCAACCGGCAGAAGCAGAAGCTCCTCGCCTGCGGACTGAACGACCACTACAAGCAGATCTTCGAGCTCACCCGGCTCGATGAGGCGATCACGATCCACGACAGCGAAGCCGCGGCGCTCGCGGCACTCAAGACATAGGCGGAGGACGGCGATGACTCGCGATGACAGCAACTGGGCGAAACCGGTGAAGACCCTCGAATCGAGCGATCGCGACGGCGCGATCAACGCGAACGTGCACGGTCGCCGGCTGAACGCGGCCAACGGCGGCTTCGGCCGGCTGTTCCAGAAAACGTTCTCGGTGCGGATCGGCTCGGGCGTCACGCCGCAGGCCGTCATCTCGACCTGGAAGACGCGGTTCGGCGACTTCTGGCCGAAGGGCCAGCGGATGTTCCTGCCGGCGACCGGCATCGCGCCGGGCGAAGTGGGGATCATCAACGCGTCCATCCCGGGCACGCCGACGATGGCGACCGGTGTCCTCGTGATCTACGCCGACGATGTCTCGTTCAGCTTCATGACCCCGCTGGGCCACCCGTTCGCCGGACCGCTGACGTTCAGCGCGCATGCCGGCGAGGATGGGGTCACCGTGGCGCAGGTCCAGGAGCTGACCCGGGCGAGCGATCCGTTCTGGGAGCTCGCGATGATGGTGCCCGTCCTGGGCGAGCGGATGCAGAACGACATCTGGCGCTCGACGCTGGCGAACCTCGCGCGCCACCTCGGCGCCGCGGACCCGACGGTCGACTCCAAGATCGTGCTCGTCGACAGCCGCCGGCAGTGGCGGAACGCGAAGAACATCTGGCAGAACGCGGCCATCCGCTCGGGTCTGAGCGCGCCGCGACGGATCATCCGGCGCGGCTAGCCGCTAGCCTCGCGCGGTGACCGACGCAGAGATCGTCGGCAGCGGGCCGAACGGGCTCGCCGCCGCGATCGAGCTCGCCCGCGCTGGCCTGACGGTACGCGTCCACGAGGCCGAGCCGACCATCGGCGGCGGGACCCGGAGCGCCGAGCTCACGCTGCCCGGCTTCACCAACGACCTGTGCTCGGCGATCCATCCGCTCGGCGCGGCCTCGCCGTACTTCCGCACGCTTCCCCTGAAGGAGCACGGCCTGGAGTGGATCCATCCGGACGTGCCGCTCGCGCACCCGCTCGACGACGGGACGGCCGCGGTTCTCCACCGCTCCGTCGACGAGACCGCGCGCGGCCTCGGTGCCGACGGTGCCGCGTACAAGCGGCTGCTCGGCCCGCTCGTGACCCGCTGGGACGAGCTGCTCGGCGAGGTGATGCGCCCGATGCTCCACATCCCACGCCATCCGGTCCTCCTCGCGCGCTTCGGGATCCCGGCGATGTTCCCCGCGACGACGACCGCGCGGCTGTTCTCCACGACCCGTGCGCGCGCGCTGCTCGCCGGACTTGCCGCGCACTCGTTCCTCCCGATCGACGCGCCGTTCACGACCGCGTTCGCGCTCATGCTCGGGCTCTCTGGGCACGCCGTCGGGTGGCCGATGCCGCGCGGCGGCTCGCAGAAGATCGGCGACGCGCTCGCGTCATACCTCCGCGCGTTGGGCGGCGAGATCACGACGGACGATCGCATCGACGTGTGGGCCCAGCTCGGCAAGGCCCGGGCGTACCTCTTCGACACGAGCCCGCGCGCGCTCGAGCGCATCGCCGGGGACAAGCTGAACACGACCTATCGGCGCGTCCTGCGCGGCTACAAGTACGGGCCGGGCGTGTTCAAGGTCGATTACGCGCTCGCCGGCCCGGTGCCGTGGCGCGCGGCGGAGTGCCGGCGCGCGGGCACGGTCCATCTCGGCGGGACCCTCGAGCAGATCGCCGCGGCGGAGAAGCAGGTCGCGCGCGGCGAGCATCCGAAGCGGCCATTCGTGCTCGTCGCCCAGCAGAGCCTGTTCGATCCGTCGCGCGCGCCGCTCGGCCTGCACACCCTCTGGACGTACTGCCATGTGCCGAACGGATCGACCGAGGACATGACCGAGCGCATCGAAGCCCAGCTCGAGCGGTTCGCGCCCGGGTTCCACGACCTCATCCTCAACCGGAGCGCCATGGGCCCGCGCGCCGTCGAGTCGCACAACGCGAACTACGTCGGCGGTGACATCTCCGCGGGCTGGCACGGCGGGCTCCAGTTCATCGCGCGGCCGACGTGGTCGAACGATCCGTACGCGACGCCGACCCACGAGATCTACCTCTGCTCGGCGGCGACCCCGCCCGGCGCCGGCGTGCACGGGATGTCGGGATACAATGCGGCGCAGTCGGCGCTCCGCCGAAGCTTCGACACGCGGTAGCGGGCGAACATCGAACGAGGTCGCGCGTTAGACCGAGTGGCCGCAACCGCGGCGTGGAGGTTCCGCATGCTGAAATCACCGCTCATCCTCATCGCCGTGGGGGCGCTTCTGGTCGGAAGCGCCGGCGCCGCCCTTGCCCACACCATGACGATCGGATCCAACACCCCCCAGGGCGCGGTCGTCGCGGCCGAGTGCGGCGCGCAAGGCGAGCAGCAGGGCGACACGACAGACCCCGAGTGCGCCACCGATCAGCCTGGCGAAGACGCGTCGGGCGCGAATGACCAGGGCGACGTCGAGCAGGGCGCCACCGGGGCGACCGGTGCCACCGGAGCGACGGGCGCGCAGGGCGCGACCGGCGCGGAGGGCCAACAGTCGGGCGGTGCCGGCGACGAGCAGGGCCAGAACGGGACCGACGGCGAGCAGGACGGCGACCACAGCGACTGAGCCGTGCGCGGACCGCTGACCGATCGCGGTAGCTGACCTGAAGGACCGCCCACGCCGGGCGGTCCTTCACGGTTACGGGGTTACGCCCGCAGCTTCGGCAGCAGGTCGAGCGACACCCGTTCGAGGACGCGCTCGCGCTCCACGCGGGTCGCCCGATCGGTCGGCCAGTACAGGATGAACTCCTCGATCCCGATCTCGCGGTGCCTGCCGACGTAGTCGGTGAACGCGTCGACGGACGAGAATGGCGGCGGGTCGACCTTCCACCCGTTCACCGATCGGCGGATCTCCTTCGGATCGCGGCCGATCGCGGCGCACGCGGCATCGAGCCGCTCCATCTGACTCCCAACGACGCCAGCGCCTCGGCCGTCGAGACCCGATCGGCCCACGTTGGCTGGCCACCGAGGGTGTTCCAGGCGTCGCCGTACCGCGCGACGAGCCGCAGCGTCCGCGGACCCTGCGCCGCGATCATGAATGGCGGTCGCGGTCGCTGGACCGGCGCGACGAACGTGACCTGCGCCCGGTAGTGCGTGCCGGCGTGGTCGACCGGCTCGCCGCGGAGGGCCCGGTCGAGGATCGCGAGCTGCTCGGCGAGCCGCTCGACCTGCTCGGCGGGCGACCAGGGGTCCAGCCCGAGGGCCTTGGCGTCCTTGTCGCCACCGCCCGCGCCGATCCCGACCTCGAGCCGCCCGCCGGAGATGTGATCGACGGTGATCGCGCTCATCGCGAGCATCGTGGGGTTGCGGAACGCGATCGGCGTGACGAGCGCGCCGATCCGCACCCGGCTCGTCTCGCGGGCCAGCGCTGCGAGAAGCGTGTAGGCCTCGTACGCGATGGCCCCGGGGAACTGCGCCGGGGTGTGATCGGCGACCCAGATGCGGTCCCAGCCGAGCGCCTCGGCGCGCCGCCAACGCTCGACGAGCGTGGCGTACGGCGGCGTCTGCACGGTCATGAGTCCGAACCGGAGGCCCACCGCCGCCAGTTGTAGCGGCAGCCGCACAATCTCCCGAATGGCTGAGGAACGCCGCCTCGTCACGATCCTGTTCTCCGATGTCGCGGGCTCGACCGCGCTCGGCGAGGAGCTCGATCCCGAGGATCTGCGGGCCCTCCTCGGCCGGTACTACGCGATCGCCAAAGAGGTCGTCGCCGAGCACGGCGGCACGCTCGAGAAGTTCATCGGCGACGCGGTCATGGCGGTCTTCGGCTTGCCCCAGGCCCACGGCGATGACGCGGTCCGGGCCATCGCGGCGGCGGAGCAGCTGCGCGATCGCATGCGCGCGGACCCGAAGCTTGGGGACCGGCTGCCGATCCGCATCGGCCTGAACACCGGCGAGGTCGTCGCGACGCGCGATGCGAGCTCCGGCGACTTCCTCATCACCGGCGACGCGGTGAACACCGCGGCGCGATTGCAGCAACTCGCCGAGCCGTGGGCGATCGTGTGTGGCGAGCGGACGGCGAGCGCCGCCGCCGGACAGTTCGCGTTCGGGCCGGCGGTCGAGCTGGTCCCGAAGGGCAAGCGCGCGCCGCTCCGCGCGCTCCCGCTCATCGGCCGCGCCGCGGCGCGTCCCCGGGTCCGCATGCCGCTCTTTGGCCGGTCGGGCGATCTCGCCCAGCTGGAGCTTGCCGCGGGCAGGGTGCTCGACGACCGCCGTCCGTTCCTGGTGAGCGTCATCGCCCCGGCGGGCACCGGCAAGTCCCGGCTCCTCGAAGAGTTCTTGGATCGGCTCGAGACCCGCGCGCCCGATGCGCGCGTCGCGATCGCGCAATGTCTCCCGTACGGGCAGCGGCTCACATACTGGCCGCTCCGCGCGGTGCTCTACCGGCTCATCGGGGCCAGCGAGGACGCCGCGCCCGCCGAGGTGCGCGACGCGATCGCGCACTGGCTCGAGGCGAACGACGCGCCCGACCGCGAGCGCGTCGGGCCGCTGCTGGCGGCGACCGTCGGGGTCGGCGAGCAGGATGTTGTGGACCGCGCCGCGCTGTACGCCGCGTGGCGGACCGCGATCGAAGTCGCGGCGCGGACGCAGCCGCTCGTGATCGTGTTCGAGGACCTGCACTGGTCCAGCGACAGCCTGCTCGACCTCGTTGAGTTCGTCATGCAGCCGCGTGGCGACGCGGCGGTGCTCATGATCGCGCTCACCCGTCCGGAGCTCCTCGACCGCCGGACGACGTGGGGCGGAGGGCGGCGGAACCACCTCGCCCTCTCGCTGGAGCCGCTCGCCGACGGGCCGATCGCGCAGCTCGTCGAGCACCTGCTCGAGTCGCGGCAACCCGAGGTGGTCGAACGCATCGTCGCGCGGGCCGAGGGCAACCCGTTCTATGCGGGCGAGCTCGTCCGTACGTTCATGGAGCGCGGCGGCTCCCTCGACACGCTCCCCGACACGGTCCAGGCGACGGTGCTCGCCCGCCTCGACGGCCTATCAGAGGACGAGCGGCGCCTCGTCCAGATCGGCGCGGTGTTCGGCCGCTCGTTCCGGCCGACGGGGGCGGAAGCGATCGCGCCGGAGCTCGCCGGCCGCGCCGAGGCGATCTGCGGCTCGCTCGTCGACAAGGATCTCCTGCGGCCGAGCGGCGCGGACGGTTACGTCTTCCGCCACATCCTCATCCGCGAGGTCGCGTATCAGACGCTACCGCGGGCCACCCGCGCGCGGCTCCACGCCGCCGCCGCGCGCTGGATCGAAACGAGCGCCGAGGGGCGCGCGGAGACCGTTGCCGAGCTCATCGCGCTCCACTACCGCGAGGCCGCGACGCTCGCGACCGCCGCGAACGCGGATGACCCCGACACCATCGCGACCCGGCGCAACGCCGTCCGCTGGCTCGTCCGGGCCGCGGACGCGGCGCTCGCGAGCGCGGCGAACGTTGAGGGGTCGCGACACCTGCGCGCGGCCATCGACCTCGCCGAGCCGGCCGAGGTCGCGACGCTCTACGAACGGCTCGGCGATGCGTACGCCGACGCGGGCCAGGCGATCGCCGGCTATCGCGCCGCCCTCGAGCTGACGAGCGACGCTGATCCCGATCGCGCGTTGCGCCTCATCGGCGGCATCCTCGGCGCGTTGACGCGTTCGCAAGGAGCGGTCGCCGACCGGCCGACCGAAGCCGAGCTCGATGTGCTGCGCAGCCGCGGCGCGGCGTTGCTCGAGGTCGCGACCGACCCGCGGGCGAAGGCCCGCTTCCACTCCGCTGAAGGATTCCATGCGTTCTGGATCTCGCTCGACCGGACCGCGACCGACGCGGAGATGGCCGCATCCGAACGGCACGCCACCCAGGCGCTCGAGTTGGCCCGCGGGCTGGGCGATATCGCGATGCAGAGCGCCGCCCTCGATGCGCTCAGCGCGGCCGCGATGCTGGGACAGGCCGATTGGAACGCGGTGCGGGAGATCAGCCGGTCCCGGCTCGCGCTGGGCGACGGTCTCGACCTTGGCGAGAGGATGGACACGTACAGCATGATCGCCTGGGCTTCGGTGTCCCTCGGCGACCTCGACGAGGCCGTTCGGGTGTCGCGTGAAGGGCAGAGCCTCGTGCAGCCGGGACAGGTGCCCGCCTGGGCCCTCCATCTGGTCGCCTGGCGCACGTATGCGCTCGCCCTTCGCGGGGACTGGGACGACGCCCTCGCGAGCGGCGAGCGTGCCCGCCAGCTCTGGGTCGAAACGGGGGAGATCGCCGCCGGCTACGCCAACCGCGGGTTCGTGGCCGCGCGCGACGTCGCGCTCGCTCGCCGCGATGAGGCGGCCGGGGAGCGGTTCGCCGCCGTGATCGACGCGATCATGGAGCGCTTCGTCGCTTCCGCGCTCGCGCCGGTGTATCGCGACGTCGTGCGCCTCAAGCCGGACGCGCCGGCGGCCCTCGTCCGAATGGCGGCCACAACTGAAGGGCGCTTACCAGAGCTGTTCGAGCGGGCGGTGAGCCTTGCGGTCGATCGCGACTGGCCGCTGCCGCTGGAGGCGCTCGAGCAGGCGCGTGCGTCGTCGGCGTCGCGCGGGCACCGCCATCTCCATGTCGCGCTCGACCGTGCGATCGCCGTGACCCGCGGGGATCCGGACCTGCTGCGGCGCGTGCTCGCCGACGCCGAGGCGATGCACGCGCGGCCGCTGATCGGCCGGGTGCGCTGCGAGCTCGGGCGGATGACCGGAGACGACGCCGAGATCGAAGCCGGGCTCCGGATCCTGCGCGAGCTTGGCGATCACCTGCAGGTCGAGAAGTTCGAGGGGTAGGCCTACCCAGCCTCGAGGGGCGGTGAGCTACCCGGATCCTGCTGCTCGATCGCTTGCGCGAGCACTTCCACCGCCTCGGCCGCTTGCCAGACGGCTTTCGCTGCGGCCCAGAATCCCACACCGTCGAGGCGGTCCGCGGACTTCGCGAGCCAGCGCGCCTGCTCATCGAGCACCGCGAGGGCGCCGTGCCAATCCCGCGCGACCCAGTCCGCGAACGATTCGGCGCAGTCGGCGCACTGCCAGCCCTTCGTCGCAGGACGCTCGGCGCAGCGCAGGCAGAGCGGTCCAGGCGTTCGCACCGCGTGAGCCTACCGCGGACGTATCATCGGACACCGAGCTCAGATGAAGAAGATGAAGACGCTCGACGTTGATCGCATCGACCTCAGCACCCTCGCCGAGGCCCTCGAGGACCATTCGGATGAGGGCGGCTGGTGGATCGACCCCCGGACCGGCGAGCTCGAGAACTGGTCCCGGCTCTTTGCTGACGATCCCGACGACTCCCCGGGCGAGCGTGGCTTCCGGCGCATCGAGCCCCTCGGATCGGGAGAGAGCTACGCCGACATGGAGGAGTTCACCGAGCGGGTCGGCGACCGGCGCGCGCGCGACCTCCTCGGGCACGCGATCGCTGGACGCGGCGCCTTTCGCCGCTTCAAGGACACGCTCCACGAGTTTCCGGAGCTGCGGAAGGAGTGGTTCGCCTTTCACGATGCCCGGATGGCCCGGCGCGCGATCGACTGGCTGCGCGACGAAGGGCTTATCGCCGAGGCCGCTGCGGAGCGGGCGATGGCGGCACAGGCAGATCCCGAGGTCACCGTCGGGTCGAGCGACGAGCAGCTCGCGCGGCACGTCGCCCGCGAGCTCCGAGAGCTCTACGGCTCACGGCTGAAACAGGTCGTGTTGTTCGGTTCGCGCGCGCGCGGCGACGCCGACCCGGACTCGGACATGGACCTCGTCGTCGTGCTCGACCCGATGGACGACCGGTGGGCCGAACACGACCGGATGGACGAGCTGCTGTGGCGGGAGACCTTGGCGAGCGGCATCGTGATCAGCGCGATCCCGCTGTCGGCACGCGATTTTGCCGAGCCGACGACCATGGCGCTGATGCAGGCTCGAGACGAAGGTCGCGCGGTCGGATGAGCCCCGACCAGGACCCGCTCGCGCGCAGCAGGCGCGGGCTCGCTGCGGCACACCATCTGGCAGACGGAGGCTTCGCCGCGGAGGCGATCTCGCGCGCCTACTTCGCAGCGTTCTATGCGGCCGAGGCCTGTCTGCGGGCACTCGGGCAGGGCCGCTCGAAGCACTCGGCCGTGCTGTCTGCGTTCAACGAGCTGGTCGTACGGCCAGGCCAGATCGCGCCAGACGTGGGTCGCATCTTGCGTTCGCTCTTCGAGCTTCGGAATGACGTCGACTACGGCGCGCCTGACGCATCCGCTGAGCGCGCGGCAAGCGCCATCGCCGAGGCAGAGCGGTTCGTCGCCGCCGTGGAAACGTGGCTCCCGCGAGGCGATCGTTAGATCCCGGAATTCTCCGGATCTAGCCGATCGTCGGCTCCAGCAGCACCACCGGAATCCGCCGTTTCGTGCGCCGCTCGTACTCCGCGTAGCTCGCGTCGCGCGCGACGACCTTGTCCCAGAGCAGCTCGCGCTCGACGCCGTCGGCCTCGCGTGGACGCACGCGGACGCGCTTCGTGCCGGTCAGGACCTCGGCGTCCGGGTTCGCTTTGAGGTTGCGCCACCAGAGCGGATCGCGAGCGTCGCCGGCGTTCGACGCGATCACGAGGAACGCGCTGCCCTCGCGCAGGTAGTTGAGCGTCACGCTCCGCGGCTCGCCGCTCTTCCGGCCGCGTGTCGTGAGCAAGAGCACATCCCAGCCCGCGAGTCGCGCGCCGATGCGGCCGCCGGTCAGGCCGTACCAGAACCGGTGATAGCGCCAGAGGAGCGTGAGCAGTGGACCCCGGCGGCCGGCAGGCATTAGTCCCTCCGCCCGGACTGTAGTTCGCGCCTTTTGGTACGAAAATGGGACTCCGAGCGGGGCGTGCACGGGTAGCGTTCGCCGCGATGCGTGCGCGTGGCCAGCGGCGACAGCTCTCGCTCGACGAAATGTCCGCGGCTGACGCGGCGCCCCGCCTGACCCTTCTGGCCGCGATCTGCCTTGGCGGCGCCACCTGCGCCTTGCTTCTGCTGAACGCCGCCGGTCCGTATGGGATCTTGCTCGATCCGGTGATCCGTCCGGTGGCCTGGCTCGGAGTGGCCGGGGGACTCGTCCTCGCCCTTGCCGCTTCGCTCGCGTGGGGTCGCGCAGCGCGCGATCAAGCTACCGACGCCATGACCGGGCTTACGCGTAGAGACCTGCGCGAGCTCTCACCCGAGCGGTTCGTGGACTGGAGCGCGGCGCGATTGCGTGAGCAGGGCTACCGGGTGACCGCGGTCGGTGGACACTCCGACCCCGGTGTCGACCTCATTGCCGAGCGCGAAAGCGAGCGGCTCGTCGTCCAATGCAAGCGGTGGTTCGGCGCGCGACCGGTCGGAGAACCGCAGCTCGGGGATCTCTACGGCGCGATGCACCACGAGCATGCGAATGGTGCGGCGGTGATCACCACCGGCGTCTTCAGCGAGCCGGCGCTGTCGTGGGCCCAGGGAAAGCCGATCCAGCTGTGGGATGTAGACCGATTCATGGGTCGCACTCCGCAGCACACGGCGAAAGCGACATCGGTGCCGCCAGCGGAGCGGATCTAGTCGCGACCTAGGTTCTTCGTTTTCCCAAGCCGCTGCGACTTGCTCCGCGAGTCTAGTAATAGACCCAGAAGTGGTCCGCGATATCCAGGGACTTGAGCCGTTCGCGGAACTCGTCGACGGCATTCACCCGGCCGAAGTAGAGCGCGACGAGGATGGACCGCAGTAATTCGCCGACTTCCGCGTCCGATTGACGACCCAGCTCCTTGCTCAACCCCTCGGCCGTCCCCGGCCCCCGTGCCTCTGCGAGAAGCTCCACGAGCAGCCGGTGCTGGTCGTCTGCCGACACGCTCACGCCGAATTCGTATTCATCGAACGGCTCGGGTACCGACTTGAGATCTTGCGCATCCATGGACACAGCCGACTCGTTCACGTTGAGCCAGATGACCCGTTTGCTGCTGTCCGGCAAGACGTCTCGATAGAGCTCGATCAGATCGCATCTCCGCGGCTCATATCGGCTTGCGTGTGAGGTGCGTTGTCCCCGCGTCGAGGAGTCCACCGATGCCGCGCTTCGCGGCGGTTACGACCTTGCGGTCCTTGGCCGAGGTGAAGAGCGTGCTGACTCGATGGTCGAGCTGCGTGGTGCCCCAAACCAGCACGAGGTCTGCCCAGCCGAGCAGCTGCCGTGCGCGCGTCGCGTCCAGAGTGCGCGTGCCGTCAACGAGCTGTACGTCGAGTCCCTCGACGTGGCGCGTCAGCGCCTGCCGAGTCGCAGGACTGCCGCCGATCACGACGACACGACGCACGCGATGATCGTGGCACGCCGCAATGAATCGAAGAGCAGCCGCGCGATGACCCGAACCACCGCAACGCTCGCATCGCTCGTCCCCGACGACGATCACCTCCGCGCCTGGCCGGCTGTCGCGCACGGCAGCCGTGCACGCCGTGCAACTGAAGGCGAACGTCCTGGCGAGGAGCTCCCGTATCCGCGGGAGTTTCGCCTCG
>DASYVN010000155.1:0-16872 GCA_035937095.1 Candidatus Limnocylindria bacterium
CCCGCGAGCTGCGGCCCGACCCGCGAGATCGCGTTGTTGATCGCCGATGCCACGCCCGAGTTCTTCGAGGGCACGCTCGTCATGAGCGCGGTCGTGAGCGGCGCGACCATGATCGACAGCCCAAGACCGAACAGCAGGCTCGCCGGCAGGAAGTCCACGAGCCAGCTCGCCGGCGGCAGATACGTGCCCGGATCGCCGAACGCGAAGAGCCACGGGCTCGTCGTGGGCGGAACGCGCAGGTACCAGAGCGTCCCGAGGCACATCAATGCGGGACCGACCGCCATGAACGCCTTCGGCCCGTACTTCCCGGCCAGCGCTCCGAACCGCGAGCTGAGGAACACGAGGAACAGGCCTGAGGGGATGAACGCGAGGCCCGCGGCCGCGGCGGTGAAGCCGATGGTCCCCTGCACGAAGAGCGTGACGTAGTAGCCCAAAACGTAGAGCGCGCCGTAGATGAGGAACGTCGAGATGTTCGTCACCGTGAAGTTGCGCGAGCGGAAGAGCTCCGGCGAGATGAGCGGGTTCTGCCTCCGGGTCATCAGGATCGGCAGCGCGATCGTCGCGACCACGCCGGCGCCGAGCAGCACGAAGCCGAGCGGATCCTTCCACTCACGCTGCTGGCCGTAGATCGTGCCGAACGAAAGGCCGCCAACGGCGACCGCGACGACGAACGCACCGAGCCAGTCGAACCGGCTGGACGCCCCCTCCGCGCGGCTCTCCTCGACGTAGCGTGCGGTGGCCCACAGCGCCACGATCAACAGCGGGACGTTGATGAGGAACGCGGCCCGCCACGAGATCGAGTCGACGAGGATCCCCCCGACGACCGGACCGAGGATCGTCGTCGCCGCGGACGCCGCGGCCCACAGGCCGAACGCGCGGCCCTGCGCCTCGCCCGTGAAGGTCACGGTGATCAGCGCGAGCGAGCCCGGCACGAGAAGCGCGCCGGCAACGCCCTGCAGGATGCGGAACAGCACGAGGAGCTCGAGGTTCGGCGCGAGGCCGCAGAGCAGGCTGGTGACGAGGAAGCCGACGAGCCCGAGCGTGAACATCCGCTTGCGCCCGTAGAAGTCGTTAAGCGCGCCCGCGAGGATGAGGAGCGCGGACACGGTGAGGAGGTAGCCGTTGTAGACGTAGGACTGCCCCTCCAGGATGCCAAACAGCCCGCTCGGGAGCTCGCGTCCGATCTTCGGGAGCGCGACGTTCACAACCGTCGAGTCGAGGAACACGATCCCCGAGCCGAGAATCGCGGCGATCAGGGTCCAGCGCTGCCGACTGGTCACGAGCGCCTGCGGCTCATCAACCGCGCCTGCCGCTCATTCAAGATGGCGCACACCACTGGAGCTCGTGCGCCGAGGCACCGGGATACGTGAGCTCCCCCGCCTCGATCGGCACCGCGAGCCGGTTCGACGGCGGCGCGAGCGGGCAGACCCACTGCGGGTCGTAGTGGCAGCTCGGGTGGTAGGCGAAGTTGAAGTCGAGCACGAGCGCGTCGCCGTCGCCGCCGAGGTCCGCACCCTTCGCCGTGTCGAGGAGATACCGACCGCCGCCGTAGGTGGTCTGCCCCGAGGTCGCGTCCCGGAACGGCAAGAACACGCCGCCTCCGTACGCGTCCAGCCAGAACACCTCCAGCGTACCGACCGGGAGGTCGACCGCGCCGAAGCGCACGAACGGGATGACATCGCCCGTGCTCGTGCCGACGTCGTAGCGCTCATGCGGCAGGGGCCGGACCGCGGCGGCGAACGTCAGCTTCGGGTCGTACTCCCGGTAGGCGAGGCCCGTGAACCTGACACGCTCGTGCGGTTGGATCGCCGACTGCGGATGCGTGCCGAACAGATCGTCGCGGCCGGCGCGCCACAGGGCGTGTGCGGCGACCGCGTCGGACCGCAACAGCGCCCGAACGTCCGCGTAGAGCGTGTTCACGCGACGGCGGTAGTCGAGGAGCTCGAGGTAGCGCTCGTCCACCGTCAACGGAGCTTCGCCGCGGCCGCCGAGAAGAGACCGCTCAGGACGCGCGCGGTCGTCGGGAACGCGTGCAGCGTCTGCGCGAGCGTGTCGATGGGCGTGCCGAGCTTGATCGGGAGCACCGCGGCGTGGATCGCCTCGCCCGCACCCTGGCCGGCGATGAACGCGCCGATCAGCACCTTGCGCTTCCGGTCCACGACGATGCTCAGGTGGCCGCGGTCGGCCTCGACGACGTAGCCCTTCGTGCTCTTCGCGAATCCGGTCGTCTCCTCGAACGCGTCGATCCCCCGGTCCCGCGCCTGCGCCAGTTGAAGCCCGACGGCCGCGGTCTCGGGGTCGGTGTAGACGACCCGCGGCGTGGCGCTGAAGTCGACCCTCACGTCGTCGCCGAGCGCGATCCGTGCGGCCATCTCGCCCTCGTAGTGGCCGAGATGCGTGGAGAGCTCGTGACCGATCGCGTCGCCGATGGCATAGACGTGCTCGGCGACGCGCAGCCGGTCGTCGACCTTGATCGTGTCGCCGCCGTCGTAGGTCACGCCGATGGTGTCGAGTCCGAGCGCGCCGAGCGACTTGGCCGAGGAGCGACCCACCGAGAGCTGGATGATCGCGCCCGAGACGCTCGTGCCGTCGGAGAGCTCGACGACGTGCTCGCCGTCGGGGCCGGCCTTCGGCCGGATGCGGGCGGCCCGAGCCTTCTCGCGCACATCCACACCGGATCGGCGGAGGGTCTCAGCGAGGAACGCGGAGCTCAGCGGGTGGTCCGTCGGATTGACCCGGCCGACGATCGCGGTGCGCACGCCGTAGCGCGCGAGGTACTGCGCGATCTCCAGACCCGAAGGACCGGCCCCGAGGATGACGGCGCTCTTCGGAAGCTCACGCAGGCTCGTCGCCTCGACGTTCGTCCAGTAGCCGGCGGCCTCGAGTCCTTCGAGCTTCGGCACCTTCCCGACCGAGCCGACCGCGATGATCACGTTGCGCGCGGTGAGCTCGTGCGTCGTGCGCTCGTGCGTGACGACGACCTTGCCCGGCCCCGCGAGCGTCGCGGTCCCGCGGAAGACGGTGGCCCCCGCCTTCTCGAGGGCGTGGACATGACTTCCATCGTTCGGGTAGTCGGTCTTGATCCGGTTGATCATGTAGTCGCGCCGGTCCGATGCCTTGGACCACGGATAGTCACCGCCGTGGGCCTTCACCTCGGCCGCGTGAAGCAGGGTCTTCGAGGGCATGCAGGCCCAGTACGGGCACGACCCGCCGAAGAGATCGCGGTCGATGACCGCGACGGATGCCCCACGTCCGCGCGCGAGGTGGGTCGCGGCCTCGCCGGACGCACCCGCACCGATGACGACGAAGTCGAACGTGTTGGGTGTCGCCATCAGAGCGCCCGGTACCAGAGCGCGGCGCCGCGCTTCGCGACGAACACGTCGAACCGATCTCCGCTCCAGCTGCACGTCACAGCGTCACCGGCCGGCGCGTCCGTCACGATCTCCCAGTCCACCCAGCGCGTGCCGTTCCACCAGCGGTGGCGAAGCCGGCCGTCCGCGCCGAACGCGAAGACATCGATGCGGTCCGCCCCACGAGCCGCGGCGGCGGGTTGCCCTGTGAAACCAGCGCCAAGCGATTCCCAGTCATGCCAGCTCGCTCCGTCCCAGTACCGGTCCCGGAGATCGCCGTCGTCGTGGATGGCGAAGAGCTCGCACTCTCCGCCATCCCCCCACGACGCGACGGCCGCGCTCGATGCGAGCACGCCGCCAAGTGAGATCCAGCCGGCTATTTGATGAGGCCCTGCTTCTTCAGCCAGTCCTTCGCGACGTCCTTCGCGTCCTTCTTGTCGACGCCGTTCGCCCGGTTCAGAGCGATCAGTTCGTCTGTGTTGAGCTTGGCGGAAATCGCGTTGAGCACTTTCTTCAGATCATCGGTCGCCACGGCGTTCCGGACGAGCGGTGCGACGTTGTCGGCGAGCTGCAGGTGCTTGTCGTCCTCGAGGACGACGTAGCCCTTCACCGAGATGACCGCGTCGCTGGAGAACAGGAGCGCGAGGTCGATCTGGTTGCCATCGAGCGCCGCGACGGTCAGCGGACCGCCGGCGTCGAGCGCCTTGAAGTCCTTGAGCTTGATCCCGTACGTCCCTTCGAGGCCGAGCTTGCAGAACGGCCGCTGCGGGCACTCCGGGGGTCCGCCCAGCACGAGCTGGCTCTGGGCGTTCGTGGCGATGTCGCTCGTCTTCTTCAGCTTGTACTTGTCCGCCGTCGCCTTCGTGACGACGAAGGCGTTCTCGTCGACGGCCTGGGCGAAGTCGAGGACGGTGAGGTTCTTCGCCTTCACGGCGTCCTGGAGCTGCTTCTGGGCCTCCTTCGGATCGCTCGAGCCCTTCGCGTTCGGGTCCACGAATCGGAGGACCGTCGCGAGGTACTCAGGCACGACGTCGACGTCACCCTTGTCGAGTGCCGGGAACACGATCGCGCGATTGCCGAGATTGAACTTGCGCTCGATGGTGTAGCCATTCGCCTCGAGCGCCTGCGCGTACACCTCACCGAGCACGATGCTCTCGGCGAAGTTGAACGAGCCGATCTTGACCGTCGGCTGTGGCCCGCTGGTCGACCCGCCGCAGGCGCTCGCGACGAGTGCGACGACAAGGAACGCGATCCCGAGACGGATTCCGCAATGCATGGGGAACTCCCTTCAGGGCCGCAGCGCTATTCTCTCGGCCCTCGCGTGACAAGTATCCGCCGCTGTTCGTGGCGGTGCGGCTACAACGCGCCCCGCCGCGCGCGTATGCCCGGCGAGACGGCGAGGCGCTCGACGGCGCCGAATGTGAGCTCGACGACAATGGCGAGGAGCGCGACAAGCAGCGCGCCCGCGAACAAGCGGTCGTACTCCTGGAGCCCGAGACCGTCGACGATGTACCGGCCCAGCCCGCCGCCCGCGACGAGCGCGCCGAGCGTGGCCGTGGCGACCACGTTCACCGCGGCGGTACGCATGCCGGCCAGGACGAGGGGAACGGCCAGAGGCAGCTCGACGCGGAGGAGGATCCCAAGGTCGCTCATCCCGACGCCGCGAGCGGCCTCGACGATGTCGTGGTCGACGCCGCGTACGGCGACGTAGGAGTTCGTCAGCATCGGCGGGATCGCGAGCGGCACGAGCGAGATGAGCGTCGGCCAGAACCCGAGTCCCAATCCGAGCGAGAACGCGATCGGGAGCGCGAACGCGAGCAGGGCGAGCGAGGGCAGGGCCCGGCCGAGGTTCGCGATGTTCACGGCGACGAAACCGAAGCGGCCGGTGTGCCCGAGCCAGAGGCCCACGGGCAACGCGACGAGCGCGCCGATGAGCAACGCCAGCCCGGAGAGCTCGACGTGTTCGAGGAGCCGGGTCTGCACGGCATCGCTGCCCTGGTAATGGGCCGGATCGAGGAACCAGCGCAGCGCATTGACGATGAAGGTCATGCCCTGCGGGTCCACGGCGTGAGCGTGCGCTGCAGCAACACCAAGAGCGAGTCCGCCGAGATGGCGAGGGCGACCGAGAGCACGGCGCCGGCGATGAGCTCGGTACTGAAGAAGCGCTGCAGTCCGGCGAGGATGAGCTGACCGAATCCGCCCTGGCCGATGAGCGCGGTGACCGTGACGAGGCCGATGGTGCTGATCGTCGCCAGCCGGACTCCCGCGATGATCGCCCCGAGCGCGAGCGGCACCTCGATCCGCCACAGCAGCTCGCGCTCGGTGTAGCCCATGCCGACGGCGGCCTCCCGTACGTCCGCGGGCACATCGCGGATGCCGCGGACGATGTTGCGGATGAGGATGAGGAGCGTGTAGCTCACCAAGCCGACCTCCGCGGTGACGATCGTGAGACCGGTGAACGGGATCAGGAGCGCGAACAGGGCGAGGCTCGGGATCGTGTACAGCGTGCCGGTGACCCAGGTCACCGGCCCCTCGAGCCAGGGAAGCCGGAGGATGAGGAGCGAGAGCGCGAACGCGACGAGGAAGCCGACACCGACCGCGATGGCAGTGAGCTCGACGTGCTCCGCGAGCCGGGCGCCGAACTCGTCCACGTGACCCGCGATCCAATCCCACCGGATGAGCGGCTCGCCTGGCGTCACGGGTCGCTCCGGATCATCTTCCCGATCGACGCGAGCGTGAGGACACCGAGGTACCGGTCGCCGTCCACGACCGTTCCGATCTGCGCCTCGCTCTCGAGCATGAGCACGAGCGCCTGGCGCAGGGTCATCGACGGTGCGAGCACGGGTGCGTTCCGGTCCACCGTGGCGCGGATCACGCCCGCATCGATGTCGGCCCCGCCGACGGTGAGAAGCTCGAGCCGTTTGAGTCCGCGGTCCGAGCCGACGAACTGCGAGACGAAGTCGTTCGCCGGGTGCGCGAGCAGCTCGCCGGGCGGGACATATTGGACGAGCTTGCCGTCCCGCATGATCGCGATGCGGTCGCCGAGGCGGATCGCCTCGTCGACGTCGTGGGTCACGAACAGCACCGTCGTGCCCTGATCGCGCTGGATCCGCAGGAGCTCGCCCTGCAGCCGCTCGCGCACTATCGGGTCGACCGCGCCGAACGGCTCGTCCATCAACATGACCGGCGGCTCGGCCGCGAGAGCGCGCGCGACACCGGCGCGCTGACGCTCGCCACCCGAAAGCTGCGCCGGGTAGCGCGTGGCGTAGCGCTTCGGGTCGAGCCCCACCAGCGCGAGCAGCTCTATGGACCGGGTCCGGATCTTGTCCTTCGGCCAGCCGAGCAGGCGAGGCACCGTGCCAACGTTCTCCTCGATGGTCTGGTGCGGGAAGAGGCCGACCTGCTGGATGACGTACCCGATGCGCCGGCGGAGCTGGACCGGGTCCTCCCGCAGTACGTCCGTGCCATCGATGAGGATCGCGCCTGAGGTCGGCTCGATGAGCCGGTTCACCATCTTCAGCGAGGTCGTCTTCCCCGACCCGCTCGGACCCACGAGGACGCAGATCTTGCCCGCCGGCACCGTGAGCGACAGGCCGGCGACCGCGACCTGATCGGTGTACCGCTTTGTGACGTCGCGGAACTCGAGCGTGGCGCCGCGTTGCTGGGCCATCAGCGGAGGATAGGAGCGCGGCGATCGCGCGCGTCGGTGGCTACGTCGCGCCGTCGCGTAGCTGGAGGTCCTTGATGACCTTCGGCGCCCGCCCCAGCTCGAGGCGGCGGGAGAGCTGCGACAGGGTGAAGCAGATGACGAAGTAGATCACCGCAACGAAGAGGAACACCTCGATCGGGTTGAAGTACGTCGTGTAGAGCGTCCGACCCTGGCGAAGCAGCTCGCTCACCCCGATCGTCCCGACGAGCGAGGTGTCCTTGATGATGGTCGTGAGCTGCGACACCATGGCGGGGACCATCAGCCGCAGGGCCTGCGGCAGCACGACGTGGCGCATCGTCTTCGGATAGGAGAGGCCGAGCGCCCGCGCGGCCTCGGTCTGACCGCGGGGGAGGCTGACGATCCCGGCGCGGATGATCTCCGCGAGGATCGCGCTCGTGTACATCGCGAGGCCGAGCACGCCGGCCCAGAAGCGTGACAGCTCGAAGTCCTCGCCGAGGAACGGCTTGAACAGTGCGGAGCCCTTGATGCCGAAGTACACGATGAGGAGCAACACCGGAAGCGCGCGGATCGACTCGATGTAGGCGATCGCGGGCCAGCGGAGGTACCAGCGGGTGGAGAGGCGCAGGAGCGCGAAGAGCAGGCCGACGGCGAACGAGACGACGATCGCGGCGACCGAGATCATGACCGTATCCAGCAGGCCGCTCCCGAAATACCGGAGAATCGCCGGATCGACGAAGCGGTACCACGTGTCGGGACGCATCAGCGGGCCACGCGCAGACGGCGTTCGAGCCAGTTCACCCCTACGCCCATCGGGATGGTGAGCGCGAGGTAGAGGAGCGCGACCGCGCCATAGGCCTCGACGGTGCGGAAGGTGCGGGATTCGACGATGTCGCCGGCATTGAGAAGCTCAGCGACCCCGATGGTCGTAGCGAGCGAGGTGTTCTTGACCAGGGCGATGAAGATGTTCCCGAGCGGCGGGATGATCGCCCGGAACGATTGCGGCATCTGGATGTACCGGAGCATCTGGACGTAGGAGAGCCCGAGCGAGCGCGCCGCCTCGATCTGGCCCTTGTCCACTCCGAGAAGGCCGCCGCGGACGATCTCCGCGACATAGGCGGCGTGATAGAGCGACAGGCCAAGAAGGGCCGCCCGGAAATTGAACTCGAACGCGTCGTCCGAGAAGCGGATGCCGACGATCGGTGCGGCGAAGAAGAGGAAGAAGAGCTGCACCAGGAGCGGGGTGTTGCGGAAGAACTCGACGAACCCCGTCCCGATCCAACGGAGAGGGGCGAGCGGCGAGATGCGGAAGACCGCGACGACCGTGCCGATGACCACGCTCCCGAGCAGGCTGATGACCGACAGCTGCACCGTCAGCCACAGCCCGCTCGGGAACAGATAGAGGTCCGGGAACTCGAAGATGATGCCGCCCGGCACGGCTAGCGCCTACTTCCCTTCGGGATTCTTCTTCTCGTCACCGGAGACAGGCGTGATCCACTGCTTGTAGATCTTCGCCCAGCGTCCGTCATCGATCATCTTCTTGAGCTCCGCGTCGATCCATGCCTGGAATCCGACACGGCCCTTGTTGAATCCGATGCCGTACGGCTCCTCGGAGAAGTACGACCCCACGATTTTCATGTTCGGGTCCTGCTTCACGAGACCGAACAGGATCGTCTCGTCGGTCGAGATCGCGTCCGCCTGCCCGTTCTGGAGCGCGAGGAGGCACGGCGGGTAGGTGTCGAGGAGGAGAAGCTTCGTGACACCCTTTGCCCGTAAATTGGTCTCGCTCGTCGAGCCCTTCGCCGCGCAGACGGTCTTGTTCACGAGGTCCTCGACCTTAGTGACCGAGTTGTCGCTCTTCTTCACCAGGATCTTCTGGCCCGTCTTGAAGTACACGGACGAGAAGTCGATCTGCTTCTTGCGATCCTCGTTGATCGTGAACGTCGCGATGACGATGTCCGCCTTGTTGTCCTGGAGCGTCGGGATGCGCGTGGCCGACACGACCGGGGTCCACTCGATGACGTCGTCGATGTTGGCCTGCGTGCCGAAGATGCCCTTCGCGAGCTCGCGGGCGATGTCGATGTCGAAGCCCTCGAACTTCCCTGTCGCCGGGTTCTTCAGCCCGAATGGCACGTTGTCCTCACGGGTGCCGACCCGGAACTTGCCCTTCGTCTGGATCGCGAACTGGAACGACGCCGGATCGAACGTTGGCTTCGCCGCCGCGGTGGCGCCGGCGCCAGACGAGCTGGCACCGCCGCACGCGGAGACCACGAACAGCGCCGCCAACCCCATCGCGATGATGCGTGGGGTGTTTCGCATTGGTCCCTCCACCTGATCCTTCTTGCCGACTAGTGCCGGATGACCTTGCTCAGGAATTGCTTGGCGCGCTCCTCCTTCGGCGCCGTGAAGAACTCGGCTGCTGGAGAATCCTCGATGATGCGACCCTCGTCCATGAAGAGGATCCGGTTCGCCGCCTCGCGGGCGAAGCCGAGCTCGTGGCTCACGACCATCATCGTCATGCCCTCTTTTGCCAGGGCCCGCATGACGTCGAGCACCTCGCGGATCATCTCCGCGTCGAGCGCGCTGGTCGGTTCATCGAAGAGCATGACCTTGGGATCCATCGCGAGCGCCCGGGCGATCGCCACACGCTGCTGCTGACCACCGGAGAGCTGCGCCGGGAAGTGGTCGGCCTTTTCGCCGATGCCGACCTTGGCGAGGAGCGCCGTGGCCTTCTCCCGGGCCACAGTTTTCGAGATCCCGCGGGCGCGGATCGGCGCGAGCATGACATTCTCGGCGGCGGTGAGGTGCGGGAACAGATTGAAGCTCTGGAAGACCATACCGACGTCCCGGCGCAGCTTGTTGACATCGGTCCGGCGGTCCTCGACCCGGATCCCGTTCACCGTGAGCGTCCCGCGCTCGATCGGCTCGAGGCGGTTCACCGTCCGGATCATCGTGCTCTTCCCGGAGCCCGATGGTCCGATGATCACGACGACCTCGCGCTCTTCAACGCGGAGCGTGATGCCCCGCAGCACGTGCAGCGGACCATAGTGCTTGTGGACATCGTTGAATTCGATCATTTCGCGGGGTCAGCGCATTCTAGGGACCTCCTACGCCGCAACGGTGGCTCAGTGCCTCGCAGCCTTGGGGCGCGACTAGCGGGCCCGCACCTCGGTGTCGGGGCGGAATGCGGCCCAGACGAACCAGAACGTCGCGTCCGATCGCAGGCGCGGGAGCTGTCGTCCGATCAGCGGTCCGTTGACCGCTCGCCCGGTGATGGTCCACTCGGTGCCCGTCTCGTCGTCGAGAAAGGTCCGACGTCCCTCGTCACCTTGGAACGTGAGGAGGCGGCCATCGATCACCGGATCGAAGAACCCGACTTGGCCCACATCGCTCCCGTCGGCCGTCGTGGATCGATCCAGCGGCGATGCGACGCCGCCTAGGTATAGGAGCACGAACGGGTGGCCGGTGGCGCGATCGTTGGTCGCGACCGCCCCGCGGAGGTGATCCGTCCGGAAGGCGATCGGCGGGTCGACGAACGTCCCGACGGCGATCCGCGCCTTCGGCGGAAGGCGTCGATCGAACGGAGTGCTCGTCCAGAATCCGGCCAGCGGGCCGGTGTCGGGCTTGTCGTAACCGACGTACGGGTTGGTCCCATATTGCCGACCGTCCCCCGTTTTCGCCTTCGCTTCCGCATTCGCCGCTTCACGGCTGAGAACGAGCCCGGTCGGGTATGCGCGGGCGAACTCCTCGAAGCTGAGGATCTGGCTGTCGATCTTGGTCAGGCGTACGCCGGTGAACGCCCCGACGATGCCTTCGCCGAGAGCCTGCTGCCACCACGACTGCGTCTGCCGGTCCCACATCACCAGATCCGAGAGCCGGAGGAGACCGGTGGTCCCGAAGGTCAGCTCGCGTCCGCCGACACGGCGATCGAAGACCAGCGAAGTGTTGCACAGCGGGCAGAACGTGACGACGATCGGGCGGCCGGCGATGGTGTCGTTCGCGATCTCATGCCACAGGAGGATCTGCAGTGGGTACGCCCGCGCTTCCCCGCCCTCGACCACGGCGATGATGGGCTCGCGCGGCAGGAGCCAGCCCGCGCGGGACTGCTCGTAGAACTGCGGCGTGTCGAGCGGTGGGATCCCGTCGCGGCTCGGGCCGCCGTTCACGATCTCTGAGAGCGGGACGCAATGCCGCTCGAAGTCGGTCGTCCAGACGGTGTTCCGGGCGAAGCCCGGCTCATCGCTCGTGCCGGCGGGTGAGCCGATCGCCGAGGCGCAGCTCGTGGCTCGCCACCCGGTCGTCGGAGCCGGCGTCGGCGAGCCGCTGACCGTGGCGCAAGCCACGGCGAGGGTCGCCGCGACGGCCGCGAGCGCGGTTAGAGCTGCCCGCATCCTTCACGCGCCTCCGCGCGTGGAGCCGCCACTCGCGCCGGCTCGTTCGCACAGGATTCGATCTTCGTCATCACGTCACGCATCTCATTCCTCTTGGCCCGTTCCGTCGATACCTATTGTCAACGCTGCCGATCCGCCAGCAGGAGGAGATCTGCTTGCGGCTCGGTGAGTCCGGTCCGCCCCAGCCGCTACGGTATGGCGGTGACGACCGTGCGTGACTACGGCGATGCCGGCCCGCGCGTCGGCGATCCCTTTCCCGATGTCCGTCTCCCCGACCAGCACGGCGCCCTCGTGGACCTGCACGACGCACGCGGGAAACGTCGTGCGATCGTCGTGTTCTACCGCAGCGCGCGGTGGTGACCCTATTGCAAGACGCAGCTGGTCGAGCTGCAACGGATCGCCGGCGCGCTCGATGCCGCCGGCGTCGCGCTCTTTGCGATCAGCTATGACCATCAACGCGGGCTGAGCGAGTTCGCCGCCAAGCACGGCATCACCTTTCAGCTGCTCTCCGACGAGGGAAGCACCGTCATCCGCGCGCTCGGGGTCCTCGATGAAGACCTTGCCCAGCACCATGCTGCCTTCGATGTTCCGACACGGGATGAGCAACACGGTGTCGCGTACCCGATGACGTTCTTCCTCGACAGGTCGGGTCGTGTCGAGCGCAAGATCGTCGAAGCGAACTACCGGCTGCGTCAGGGCGGCCGCCTCTTGTTCGAGCAGCTCGCCGGCGCGCAGCCTGCGGACGCGACGGACCACGTCGAAGGTCGATCTCGCGAGGAGCACCTTGCGGTCCGCGCGTGGCTCGACTCCGCCACGTACTTCGCGTACCAGCGCCTCGGGCTCCATGTCGATCTGGTGATCGCGCCGGAGTGGCACCTCTACGGGCCCGAAGCACCGGCCGGCTATCAGCCGCTCGAGATCGCGGTGACGAGCGAGCCAGCCGGGGCGCGCCTGGGCGCGATCCCGTGGCCGGCAGCGGCGCCGTTCCGCGTCGCGGGGCTGGACGAGGACTTCGCTGTCTACGAAGGGTCTGTCGGCGTCACGATCCCGATCGAGTTCATCATTCCCCGGGGCTCGGGTGACGCTCGCCTCGAGGTCGAGATCCGGTCGCAGGCCTGCAGCGCGACGGACTGCCTGCCGCCGGCGTCGATCCGCACGACGATCGCGGTCCCCGAAGCACCGACGCTGTAGCGGCAGCAGGAGGCTTGACGGTGGATCGGAGTCACGTGACGGAGACTGACGCGGAGCGCGAGCGCCTGCGGACGCTCATCACGCGGTTGAGCGATGCAGAGTTGAGCCGGCCGATGCCCGGCGGCTGGACGGTGGCCGCGGTACTCGCGCACATCGGCTATTGGGATGCCCGAGCGATCTACTGGCTCGAGCAGTGGGGACGCACCGGTGAGCCGACGACCTACGAGCACGAGAACGTCGACGCGGTGAACAACGCGGCCAAACCCCTCTGCCTGGCCCTTCCGCCGCGCGATGCGGCGCAGCTCGCGCTCCGGCTCGCCGGAGAGGCGGACCGGAAGGTGGCGGCGCTCAGTGCTGAGATGATGGCGAAGATCCGGGCCAAAGGGAGCCCCCCGTTCAGCCTGTCACGCGCGATCCACGGCAAGGAGCACCTGGACGACATCGAGCGCGAGCTGCGCGCCTAGTAGGTCCGGCCCCGCTGGCGCGCGATGTCGAACTTCGCCGTCTTCGCGACCGCCATCACGGCCATGACGCCGGCCTGCACCGGATCGCTCACGATGAGGTCCGCGGCCTTTGGGACCGAGCCTGCCATGTTCAGGCTGATAACGAGGATCCCGCGGGCGCGAACTTCCTCGACCGCCTTAGTGATCTCGCCGCCCATGAGCGCGCCCGCGAGCACGAGCGCGACCGCGCGCGGCAGGCGGGCGACCGCGCGGACGGCCGCGGCAAGGTTCTCCTCTCCAACGATCGGGATGGTGTCCACGCTGATCTTCTCGCCGCGGATGTTGTGACGGTCGGCCTCTGAGATCGCGCCGAGCGCGACCTGTCCCACCTGGGCGCCACCGCCGACGACGATGATCCGCTTGCCGAAGATCTGGGCCATCGACGGAACGAGCTCGACATCATCGAGGACGTCCAGACCACGCAGCTCCGCGACCAGCTTCTCGCCGGTCGTGCTCGGCGGGAGATCGACCTCGACGTGGACCCGCGCGCGATCGCCACCGCGCTCCGGGATATCGATCCCGGTGATGTTGCCGCCATGCGCGAGGATCACCTTGGTGATCGCGTGCAGGATCCCGGGCCGGTCCGGGCCGTCGTAGACGAGCGCGATGTGCTCGCCGGGCTCAGCCACCGGCGCGCTCCCGCAGCGCGGTGATCCGCCCGGTGTTGAACCCGAGCCAGTGCATCCGTCCGAGATGCCGGGCGTGCTCCACCTTCATACAGCGGTCCATGATGACCTCGAGCCCGCCCTGCGTCGCGATGCGCGCGCCTTCGGGACTGATCACGCCGAACTGGAGCCACAGCGCCTTCGCGCCGATCGCAACCGCCTCGCTCGCGATATCCGGCACCGCGTCGGGCCGCCGGAAGACGTCCACGACGTCCACCGGGAACGGGATGTCCTTGAGGCTCGGGTACGACGTTTCGCCGAGGATCTCCCGCTCGCGCGGATTCACCGGCACGATCGTGTAGCCGTGGCGCTTGAGATAGAAGCCGATGAAGTTGGAGGGGCGCAGCGGATCCTTCGAGAGACCGACGATCGCGACGGTCCGCGCGCCGCGCAACGTCTTGAGGATCACGTGCGGGTCCTGGTAGGCGACGGTCATAGGGTCGCCACGAGCCCGCGCTCGAGGTCGCGGATGAGGTCTTCGACGGTCTCGAGCCCGACCGAGAGGCGAATGGTGCCCGGACCGACGCCCGCCCCCGCGAGCTCCACGTCGTTCAGCTGGCGATGCGTCGTGCTGGCGGGATGGATGACCAGGCTCTTCGCGTCGCCGACGTTCGCGAGGTGGCTCCAGAGGCCGAGGTGCTCGATGAACTTCTGTCCCGCCTCGCGGCCGCCCACGAGATCGAACACGAAGATCGAGCCCGCGCCCTTCGGGAGGTACCGCTTCACGAGCTCGCGGTACGGGCTCGACGGCAGGCCCGGGTAGCGGACGCCCGCGACGGCCGTATGTCCCGCGAGGAACGTGGCGACCGCGACCGCGTTCTCCACGTGCTTGGCCATGCGAAGCGGCAGCGTCTCGAGCCCCAGCAGGAAGAGGAACGCGTTGAACGGCGAGAGCGCGCCACCGAGGTCGCGCAGCGACTCGGCGCGGAGCTTCATGAGGTAGCCGTACATGCCGAAGGTCTCGTGGAACGCGAGACCGTGGTACGCGGGAGACGGATCGGCGACGACCGGGAAGCGGCCGTTGGACCAGTCGAACGTGCCGGCCTCGACGACGATGCCGCCGATGCTCGTGCCGTGGCCACCGATGAACTTCGTCGCCGAGTGCACGACGATGTCGGCACCGTGCTCGATCGGCCGGCAGAGGTATGGCGTGGCGAACGTCGAATCGATCATCAGTGGCGCGCCGTGCCCGTGGGCGATCTCGGCGACGCCGGCGATGTCGAGGACATTGCCGCCGGGGTTGCCGATCGTCTCGCCGTAGAGGACCTTCGTGTTCGGCGTGAGCGCGCCCCGCCAGTTCGCAAGGTCATCCGGGTCCACGAACGTCACGTCGATCGAGAGCTTCCGCGAGAGATGCTTCAGCTGGGTGACCGTCCCGCCGTAGAGCGCGCTCGACGCGACGATATGGTCGCCCGGCGTCAGCATCGTGAAGAGCGCCGCGGCTTGCGCCGCGAGCCCGCTCGCGAACGCGACCCCGCCGGCGCCGCCCTCGAGGCTCGCGACGCGCTCCTCGAAGACGGCCGTGGTCGGATTCATGATCCGCGAGTACGTGTTCCCGTACTCCTGCAGGTTGAAGTACGCGGCCGCCGACTCCGGATCTTCGAACACATAGGACGTCGTCTGGAAGATCGGTGTGGCGCGCGCCCCGGTGTACGGGTCCGGCCGCTGGCCGGCGTGAATGGCGCGCGTGTCGAACCCGAACTCGCTCGTACCGTCCTCGCCGCTCATGTGCGCTGCTCCCCCACGTGATCCGGGTCATCCAGGAACCGTTGGATCCGGTCGGTCATCGTCCGCTCCTCGAGCAGGAACGAATCATGACCGTAGTCCGCATCGATGATGACATGCTCGACGTCCTTGCCATTCGCCCGTAATGCCGCCGCGATCTCCTCCGACCCGCTCGGCGGATACAGCCAGTCCGATGAGAACGACAGGAGCAGCGTCGCGGCCTGGGCGGTCGCGAGCGCGCGCTCGAGGGACCCCCCGCCGTACGACCGGGCGAGGTCGAAGTACGTGAGCGCGCGCGAGATGTAGAGGTATGCGTTCGCGTCGAATCGGGCGGCGAAGGCGTCGGCCTGGTAGCGCAGGTACGACTCGACCTCGAAGTCGGGCTCGGTCAGGTCGTACAGCGGCGTATCGCCGCCCCGCTGGAACCGCCGCGCGAACTTCTCGCGCACGGCCTGCGACGAAAGGTACGTGATGTGGCCGACCATCCGGGCGACCTTTATCCCGGCGTCGGGCTGCTGACCGGTCCCGTAGTACGCACCGCCCTGCCAATTCGGGTCACGCATGATCGATTCGCGCGCGATCGCGTTCCAGGCGAGGCCCTGGGTACCCAAGCGGGCCGTGCTCGCGATCGGCACGATCGCGCGCACCGCGTCGGGATACGCGACGGCCCACTCGAGCGCCTGCATCCCGCCAAGCGATCCGCCGCTCGCCGCGAAGAGTCGCTCGATGCCGAGCTGGCGCAGGAACGCGCGCTGCGCACGCACCATGTCACCGACGGTGATGACCGGGAACGTCGCGCCGTACGGGCTGCCCGTGGCCGGATCGGTGGAGCCGGGGCCGGTCGATCCGCGGCACGAGCCAATCAAGTTGGTGCACACCACGAAGTAGCGGTCGGTGTCGAAGGCCTTGCCCGGACCGATCATCCCGTCCCACCAGCCGAGCCCGCTCTTACCGCGCTCCGCCGCGCCGAGGCCGTCGACCGTCGTAGGGGCGTTCGGGTCGTCGCTCCATCCGGCGGCGTGCGCGTCGCCGGAAAGCGCGTGGCAGACGAGGATCACGTTGTCCTTCGCCGCCGCCAGCGTGCCGTAGGTCTCGTACGCGATGCGCACCCGCGCGAGCGTGCGACCCGAGTCCAGCGGCAGCGGGTCGGCCAGGTCGGCGAGCTGCGTCCGGACCATTCCAACCGTGCCACGGGCGCTACCAACTGAGCCGCGGGCGCCGCCGGCCGAGCCGCGGACGCTAGCCGACGGCACTCAGCTCGCTCCGTTCCAGATGAAGCGCCTCGAGGAGCGCGACGCGCAGGCCGAGCAGGTTGGGATCGCGCCGATCGCGGGGGCGGCGCGGCGCGACGCGAAGGACGTCGACGACCCGGGCCGGACG
>DASYVN010000156.1:0-3797 GCA_035937095.1 Candidatus Limnocylindria bacterium
CTCATCGTGAGCGGCTGCGCCGAGCCGCGCGCGACCGATCCCATCCAGCGGGGCCGGCAGGTGTACCGGGAGAAGAGCTGCGGGAGCTGCCATCAGATCGGGTCGGAGGGCGGGACGACCGGACCGGCCCTCACGCACGTCGGCACCGCCGCCGGGACCCGGAAGCCCGGCACGAGCGCCGAGGACTACCTCACCGAGTCCATCCGCGACCCCGGCGCGTACATCGTGCCCGGATACTCCGACACGATGCCGCGTGCGCTCGACCGCGGGATGACCCACGAGGACTTCGACGACCTCGTGCAGTACCTGCTGACGCTGAGGTAGCTCGCCGGCAGGGCAGGCGGATCGCTTCCCTTGCCGGCCAGACGTCACCGCGTCGCGACGTCGAGGAGCAACACCGCAGCGAGCGTCGCCGCGGCCGCGGCGAGCACCGCCGTGTCCCGGCCGTGCCAACGCAGCTCCACGACCCTTGCGCTCCGTGTGTCGTCCGAGAACCCCCGGGCCTCCATTGCCTCGCCGAGCTGGAGGCCGCGGCGGATCGTGAGGACGAGGAGCGGCACGAGCAGAACGGTCCAGTCGGCGATGCGTCGCCAGGCCGAGCCGGTGCCGGTGATGCCCCGCAGGCGTGCGGCATCGGTGAGGTCGGTGAGGTCCCCCGCGGCCACCGGCATGAACCGCGCTCCGACCACCAGCACGAACACGAGCGGGTAGGGAACGTGCAGCGCCCGTAGGCCGTCGGCGATCGCCCGCGAGTCCGCCGTCCGGGCGAATCCGATCGCGAGGGCGGTCACTGCCAGGAGGCGCAGACCGGCACCGGCGCCCTCGGCCGCGCGACCGGCCAGCGCATCGAGCGCCGCGATCGCGAGCGCCAGGGGTAGGACGGCCGCGATCGCCCGCAGCGAGCGCGCCCGGTCGGGGTGCGCGGCGATCCAGACCGCGGCGGCGCCGGCACCGGCGATGAGGCCGATGCCGCCGCCGAACAACGCCGCCAGCAGCAACGCGGCGAGGACCGCGAGCTGTGTGCGCGGGTCGAGCCCGGAGGCCGTCACCGCAACGCCGCCACAAGGTCATCGACCGTTCGCGCGGTGACCAAAACGCCCCGGCCCGCGAGCTCGCGGACGGTCGCGGGCACGTCGGCGAGCGGCACGTCGGCAGCGAAGAGGGCGTCCACAGCCGGCGGGTCCCCGGCGATCGCGAGATCGCCGATCGTGCGGCCCGCACGCATCGTGACGACACGGTCGCACGCATCGTTCGCGAACTCGCGGTCGTGCGTGATGGCAAGGACCGCCGTGCCCCCGGCCGCGAGCTCGCGCACCAGCGCGGTCAACGCCGACCGCTGCGCCTCGTCCTGTGCGAGCGTCGGCTCGTCCAGGACGAGGAGTTCCGGCCGGCGCGCGAGCGTGGCAGCGAGTGTCACTCGCCGCCGCTGGCCCTCGCTCAGCGAGAGCGGGTGGCGGTCCCGGAGCGTCGTGAGGCCGAAGCGCCGGAGCGCGTCCTCCAGACGCGTGCCGGCGCCATCGCGGTCGAGACCGCGGAGCCCGATGGTGATCTCACGCTCCACCGTTCCGGCGAGCAGCTGACGGAGCGGGTTCTGCACGACGAGGCCGACGCGCGGGCCGATCGCCGCGAGCGATGGGTCGCGCATCCCGAGGATGACCACATGTCCTGCGGTCGGCCGGCGCAGACCGACCGCGATCCGCGCGAGCGTGCTCTTGCCCGCGCCGCTCGGTCCGATCAGCGCGACGCACTCGCCGCGGCGTACGTCGAAGCTCACGTCCACGACCGCGTCGACGGTGCTTCCCGGATAGCGGTGACCGATGCTCTCGAACCGCACGGCCAGGTCCACCGCTGATGCGGCGGCACCGAGGTCCGATCCGCGCCCCGTGAGCGGTGTTCCACCGGGCGGCGCATCACGGGCCGGCAGGTGTGCCGCGAGCTCCGCGGGCGTCAGTGGCAGCTCCGGCGCGATGCCGAAGCGCAGCGCAGCTTGCGTTGCGCGAGGTACCGGTACGCCCAGCGCGGTGAGCGTCGGATCCGCGAGGACGGCACGCGGCGGGCCCACCGAGCGCACGCCGCCGTCGACGACCACCGCGATCCGATCCGCGAGCGGAGCGGCCGCGGCCAAGCGGTGCTCCGCCAGCACGATGGTCGTGCCGCGCGCGCGCCGGACGCGGTCGAGCAGGTCGAGCATCGCGACCGCGTTCGGCTCGTCGAGATGCGCAGTGGGCTCGTCGAGGAGCAGGAGGCGCGGCCGGAGCGCGAGCGCCGCGGCCAGCGCGACCCGCTGCTGCTCGCCGCCCGACAGCGTGCTGAGCGGACGTCGCGCGGCGCCGACGAGGCCCACGTCGGCGAGGGCCTCCTGCACGCGCGCGGCGATCTCGTCACGGGCCAAGCCCAGGCTCTCGGGACCGAACGCCACTTCGTCGTCGACGCGATCGGCGACGAAGCCCTCCAACGGGTTCTGATACAGGAGCGTGATGCCGGCCGCTGCCAGCGCGTGGGGCGGCGTGCGCGTGACGTCGCGCTCGAGGGCGGTCGCTTCTCCGATCAGGTCGCCACCGCTGCGCTGTGGCACGATGCCCTGGAGGAGTCGCAGCAGCGTGCTCTTGCCACCGCCGCTCGGACCGCACAGGACGAGCAGCTCCCCGGTGCGGACATCGAGGTCGATGTCGCGTAGCGCGGGGCGGTCTGCGTCCGGGTACCAGAACGACAGACCTCGGACCCTGGCGGCGGTGGTCGCTTCGGTGCTGGCGGTCAGCGGATCCCCGCGCGCCTGATGGCCAGCAGCGCGAAGTAGCCAAGGATCGCGCCCGGCACGCTGCTCGCGGCGAAGGACGCGACGATCGCGAGCGCGCCACCGAAGATCCCGAGATACGGTTGGCCCGACGGCGGATTCGCCCTGATGAAGCCGAGGAGCGTGGCGGGAGCGTCGAGCCCCGCGATGAGCGCGTACCCGACCAGCCCGCCGATGATCACCGTGCCGATCGGCTCGAGCAGCCCGGCCTCCGGACGCTTCAGCCAGCGGTACGCGTAGCCGACGACCAGCGCGCCGAACATCGATCCGGGGAACGCGAGCAGCGTGCCGGTACCCAGCGCGTCGCGGATCACGCTGATGCCGAAGGCCGTCAGCACCGCGTACCAGGGACCGACGAGCACGCCCGCGATCACGTTGATGACGTGCTGGAACGGGAAAACCTTGGCCGGCCCGACGGGCACCGAGAAGTACGAGAGCACGACGCCGAGCGCGACGAACGTCGCGGACAGCGCGAGCCGCTGCGCCTGCGGGAGCGGATCGGCTCGCCGCCAGCTGCGGACACCTGCGGGTCGTTCGGTCACGTGCACACCCCTTCCACGTTCGCGAGGTACGCACGGGCCGCCGCTTCCCGATCCGTCGCGCGCAGGATCCCGCCGGCGACGCACACGCCGGTGGCGCCCACGCCGAGCAGCTCGGGAACATGCCGGGCCTCGATGCCTCCGATCGCCACGACCGGCAACGTCGTCGCCGCGCGGAGCTCGGTCACCAGTGCCGGGCCGATGGGCGCGCCGGCATCGGGCTTCGTACGGGTCACGTACATCGGTCCACCGGACACATAGCTCGCACCGCGTCGCTCCGCCTCGTTCGCCTCCGCGCTCGTGTGCACCGACACGCCGACGATCGCGTCCGGTCCGAGGATCCGTCTCGCATCGTCGGGCGGAAGATCTTCCACGCCGATGTGCCCGACGTGCACGCCGTCCGCGCCCGCGGCGAGTGCGATGTCGACCCGATCGTTCACCACAAAGGGCACCGCCCGCGCGCG
>DASYVN010000157.1:0-27102 GCA_035937095.1 Candidatus Limnocylindria bacterium
GACGCGGCATACGGCGGGTTCGGCGGCACGTCCGAGTGCTCACGGGTCACGAAGCGCGGCCCCACGTGCTCGCCGCAGAACGGGCAGACCGTCTTGTATTCGAGGAAGTCGTGGCGGCGGGCGGTGATGCGGCGCCCCTGAATTCCTTTCGCGGTCATGCGGGCTATCTTAGGGACGTGGATAGGGCGCGACCAAAGGGTCGCACGAAGATCGCGACCGACACGAAGACCTTGAAGGTCGGCGATCCCGTTCCCGATTTCACCCTACGCGCGCACGATGGGCGCACGGTCACGCTCTCAGCGCTCCGCGGGCAACGCGTCGTTCTGGCGTTCATGGCCTTTGCGTTCAGCGGGACCTGAAACCACGAAGCTCCGGCGCTCGCGTCGCTGCAGCAGCGGTACGAGCCGGGGACGACCCAGGTCGTGGGTATCACGTGTGACGCGGTCTACGCACTGAAGGCCTGGGCCGAGCAGCTCGGGGTCACGAGCTATCCGTTCTGCTCCGACTTCTGGCCGCACGGCGCGGTCTCGCGGCTCTTCGGCGTCTTCAACGAGGACATCGGCCGGCCGGAGCGTGCGATCATCGTGGTCGACGCGCAGGGGATCGTCCGCTACATCGACGTCCACCAGCTGCGCGAAGTTCCGGACGAGGAAGAGATCGCGGAGGAGCTGAAGAAGCTCGACTAGCGCGTCGGGATGAGGTAAGCCCGGCCCTCATCCGCGATCGTGAATCGCACGATGTCGCCCACGTTGGCCGGGAGGGTGTCGCCTTTCACGAGCAGCGCGGCCCCGCAATCGACGACGGTGATCTCGCCGCTGGCCGAGACGGTGCCCTCCACGATGGCACCAGGGGCGACCAGACCGCCGGTCACGCTCGCACCGGAGCCGGCTGCGACGTCCTTGGCGCTGTACTCGATCGCCATCGTGATGCGGTCGCCGATCGCGAGGCGGGCCTTGCGGATCGCGCCGGTCGCGTCCTTGCCGCGCAGATCCAAGCGCTCGTCGAGCTCTCCGGCTCGCATCGTCACGACGATGTCCCCGCGCGTGCCGTCGAGCGCGATGACGACGCCGCGCGATGCGCGTTGGCGCCACCGCTCGATGAACGCGAGCTGCTCGAAGTCCAGCACCGTCGATACGATATGCGCGTGGGCGTGCGGGCCGCGTTCTTCGATGTCGGCGGGACGCTCGTCGAGCATTGGTCGCCAGCTGCGGAGCTCACGGCTGTCGTTCGACGCCATCTCGTCGAGGCCTTTGGTGAACGTGACTGGTACGACGCCCTGATCGCGGCAGACATCGAACCGCGCGATCGGCCGGATCGGCTCCGGCAGGAGACGAACCGTTGGTACCAGGCGTGGTTCGCCGGGCAGGGGATCGAGTGCGATATCGAGATCGACCGACTCCGCTCGACCTTCGCGGTGCCGATCGACCTCGTGGCGGCCCCAGCACCGGGCGGGCCGGAGGCGGTTCGCTGGTGCAAGGCGCAGGGGCTGACCGTAGTGCTCGTGACGAATGTGCTGTCGCGCGGCGACGCCGAGGTCCTGCGTGACTGGCGGCGGGTGGGCCTGGGCGACGCGATCGACGCGGTCGTGAGCTCGCACGATGTCGGTTGGCGGAAGCCGCACCGCGCGATGTTCGAGCGAGCGTTGAAGCTGGCCGCTGTCGACCCGGCGCGGGCCTTCATGGTCGGGGATGACCCGGATCTGGACATCTGGGGTGCGCAATCCCTCGGGATACGCGCGGTCTGGCGCCGCGTCGGAGACGCCACGCTGCCGCCGGGCGTCGTGCCCGACGCCACGATTGCGACGCTGCTCGAGCTCCCGGACGCGGTGCAGCCTTGGCTTTAGGGCCTGTTCGTGCTAGAAATCTGATTGTTGACTCACCAAGTCGGAAATTGGCCTCGGGAGCTTTCCAGGGGGCCTGACTGCTTCGGACTCACCTGCTGGTGTCTCCAGGCGGGCTAGGCCCGCCTCTCCACCGCGTACCCAATACCGAGAGGAGACATCCCATATGGCTGGTTATGCCCATCCCGAAGGGCTCGTCGAGACCGATTGGCTCGCCGAGCACGCGACCGACCCGAACGTGCGGACGTTCGAAGTCGACGTGGACACGTCCGCGTACGAGCAAGGTCACGTCGCCGGCGCGATCGGACTGAACTGGAAGACCGAGCTCCAGCAGCGGCCGGTGCGTGACCTCATCTCGAAAGCGCAGCTCGAGACGCTGCTCTCGAGGCACGGCGTCACGCCGAATACGACCATCGCGGTCTACGGCGACAACAACAACTGGTTTGCGGCCTGGTTCTTCTGGCTCCTCAAGTATTACGGCCACAAGGACGTGCGCCTCGTCAATGGCGGGCGGGTGAAGTGGCTCGCCGAACAGCGTCCGACGACCACGGCCTTGCCGGCGTACCCGAGCGCGCAGTACAAGGCAAGCGGTCCGGACAGCTCGCTCCGTGCGCTTCGCGAGTACGTTCTCGAGACCGTCGAGACGAACGGCAAGAAGCTCGTCGACGTTCGGTCGCCCCAGGAGTTCAGCGGCGAGCTCCTCGCCCCGGAGAACCTCCCGCAGGAGGGCGCGCAGCGCGGCGGCCACATCAAGGGCGCTGCCAACGTTCCGTGGGCGACCGCGGTGGCAGCGGACGGTCGATTCAAGACGGCGGATGAGCTGCGGCAGATCTACGCAGCGAAGGGCCTCGACGGATCGAAGGAGACCATCGCGTACTGCCGCATCGGCGAGCGGAGCTCGCACACGTGGTTCGTGCTGAAGTACCTCCTCGGCCACGAGAAGGTCCGGAACTACGACGGTAGCTGGACCGAGTACGGCAGCCTCATCGGCGCGCCGATCGAGAGCGGCAGCTAGAACAACCGGTGGCGCTCGCGGCTGTCATCATCCGGCCGTGAGCGCCACCCTCTTCCACGGCGGACGGATCCATGTCGGCGGCCGCATCAGCGCCGAGGCGCTCGTTGCCCGAGATGGGCGCGTGGTCGCGGTCGGCACCGCAGCCGATCTCCGGCGCGAGCACTCCGACGCGGAGCGCATCGACCTCCGGGGCGGTCTCATGACGCCCGGGTGGCATGACGCCCACGTCCACTTCACCTGGTGGGCGATCCAGATGGACCAGATCGATCTCCGGGACGAGCCGACGGTCGACGCGGCCCTCGCGCGCATCGCGGAGTACGCGCGCACGCTAACGGACAACGCCTGGGTCCTCGGCGGACGATTCGACAAGAACCGCTGGGGCCGCTGGCCGACCGCGGCGGAGCTCGACCGCGCGACCGGAGGACGGCCCGCGGCACTCCGCAGCCGTGACGGGCACTCGCGGTGGCTGAACACGGACGCCCTCCGCCGAGCGGGCATCGATGCGAGCACCGCGGTGCCCGCGGGCGGCGCCATCGAGCGCGACGCGGCTGGGACGCCGACCGGCATCCTGAAGGAGAACGCGAATCGCCTCGCCGACCAGGTGGTCCCACCGCCAACCGTCGACGACTGCTTCGCGGCGATCGAGCGTGGCCAGCGCGAGGCGCACCGGCGTGGCATCACCGCGATCGAGGATCTCGAGCAAGCCGCCGCGTTCAGCGCGTTCCAGCGGCGCCGCGACCGGGGCGAGCTCCGCGTGCGCGTCGCGATGGGCATCCCGCACGAGGGTCTCGACGCGGCCGTGACCCTCGGGTTGCGCACGGGCCTCGGCGATGAGTGGCTGCGCACCGGCCATCTGAAGATCTTCACCGACGGTGCGCTCGGGTCCCAGACCGCCGCGCTGGAAGAGGCCTACGAAGGCAGCAGTGACCGCGGCCTCCTGACCATCGAGCTCGACCGGCTGAACGCCGATGTCGCCCGCGCCGCGGATGCCGGCATCGCGGTGGCGATCCACGCGATCGGCGACCGCGCGGTGCACGTCGCGCTCGACGCGATCGAGCCGACCCGGGCCACGCATCCCGCGCTCCGGCAGCGGGTCGAGCACGTCCAGCTCCTGCGCCGCCAGGACATCGCGCGCTTCGGCGCGCTCGACGTCATCGCGTCGATGCAGCCGATCCACGCGACGAGCGATCGCGACCTCGTCGAGCGTTACTGGGGCCCCGAGCGCGCACTGCGCGCATATCCGTGGCGGCACCTGCTCGATCGCGGCGCACGCCTCGCGTTCGGGTCGGACGCCCCGGTCGAGCCGATCGACCCGTTGCTCGGCCTCCACGCCGCGGTCGCGCGCAAACGGCCGAGCGACGCTGACCGGTGGCACCCGGAGCAGGCCCTCGAGCTCCCCGAGGCGATCGCCGCGTACACCTCAGGCGCGGCCTACGCGATGGGGGCAGAGCGGGAGCGGGGCACTCTTGGTGTCGGCATGCGTTGCGACGCGACGGTCGTCGAACGCGATCTCGCGACGACGGCGGTCGACGAATGGCCGTCTTTGAAGATCATCGGCACGATCGTCGACGGTGCGGTCGTGCATACAGCCGGCCTCGGGTAGTCCGGCTAGTTGAGCGGTGGCGTGTCGCCCCGCGCGCGCAGCCGCAGCAGGAGCTCCTTCAACAGCGTGTTCTCGCGATCCAGGAGCCGGATGACGGACTCGAGTCGCGCAGCCGTCCGTTCGGTCTCGAGCAGCCGCTGCCGTTCCAGCGCGTCGATGCCGAGCGCCCCGGCGACGCGGTACGAGACCTCTGCGGGCGTGCCGTCGCGCAGCTCGGCGAGCGGCGACTCCGTGCGCGCGTCGGTGGAGGTCGCGAGGATGCCGGTCAGGTATTCGCCGAACGTATCGGCCGCCCGATCCGCGAGCGCGGACGCGTCGGCGCCGTCGTCCTCATCGATGTAGCGGACCTCGCCGACGAGGTAGGGCTCGCGCTCGGCGTCGATCCGTTCGATCGCGAACCGGCGCTCGCCGCGCACGATGATGAACGAGCGGCCGCCGGGGAGCGGTGTCGTACCGACCACCCGCGCGGTCGTGCCGACGCGATGCGGCTCCGCGGCGCCGCCCACCTCCGGACCGGCCTTGATGAGGACGATGCCGAACGGCTCGCCGGTCCTGACCGCCCGGTCCAGTAGGAGCCGGTAGCGCGGCTCGAAGATGTGGAGCGGCAGGAGCATCCCAGGGAAGAGCACGCTCGCGAGCGGGAAGAGCGGCAGCGATCCCGTCTCGGACATGACCAGACGGTACTCTGCGAATTCATGGCCATCACCCTTGTCCTCCACGGAGAGCTTCGGCAGTTCAGCCCTGGCGGCGTGAAGCAGCTGAGCGTCGATGGGGAGGGGAAGACCGCGCTGGAGATCGTCCGCGAGCTCGGGATCCCCGCGGCCGAGACGGCGGCGTTCATCGTGAACGGGGAGCAGCGCGACGGCGACGCGGTACTGCGGGACCAGGACACGCTCGAGGCGCTGCCCGCGATCAGCGGCGGTGCGACCGACGGCGCCCTCGCGGGCATCCGGGTCGTCGATCTCACCCGCGCGCTCGCGGGTCCGTACTGCACGCTCATGCTGGCCGATCACGGCGCCGAGGTCATCAAGGTCGAGCAGCCCGGCACCGGCGACGAGACCCGCGGCTGGGCGCCGCCGCACATCAACGGGGTGTCCGCCTACTACCTCTCGATCAACCGCAACAAGCGGAGCATCACGCTCGATCTCAAGCATCCGGAGGGCGCCAAGGTCCTCGAGCGGCTCATCGAGAAGGCCGACGTCGTCGTCGAGAACTTCAGCCCGGGGACCCTCGCGCGTCTGGGCTTCCCCAAGGAACGGATCCGCGCCCTGAACCCGCGCGCGATCCTCTGCCAGATCTCCGGCTTCGGTCAGGACGGCCCCGGTCGGGCCTGGGCCGCGTACGACCTCATCGTCCAGGGGATGGGCGGGATCATGAGCCTGACCGGGGAAGCGGGCGGCGATCCGGTGATGGTCGGCGTGCCCCAGGCCGACATGGTCGCCGGGATGTTCGCGGCGTTCGCCATCCTCGCGGCGTTGCACGCGCGCGAGCGCACCGGTGAGGGCCAGACCATCGACGCGACGATGATCGGCGGCCAGGTCGCGCTCCTCTCGCGCCAGGCCGCGCGCTACTTCGCCGACGGCACGGTGCCCAAGCCCGAAGGGAACGTGCACTCCTCGATCGTCCCGTACCAGACGTTCCGCGCCGCGGACGGATTCGTCAACGTGTGCTGCGGCAACAACGCACTGTTCGAACGGCTCTGCGCCGCACTCGACCTGGACGACCTCGCCGAGGACGAGCGCTTCGCCGACAACGGCAAGCGCGTCGAGAACCGGACGGCGCTCATCCCCGTTCTCGAGAAGCGGATCGGGGCACTCAAGAAGGACGACGTCGTCGGCCGCCTCCGAAAGGCGAACGTGCCGGTTGGGCCGATCAACGGTCTGGCCGATGTGTTCGCGGATCCCACGGTGCGGCACCTCGGGCTCATCGCGGAGGTCGATCACCCGACCGCGGGCCGTGTCCGCGCGCCCGGGATCCCGGTGCGCATGGACGGGACGCCGCCGTCCGTGCGTTCGTATCCGCCGCTCCTCGGCGAGCACACCGATGACGTGCTCGCGGAGCTCGGCTACGGCGCGGACGAGATCGCGAAGCTGCACAAGAACGGTGCGGTCTAGCGACGCTCGGTCCAGTACACCTTCGTGAGGTAGGGCAGGGTCACCGTCGCGCGGCCGCGGATGTCGGGATGGGTGGCCGCAAGGTCGCGGAAACGGTCGAGCACGCGCTCGCGCTCGGCGTTAGGCAGCGACGCGATGCTCGAGACGGTCGCGGCGCGATCCACGATCTCGCCCGGTGACAAGATCTGGGCGTACTCGATCTCGCGCTGTTGGAGTGGCCCGAATAGCGCCGTCCGCCCGAACGCGGCGCGCCACTTCCCGGTCTGATGATCGGGACGGTCGGGATCCACGGCGTCAACGAGCGCATCGAACGCGGCGACCCACGGCGCGCGGCGATCGCGCACGTTCCAGATGAGCCCGACCTTGCCGCCGGGTACGAGCACCCGATGGAACTCCGCGAGCGCGCGGTCCCCGTCGAACCAGTGGAACGCCTGCGCCACCGTGATCGCATGCGCGGACGAATCGCGGATGGCCATCCGCTCGGCCGTTCCCTCGAATGGCACCGCGAGCGGCACGTTCTCCGCGAGACGCTCGCGCATCTCCGCGAGGGGCTCCACGGCGATCACGGTCGCGCGGGACCGCGCCAGCATCCGGGTGAGCTTGCCGGTACCGGCGCCGACGTCGACGACGATCCGCCCGCGCGTGATGCCGAGCTCGCGCACAAGGATGTCGACGGCCGCATCCGGATACTCGGGGCGGATCTTCTCGTATCGCTCGGTCGACTCGCCGAAGCCGCGCGAAACGTAGTCGTGCAGCCCGTCCTTGCCCATTCGGTCCATCGTATGGAGCGATGCCGCTCCCGGTGCTCGTCGTCGGCCCGCTCGCGTACGACGACGTGCGCACGCCCGCAGGACAGCGCACCGACGTGCTCGGTGGCTCCGCCGCATACGCGAGCATCGCTGCCGCGAAGTACGCGCACACGGGGCTCGTCTCGGTGGCGGGCACGGATCTGCGCGACGATGACCTGCGGCTCCTGCGCCGCGTCGGCGTCGATGTCCGCGGCGTGGAGCGCCGCGATGGCCGCACGCTGCGCTGGTCCGGTAGCTACGCCGACAGTTTCGCGCGTAGCGAAGTGGGGAACACCGACCTAGGTGTCGTGGCGGGCTGGGAGCCGCGGATCCCCGAGTCCTTCCGTGACGCGCGTCGCGTCTTCCTCGCGAACACCGATCCGCGGGTGCAGCGCGAGGCGCTCGACCAGCTGACGCCCGTGGTCGTCCTGCTCGACACGATGGAGCAGTGGATCTCCGAGGAGCGCAGTAGCCTCGACCAGCTCATCGGGCGCGCGACCGTGCTGTCGGTGAACGCGCGCGAGCTCGCGATGATCGCGGGTCACGACGACGCGGCGCACGCCGCGGCCGCGGTCCTCGATCGCGGCACGCGAGCGGTCATCGTGAAGCACGGCGCCGCGGGCGCCACGCTGTACACGTCCGGCGCGACGCTTACGGTGCCGGCGTATCCCGCGACCGTGGTCGACCCGACCGGGGCAGGGGACGCGCTGGCCGGCGCATTCCTCGGACGCCTTGCCGAGCTCGGCAGCCTCGATGGCGCGACGTTACGGGACGCGCTTGCGCACGGGGTCGCCGCGGCCAGTGCGGCCCTCGAGTCCTTCGGCGTTGACGCCTTGGCCCGGGCCGATCGTCGCGAGCTCGAACGACGGGTCGCCTGGGTCCGCTCGGGAACCGGCCAGGGCGGCTCGCTGTACGAGGAGCGGTAACGAACTCGGTGGAGGGCCGACCACTGGAGCAGCCAGGCGAATCCGTGTTGGTGGAGCGTGCAAAGAGTGGTGACCAAGGCGCGTATGGCGAGCTGGTCACGCGCTACCAGGCGCTCGCCGCCCGGGTGGCGTACGTGATCACCGCGAGTTCCGCTGAGGCGGAGGACGTGACCCAGGACGCCTTCGTGAAGGCGTACTACGCGCTCGACCGTTTCCGCGAGGGCGCGCCGTTCCGTCCGTGGCTGCTGCGCATCGTCGCCAACGAGGCCAAGAACCGCAAGGCGGCGGCAGGCCGTCGTCCGACGGTGGAGCTCAGCGCCGTGGCGGACCGCGCCTCGGGTGAGACGGCCCTCTCGCCCGAGGACGCGGCCGTCGCGGCCGATCTTCGCGCCGGGCTCCTCGCCGCCGTCAACCGGCTCCGAGTGGAGGATCGGCTCGTGCTCGCGTACCGCTACTTCTTCGATCTCTCCGAAACCGAGATGGCCGACGCGCTCGGCGTGGCCCGCGGCACGGTGAAGTCGCGGCTCTCGCGCGCAATGACCCGACTGCGCGAGGTGTACGCCGATGCCTGAGCTTCGGCTGAACGACGCCCAGCTCGCGGCCGCGCTCGCCGACGTCGGCGGGCAGATCGCATGGCCGCCGGTGCCCGACGTCCGTGCACGCGTGGTCGCCCGGGTCGCCGCGCCGCGGCGCACGCCGTGGTGGCGGGCGTTCGAGTCGCCGCGCTACGGCTTCGCGCCCGCGTTCGTGACCATCGCGCTCGCGCTGCTCGCGGTGCTCGCGTTCTCGCCCGAGGCCCGCGCGACCGCCACGGACATCCTGCGGCTCCGCGGCGTCGAGATCTTCCAAGGTCCGGTGCCGACGCCGAGCCCGACGCCCTCGCGCTCGCCTGGCTCGATCCAGTCACCGACGCCGTCGCCGGCGCTCGGACTCGGCACCCAAGTGACCCTCGACGAAGCGAAGGCCCGGGCCGGCTATCCGGTGATCGTGCCGACCGATCCGCTCCTCGGCGCCCCGGACGAGGTCTACCTGCGCGCGGTGGCGAACTCGACGGCCGTGTCGTTCGTGTACAAGACCCGCCCGGGCATCATCGTGTCGCCCGAGGCCGGTGTGGCCGCGGTCGTCACGGAGTTCGCCGGCGCGACCGTGGACCAGCAGTTCTTCGGCAAGGTGGTCAGCCCGAACACCACGATCGAGAACGTGACCGTGAACGGGCAGCCGGGGTTCTGGATCCAGGGCAGCCCGCACTTCTTCTTCTACAACTCGAGCGGCACTGTGCAACAGGAGACGCTGCGGCTCGCCGGCAACACCCTCATCTGGCTCCAGGGCGACCTGCTGCTGCGCCTTGAGGCCCAGGTCGACAAAGCCACCGCGCTTCGGATCGCGGCCAGCCTGCGCTAGGGAGCGCCTGCCGGCGGACGCGGCCGAAGGCGCGGTGAGCACGGGAACCGGCTGGGGCGCGCCGTTGTAGAGGGGGCATGCGCCGCCTTTTCGCCATCCTCGCGGTCATCGCCCTCGCCGCAGCTTGCGGCTCGCTCAAGGAGGAGACCTCGCAGGCGGCGAGCCAGCCGGCCCACGAGCTCCTGTACGTCGCGACCGCGACGGGTGTGTCCGTCGTCGACGCGACCACCGATTCGCTGGTCGCGACGCTGCCGCTCGGCACGCTGCTCCCCGATCGCTCGCGGTACTGGACCGTCGACAGCGGCGACCGCACGACCGTGCGCGGGCTCGATCCGGCGACGGGCGCGGAGCAGGTCGCGTTCGTCCTCGACGGCCGCTGGTCGGTCCCAGCGGCGTACGGCCCCGCGCCGAGCGGGCTGTCGGCGAACGCCAACTGGATGGTGCTGGTCGCGCCACCCCATACGACCGGCGCGACGATGGTCAACCGCTTCGCCGTCGTCGACCTTACGACCAAGCGCCTCGATCGCGTCGTCACCGCCGATGGCGATGTGAGCTTCGACGCGGTGAGCGACGATGGCCGGAACCTCTACCTCGTCGAGCATCTCGTCCCCGCGCCGCGCTACGCCGTGCGGGTCGCGAGCTTCAGTGGCGCCGGGCTGCAGGACGGGATCCTCGGGCAGATCAAGACCGCCGAGCCCGAGGTGATGAACGGGCTGTATCACGCGTCCGTCGCGGTCGGCGGCGACTGGTTCCTCAGCCTCTACTCGAATCCGGGGCGCGGGCCGTTCATCCACGCCCTCAACACGACCCAGCTGTACGCCCAGTGCATCCTGAACATGCCCGACGTGCCGGTCGCGCTCCGTCCGGCGTGGTCGATGGTGCTCGATCCGAAGCGGCCGCGGCTGTACGCGGTCAACGGTGCCGGCGGCGTCGTGAGCGAGGTCGACACCGCTGCCCTCAAGGTGCTGCGCTCGAACATCGACCTGGCTCCGGCCGCCTCCACGCTCCTCACGGCGCCGGTCCACCCCGCAGCGCTGTCGCCCGACGGCACCCGCATCTACGCCGCAGGCGAGCATGGCGTGCTCGTGATCTACACCGGCGATCTCACGGTCCGCTCGCGCTACCTCACCGACCGGCTCGTGGACTCGGTCGCCGTGAGCGCCGACGGCCAGCGGCTGTACCTCGCGTCGGGCGGGGCGATCACGAAAGTCGAAGCCGCCACCGGCAAGCCGCTCGGGACGCTCGCGTCGGCGACCCACGCCCTCGGCCTGCTGGCCGTCGGGAGCCGCTAGCCGCTCCGCTCACCCGCGGAAGGATCACCCCACCGTCGCGTGTCGAGGTAGAGATGGACACGCTGGGGTTCACCGCGGCCCACGAGGCGTCGAGCGTCAGATCCTCGCGGCCCGATGACTGCGCGTGCGATAGCTGGTCCGCGCCGCTCGTCGCGGCACAGGTCAGCGGGACCGATCGGCTCATCACGGACACGGCGGCGCGGATCCTGTTCGGGACGAAGCTGAGGTAGAGCCAGCCCGCGACTTGCGATGCCGAGTTCCTCTGGGCGCGGAACTGGCGCGCAGCCGGGCCGCGTTGGTGGCGATCGTGTCGCAGCTCAGCCCCTCCGATGCCGCGACGGCCGTCCCTGCGCGGATCGTGGACGGCCCGCGCGTCCTGGTCGACGGCCCCGTGCCGTCCGCGGGACTCCTGCAAACGCACGCCCGCGTGCACATTCCCGCCCATGGCGTTGAAGTGGTGGAGAAGGCGCTCACCCGAATGGGGTAATCCATCCAGCCAATTGACCGTCAGCCGACACTGATCGTGATGACTCCGCTGGATGGTGTGGTCGCGACCCCGGAAACGCCGGAGGCGAGCGCGCGGCGCGCGGATCTCGAGCAGCTGACCGAAGGCGCGAGCCTCCTGATGCAGCACGGGAATCGCGTTGCCGCGCTCGCGGTGCTCTGGGCCGCGGTCGCCATCGATCCCGTCGATCACGGAGTGCACCGGCGCCTCGCTGCGACGCTCGCAAGCGCCGGCGATCTCGAGGGCGCGGCGCAGGAGTACGCGCGGTATGTCGAGTTCCTCTTGCCTCGCGGCGAGCTCGAGCTTGCGACGGCCGAGCTGCACTACGCGGCGCAGACCCTCGGCCGCGTCCAAAAGCTCACCGATGCCGTCGTGCGGGTCAAGGCGCAGCTGCCCGAGCTGCTCGAGGCGTCCCGCCAGCGCGTGGCGCCGATCGCCGCGCCGACGGTCGAGCTCCATGATCCGGTCGAGGTTCGCGAGCCCGTCGTCGACAAGCGCGTCGTGCAGTTGCCGGTCGCGCATGCGAATCGCGCCACGTTCTACACCTGCCTCCACGACGACGGCGAGGCCGCCTGGCTGCAGCTCGAAGGTGGCACGGACGACGTGCAGCCGGAGAAAGTGCGGCTCATGCGTGGCGGCGAGGTCCTCGAGACACGTCGCTGTATCCCGATGCCCGCCGGACGGAAGAGCCACGCCCGTCCCGACGGCGACAGCAAGCTCTGGGTGGTGCTGCGTGCGCCGGAGGAGATGCTCCGCGCGATCGATCGCGATGAAGGCGATGAGTACGCCGTCGAGGCGCTCGTGAACGGCGAATGGCTCGCCGTCGATCTCGAGGACACCGGCTGCCGTTTCGGTATGAAGCGCCGGGAGACCCGCTCGGCCTAGCGCCGACCCTCGTGTCGGGGTGCCGGGACTCGAACCCGGGACCTCAGCGTCCCGAACGCTGCGCGCTACCAAGCTGCGCTACACCCCGTGCGGAGAATGCTAGGGATTCCGAGCGTCGCGTCCATGTCGGGAACTCAAGGGACCAACGGAGGGACCAACGCCAACGGCGACACCACTAATGGTACCGGCGACGGACCACGCCCGCTGGCCTAGCTGAGCGCGGTCCGCGCGGTTTGCCGCCACAAGCGTCGATTCGTTGACCGGCGCAGAGTGGTGTCGCACGGCCTGCCGACCCGCCTCAGACCCGGATCGGGAATCGCACGAGCTCCAAGACTTGGGTTGACGAGCATGATCCGATCGTTCAACTCCTCGCCGATGGCGCAGGCCTGGCCGACGGTGGCGAAGACCAGTGCCGAGAACGCAAGTCCCCTCGCGTTCTCCCACGCGGAGCCTCGACGCGGTTGGCTACGCGGGTCTCATCACCGACGCGAATCAGGTTTTTCTTGGATCTCCGCGTTGAGGGCCCGCCGCACTTCGTCCGCGCGTGCCGAGGCGGTTTATCTTGTCGCGAACGTAGGCGCCGGCAGCCGCGGTCACAACGCCCAGCCCGAAGATAGGTGTCTTGGCGGGCTGCCCGGCCCGGGTCGCCGGGCCGGTCCGCACCGCGCGCCGTGAAGTAGCGAAAAGGGCTAACGAGGACGAAGCCCTCTGAGTCCCTCTCTGGTGAGGGCTTAGCCGCCCACCTTGGAACCAGCCGTCACCGCGGGCTTCTGTCCGTTGAAGGCCGCCAAGACTTCTTCTGTCTCACGATGCGGCACCTTGAAGTGCTCAAGGGCCTTGCCAAGCTCAGCAACGACTTCGTCGAACACTTCGGGTGTGATCCGGAGATCGCGATGAGCATCGCGCAGCTCTTCGCCCGTGTACTGGAAAGGTCCGCCGGCCACCGATGCCACCCACAGCGTCCTGAGGAACTTGAGGCCTGGCATACGCTCACGGAATTTCACCGTGTGCCATTCCTTCAGGGCGGGGTTGGCGTCAACGATTTTCGGGTTCTTAAGAAGTTGGTCGCTGAAGTAATCCACCACCGCCGAGACTGCGAAGATCCCCCCTAGGCGTTCATAGAGACTCTTCTCCGCCATATCTCAGCTCTTTCTGTCCGGACCAATTGTCAGGACCAAGTGGTTCGCATCGGATTCGAAGGTTGAGTGTTGCGACCTGCTTTGCCGGCTTCCTCGCCACCTCCGGTCAAAGGCTCGGAAAACGTTCAGGGCGTAGGCACCACCACGCGTTCATCTAGGCTGCCAAGGGTCCAGCCGTGGTGCAACGTTCCGTTGAGACCGTGCAGTTGAATGGTCCGGGAGTTCCCGACCAGCGCCCCGCTAGGTTGCCTCGTCGCCTACAAGCCCGTACCCATGGGCGCGCGCCACCGCCTCGAGTTCCGAGTGCGCATCAAGCTTTTCGATGACCGAACGGACGTATCCACGGACGGTCGTGTACTTGATCTTGAGGCGGACCGCAATGTCTCGGTTGCTCGATCCCGCGGCAAGAAGTCTCAAGACATCGTGCTCCCGCCGCGTGAGCCGGCCGAGCAGCGCGGCCCGCTGCTCGCGCGCCCGTTCCATTCGAAGACGGCGGTGGGCGAGCGCGAGCACGTTCGCCACCGCCTGCATGAACTGCACATCGTCCCGGGTGAAGTCACGTCGGGAGATCGTGTAGGCACCCAGAACGCCGAACGGAACACCGTCTCCGCGAATGAGCACGCTGACGCCACTCACCATCCCGTGGTCGCGCAGGAGTGGCGGGGGCCGGAATCGTGTCTCGACACGCAAGTCGGCGATGATGACCGGCTCGTTGCGCTCGAGGGCGTACCCGGCGTGTGACTCCAGGCCAGATCCGAGGGTCGCCCGACCAACCAAACCCGCCTTCCACCCCGCGCCGGCTCGCAGAAGCAGCGCGTCGCCTCCCGGGAGCAGCTCAAGAATGCCGCTCGCCTCGACCTCCAGCGTTTCCGCCACGCCGGAGGCGGCCGCCTCTAGTAGCTTGTCTTCCTCGACCCCCGAAAGCGCGAGGTTGCCGAGCTCCGCGACCGCGGACTGCTGCCGGGTACGCGTCAGAAGTTCGTTCTCGACGGATCCTGCCCGTTGGTGCATGGCCTTGCGCGGTGGCATGGGAGGTTCCTTTCGCCTCTTGGACTGCACTTCGTGCATCTACACAAAGGCGGGGATGTGTCCTACCGCTAGCACTTGACCTTCCGAAGCATAGAAGTCCGGACGACTCGTGCCCTGATGCAGCTCCGCAAATCTGCCGCGAGAGTAGGCGCGAAAGGAAAGGTGCATAAGCAACATTGTCGATGCCCGCGTTTCCACGGTCGAGCTTCCATCTGGAGTTGCTTCGTTCGCAGCCCGGGAAGGCTCGAGCACTGCGCGGCAAGCAACAGACTGCGATCGCGGACTACATGGACGCGGCAGTTGCGCCGATGAGGGACCAACGCAGGGGCCAACGCATGTCGACGGTGGTGGACTCGCACGTACTGGAATAGACGAGAAACCGGCGTAGAGGGGAATTTCACGCACGCGTGCGTGGCGTCCCGAACGCTGCGCGCTACCAAGCTGCGCTCCACCCCGGCGAGGACGTCAGCCTAGCCGACGCGACGGCACGCGGTAGGTAACACTCCGGGCGGATGACCCGCACGACCGTGCCCGCATGACGACCGATCAGCTCGCATTCGGGGTCGCGGGCGCGGTCTCCATCATCGGTGCCGTGACGGCTGTGACCCACCGCGAGCCGCGTGCCGCCGGTGCCGCACTCCTGGCCACGCTGCTCTCGCTCGCGGTGCTCTACGCGAGCCTCGCGGCGCCCCTGCTGGCCGGGATCGTGGTCGTCCTCGCGCTCTTCGCGACCGTCCCGTTGTTCGTTCACTTCACCGTTCCTGCGCCCCGCGGGCACCGCAACGCACCCGAGCCGCCGACCGTCGGCGCGGCCGCCGTCGTGGGCGCCACACTCCTGGTCCTCCTCACATTCGCCATCGCGTACGGCGACGTCCCGGTGAACGTTTCGGTGCGGTCCGCCGACGGCTACGACCTTGCCGCCCTCGGTGCGCTCGTCACCGGCCGCGCGGCCTCGGCCGCGATGGCCTGCGGTGTCGTGCTCCTCGTGGCGATCGTCGGCGCCGGCATGATCCGGCGGTCCCCGAGGTGACCACCGCGGCGGTCCTGTACCTCGGCGCCGTCCTGTTCGCCGTCGGGGCCTTCGGGACGCTCGTTCGTCGCAGCGCCGCGGGCCGCCTTGTCGGCGTGGAGCTGATGTTCGGGGCGGCGACCCTCACGTTCGTCGCGGCAGCGGCCGGCTTCCGCGAACTCGACGGCCAGGTCGCGGCCGTCGTGGTGATCGCGATCGCGGCCGCGCAGGCCGGGATCGGGTACGCCCTCTCCGCACGTCTGGACCGATCCGCGTGACGCTGACGCTCGTCGTCGCGATCCCTCTCGCGACCGCCCTGGCGATCGCTCTGGCCGGCGGCCGGCTCGGTCGGCGGACCCTCGGGATCATCACGACGGCCGCGATGGCGCTTTCCTTCGGCGCAGGAGCGTCGATGATCGCGACGCTCCGCGACCGGCCGGCCATCGTCGCGTTCATCGCGCCATGGCTTCCGCTTCCCGGCGCCGATATCGCATTCGTCGTGGACAGCTCGATGCTCGCGGTGACGCTGGCCGTCACGGGCGTGTCGGCGCTCATCGCCCTGTACTCGATCGACTACCTCCGATACGACCGCGGACTGCAGCGCTATTTCGCGGCGTTCTCGCTCCTCGTGGCCGCGATGCTGATCGTGGTCCTCGCGTCGAACCTGCTGCTCGTCGCCGCGGGTTGGGAGCTCGCCGGTGCCGCGACGTACCTGCTGGTCGGCCATCATCGCGACGACCCCCGCGCCGCGGGCGCCGCGATGAAGACGTTCGTCATCGACCGCATCGGCGACGCGGCGTTGGTCGCCGGGATCTTCCTCCTGCTCGCGGAGTTCCACACGGTCGACATCGCCCAGCTCGGCGGCACCGCCATCGAGCACGGCAGCGTCGCCGGGGCCGGACCCGTCCTCGCGAGCGCGCTCCTACTCTTCGGGGCGCTCGCGAAGTCCGCGCAGCTTCCGCTGCACGCCTGGCTGCCCGATGCGGCCGACGCGCCGACGCCGGTGTCGGCGCTCATCCAGACGGTCGCCGTGGCCGGCGGGGTCGTCCTCCTGATGCGCCTGCGGTCGGTCCTCGTGCCGGACGTCCTGCAGGCGGCTGCCGTCATCGGCGGGCTCACCGCGTTCAGCGCCGCGATCGTCGCCGCCGCGCAGCGTGACGTGCGGCGCGTCCTCGCGTGGTCGACCATCTCGCAGGTCGGCCTGATGTTCGTCGGAGCAGGCCTCGGCGCGCTGTTCGCGGCACGTTTCCAGCTGATCGCTCATATGCTCCTCAAGGCCGTGCTCGTCCTCGGGGCGGGGTCGGTGCGGCGGGCGACAGCGGATGAGTCGGATGTCGCGCGATACGGGGGACTCGCTCGGCGGATGCCGTGGACCGCCGGCGCGTTCGGCATCGGCACGATCGCCCTCATCGGTATCCCTCCAGCGGCGGGATTCTTCGGCATCGCGGCCATCGTCGGCGCCGCCTTCACGGAGAGCGACGCGTTCATCACAGCGCTCGTCCTGCTCGCTGCCGCGGCCTCGGCGTTCGCCGGCGTCCGGCTCTTCGCGCTCGTGGTCGCTGCGCCTCCGGCCGTTCCGCGCGATCCTCCCGCATCGCCGATCCTGCCAGATATCCCGCTCACATTGCTGGCGCTGGGAGCGCTCGCCTTCGGCGCGCTCGTAATCAGCGGCGTCCTGCCCATCGGCAGCGGGGTAACCGATGAGGCGCCGCTGTGGCTGCTCAGCGCGACCTTCGCCGTCGTGCTCATCGCCTCGGCCGCAGCGTGGCTGGCGTACCGGCATGGGCTCGGACCCGCGACGCGGATCGAGCACGCGCTCCGATGGGCGGGTGCCGGCCTGGGCTTCGACGCGGCGTCGGGTCTCCTCGTGGTGCGTCCACTCCGATGGGTCGCTCGCGAGCTCGACCGTGGCGCCGAATCGGTGAACCTGCGCGTCGTGGATGCGATCGGCACCGGCCTCGCGTCGACGTCACGGGTCGTCCGTCGCGTGCAACCTGAGGGCGCACGCGCACAGCAGGCGTTGATCCTCGCCGGTACCGTCGCGCTGCTGGCGTACTGGACCTGGAGCGCGCGCTGATGGCCTTCGACGTCCTCCTCATCCCGTTGGTCGTCGCGCTCGCATGCGCGTTGCCGATCGGCGGTCTCGCCCGGCCGCTTGCGGTGTCTGGCGGTCTGCTGACTGCCGCGAGCGTTGCGCTCGCGACGTGGTTCGGCGTGGGCCGCGGCTCGGTGCAGGCGTACGTGTGGGCCGCTCCGCTCGGAGCGCAGCTCTCACTCGGCGGCGACGGCTGGTCGGCTGCGTTCCTCGTGCTCACCGGCGTCTCGTTCGCCGCCGGCGCCGCCGCGAGCGGCGGGGTCCGCTCGCCGCGGGCGTACTTCGCGCTCTGGTCTCTCCTGCAGGCCGTGGTCTCCGGCGTCCTCGTCGCGCGCGACCTCATCCTGTTCTTCGCCTGCTGGGAAGCGCTCCTCGCGCCGCTCGCGCTCCTGATGTGGCACTGGGGCGGCGCCGATCGCCGGTCCGTCACGCAGCGGCTCGTCGTGTACTGGATGGCAGGCAGCGCGCTGCTCCTGACGGGGATCGTCGCGCTCGGCGTCGGCGCCCGGACGTTCGCGTTCGCGGATCTGAGCGGTTACCGGCTCGCCGAGGGCAGCCAGATCATCCTCGCGCTCCTGTTCCTCACGGCGTTCGCCACGCGACTGCCGCTCTTCCCGTTCAACGCCTGGCTCCCGCGTGCGTACGTCGCGGCACCGCTGCCGGTGGCGCTGGTGCTGTCGAGCGTGATTTCCAAGACCGCCGTCTACGCGATCGTGCGGATCTGCGTTCCGTTCTTCCCGCGCGGGATGGCCGACCTCGCGCCATACGCGATCGCGATCGCGACCGTCGGCACGCTCCACGGCGCGCTGCTTGCGACCCGGCAGCGCGATACACGCGCGGTCGTCGCGTACGCAAGCTTGTCGCAGCTGAGCGTCATCGCGCTCGGCGCGTTCCTGACGACGCCCGGCGCGTTCGAGGGAGCCCTCATCGCGAGCGTGTCCCACGGGCTCGTCGTCACTGCGCTGTTCCTGCTCGCGGCCTCGGTGGCGCGACGGGTCGGGTCGTTCGACTTCGGCGCCGGCGGCCTTGCGTCGCGTGCGCCGGTGCTCACGTCGCTTTGCGTCGTCGCGATCCTCGCGTCGATCGGCATGCCCGGGACGAGCGGCGCGCCGGGTGAGCTGCTCATCCTCGCGGCGGCGTTCGGCCGGTCGCCCGGCATCGGACTGCTCGCGGCGCTCGCGATCGTCGTGTCGGCCGTGTGCGGCGCCGGTCTGCTCCGCGGTATCTTCTTCGGACCGAGCACGGGCGGCGGGACGGACATCGGTTGGCGCGAACGCGCGCTCGTCGTTCCGCTGCTCGTGCTCGTTGTCGTCCTCGGCGTCGCGCCGCGCCTGGTCGGCGACCTCGCCGAGCGTTCCGGTGACGCGCCGGTCAGCGCGCGATGACCGAGGCGGATCTCGAGGCGGCTGGGCCGGCACTGATCCTCGGGGCGAGCGCCATCGTGCTCGCGGCCGTCGCGCTCCCCGGGCGGGTGCGGCTGCGCGCGCTCGCGTGGCTTGGCGCGCTCCTCGCCGCCTCGGCCGCGGCGGTCGCGATCGCGCTCGGCCCGGGCGAGGCCGGATCCGCCACGACGCTCGCACGGGACGGCGCGAGCGTGTTCCTTGCCGCGCTCATCGCGATCGTGGCCGCGGCGGAGCTCGCGCTCATGGGCGCGGACGGGCGCCGCGCGCGCCATGCCGTGGGCAGCGACGTCGCGCTGCTGCTCTTCTCCGCAAGCGGCGCCGCGCTCATGGTCGCCGCGACGGACCTGCTCGTGCTGTTCGCCGGGATGGCCCTCCTCTCGCTGCCCCTCTCCGTGCTGACGGGACGCCGCGGCGGACCGGAGGGTCTGGGCTACGTGTTGCTGGCCGCGGCCATCGCGGCCGTGACCGTCTACGGGATCGCGCTGCTCTACGCGGCGACGGGGGAGACCGGGTACGCGGGCCTCGGCCGGGCGACGCGCAATCCGCTGTACCTCGCCGGGCTCGGGCTCGCGCTCGCCGGGCTTGCGTTCCACGCCGGGCTCATGCCGTTCAGCGCCTGGTCCCCCGCGACGCACCAGCGCGCAGCTCCGGCGATCTCGGTGCACCTCGCGATCGTCGCCAAGGTCGCCGCGTTCGGCGCGCTGCTCCGGCTGATGGCGGCGACGATGAGCGGCGCTGCCGGCCTCGACTGGGAGGTCTCGCTCGCGGTGCTCGCGGCGCTGACGATCGCCGTCGGGACCTTGTCTGCGATGACCGAGCGGCGGGTGAAACGGCTCCTGGCGTACCTCTCGATCGCGCAAGCGGGGTACATCGCGATCGCCGCCGCAGGACAAGCGGCACCGGCGGTCGCGTTCTATCTCGCGGTGGATGCCGCGCTCACGCTTGGCGCGTTCGCGGTGCTCGTTTCGCTTCGCACCGACGATCCGACCCTCGATGATCTTGCCGGCCTCGCGCGGCGACGGCCGCTCCTCGTGCTCGGCTTCGGGATCCTGCTCATGGGCCTGATCGGCCTACCGCCCACCGCGGGGTTCCTGGCGAAGCTCTACGTCTTCGAAGCCGCGGTGCGCGCGCAGCTGCTGTGGCTGGTGGCCCTCGGCGCCGGCGCGACGGTCGTGAGCACCGCCGGATGCGTGCGGCTGTTGCTCGCGTGCTTCGCTCCGCCGCGGCTCGACGCGATCGCGCCGGCTCGGTCGCGGGTCGCCACGACCCTCGTGCTCGTCGCGGCACTCGCCGCGATCGCGGTCGGCATCGTGCCGGGACCGTTGCTCGACGCGGCGCAGGCGGTGGGCTTCTAGTCGGAGAGGGCCTCGCGCCGGGCGAGCGCGTAGCCCGCGAGGAACGTGCGTAGCCCAGCCTGGCCGTGGGCCATCATCAGGAAGTGGTTCGCGATGTACGCGGGCCGCACGACCGGCGCGAGCCGGTTGAGCGTCGCCTTGGTCGTGCCGACGTCCTCGTCGAACGTGATGAGGCAGCCGTCGGCCGCAGGCTCGATCGTCCAGCGGATGACGCCCGCGAGGTCACCGGTGAGGCGCGCCTCGAGGATGCCGGCATGCGGATCGTGACGGTCCGCTCGAGCGCGAACGACAGGTCGTACGGCAGGAAGGAGCGGGTCCGCATCCAGAGGTGATCCTCGTCGAGCTTGCGGGCTTCCTTCACCTCGGGCCACCACGCGGGGTAGGCGACGACCTCGTAGATGGCCGCGTACACCGCATCGGCGGGTGCACCCACGGTCCACCGGCTGATGAAGTGATAGCGGCGCGTTTTCCGTTCGCTCATGCCCGAATGCTACGAGCGGGAACCGGGAGCGGATGCCGGTTGTAGGGAGGGGGAACACGGTCCGGAGGTGCCCCATGCGCCCGGTCGCTCTCGCGGTCCTCGCGCTCGCGTTCGCGATCCTCGCGCTCGCGACGCCGGCGCAGGCCGGCGGGTGCATCAACGAGAGCAAGCCGATCGAGGGCACGAGCCCGGATGTGCGGATCGACAAGTGCCAGTTCATGGCCGGGGTCCTTCGCGTGACGGTCGGGACGACGGTCAGGTGGACGAACGACGATGTCTTCCCGCACGAGATCAGCGGGATCGGGTGGGGCCGGACCCAGTCAACGCTCACGACCGGGGGCGTCTACGCCCACACCTTCACCGAAGTCGGTATCTTCCCGTACACCTGTCCGCTCCACCCCGGGATGTCGGCGGTCGTATTCGTGGGTGGCATCAGCGCCCCCGCGTCGCAACAGAACACCATCGCCACGAGGATCGACACCGCGCCGCAGGGACCGGCACCGAAGAGCCAGGATGGTCCGTGGTCGGCTCTTGCCCTCGTCGGGATCGCCGTCGCCGGCGTCGCGGGGTTCACCGCTGGTCACCGCACGCGCGCGAGCTAGCTGATCGGCAGGGATCGTTCGCGAAGGGCCGCCGACGTCGTGACCAACGGGACGAGGCCCTGACCCAGTCCTGGGAGAAGGCCGTCGGGACGGCCGAGCCACTGGCGGACGGTCGTCAGCGTCTTCCCGCCGGTCTCGCGCCAGTCGTGATCGTCATCGTCGGACAGGCCGGCCGGGCAATAGCCCCACGTGCCGGCGTGCCGGATGAGCGGGTCGGAAACGTCCCGCCCGATCTGGTGCTCGGCCTTGGCGCAGAGATGCTCGATGACGTGGCTCACGCCCCTATTGGAGCGCGGAGCGGGGCGGCCGCCCTCACTCGGTCGGGGGAGGCCCTTCGAGGCCCTCCGGCACGCGGCCGGAGGGGCTGGTGGGAGTCAAGCGCGCTCGCCGCCCCCCGCTTCCTTGCGCTCGTTGACGGCGGGCTCGGCGCGGCGGCGTAGCCCGAGCAGCCGCACCGTCATGTTGGGTCTTCTGGTGAAGCCATCGCGGCGTGTCGCGTCGGCGACAGCGCAGTCGAACCTAGGTACCTGGCGGAATGGACCGCACCCCAGGCCCGCGGCAATGACGGGCGGCCCATCCTCTGTGGTCGGTTCGGGCACCCAGAGAAGATGGACCGCCCTCAATGAGCTAGTGGCAAGGCTTCGCGTGCACTCAGATCGCGCCGGCGCTAGTTGTCGCCCTCGAACTGGCCCTCTTGCTCGGTATTGCGATCCTGCTGGCCCTGCGTACCGGCTGTGGCGTCGGCGGGGTCCTCGTGCTGACCTTGCTCGCCGTCCTGGGCGTCGGTCGTGTCACCATCCTGGTGATCGCCTTCCTGCTGGGCATCGACGCCGCTGCCCTGCAGCGATCCTGGCGCGGTGGGAGCACCTACGCGCGGTGTCGGCGCGGGTGTCGGGGTCACCGCTGGTGAGGGCGTGATGATTGGCGGCATCGTTGGCGTCGGCGTCGGGGCGCCCGCTGGGTGCGCGCTCGCGACGCCGATGTTGAGCGCTCCGACAAGCGCGAGCGACGCCAGCGCGACCATGACCTTCTTCATCACATCACCTCCGCACGTTCAACGCGATTGTGGCGGCCTGCGATAGGCGCCAGCACCCTCGTTAGTACTCCCCCGGCCGGCGCAATGGAGAGGGACGTCTCGCGGCGTCCAGACCGTCTCCGTGGCCAAGGCCTGCGAAGCCGCTCGGCTCCTGCTCGCGGGCAACGGGCCCGCAGCGCTGGCTCAGCTACGAGATGCATACGAAGAGTGCGCGAGGCGGGGGCTGGAGGCATTCCCCGCGCTCCTCGTCGTCGTCTTCGCGCGTGTGCTCGCGCGGAAAGGGGTCTGCTGCACGGATCCGGTGATCGACCGCGTGCGCTCGTTCGCCGAGCGGGCGCGCGCCGACTGGTGGCTCACGGAGCTCGAGGCGGCGGGCCGGGGGGCGTGACCCTCTAGACTTCGCGCATCCCCGGGTGGATCGCGGCTGATAGCCAAGGGAGGGCCCAATCGTGCTTTCTGCAAATATTCGGCAAGTCGGCGGTGCCTGCTCGGTCATCGTCGGCATCAGCTACGTGCTTGTGGGGATCACATACTTCTTGCTCCCAACCGGGCAGCAGCCAGGAGGCGGAGCCGCGGCGTTCTACGCATCGATGGCCCAAGATCCGACGTTCTCGCAGCTGCTGAACTGGGAGTTCGGGCTCGGAGCGATCTTCGCGTTCGGAGCAGTCGCGGCAATCGCCGAGGCGGTTCGCGGCGCGGGTGATGGCTGGACGCGCTGGACGACCAATCTCGCGATCGTCGGCTTCGCCGTCAACGCGATCAGCAGCTTCCGCGGGCTCGCGATCGACGCGAGCATCGCTCGCGCCTACGTCGCCGCTGATGCGTCGGCAAAGGCGGCGATCGCGGCGACCGTCGGAAGCAGCATCGACCCGCAGGGCTGGCTCGAGTTCGGCGCCGTCGGCGTGTGGATCGCGGTCATGAGCGCGCTCACCCTGCGGAGTGGCGCACTGCCGCGTTGGACGGCGTACGTCGGGTTCGCCGCGGCGGTGGCCTACTGGCTCGTCGTGGCCGGGAACACGCTCGGCATCCCGGCGCTCATCGCGGTTGCCGCGGGACTCGGCGGCGCGGTCCTCGCACCCGCTTGGTTCATCGGGAATGGCCTGGCGCTGCGTCGGTCAACCGCGCTGGCATCGGCCGCTAGCGTCACTTCGCGCGCCTGATCGGACTTTTGTGGGCTCACGAGGTGACGCACCCTGAGCTGTCGACCATCGAAGGCAAAGACTGGCGCTCCCGACCGGGGTTGAACCCGCCAGTGTTTGTCAGTGGCATCGCGGTCGAAGGTCCTGAAGGGTCCCGTCAGCTTCTTGAGAACTTGCCGAGAGGCGCGTAGGCCGCGACGGTGAGTGGCACAACGTGTCTGGGTCGCACGTTCTGGGGGATAGGAGAAAGGCGCTACAAGATGCGCCGCGCACCGACGCCGGAAGTTGGCGGAGCGGCGGTTCGATGGCGCCCCGTCCAGTACGTGGCCGTGATCCGGTCAAGGCGCAGCGGGCGATCGTTACTTCTTGACAGGAAGCGGGAGGCCTTGTGGGCGCCTAGCGGCGTACCTCGAGGATGCCGATGATGTTGCCCTCGGTGTCCTTGAACCAGGCGCCCCGTCCGGCGGGCGTGTCAGCGATCCCGCCGACGGTCTTGAGCCCTGGCATGTCGTACTCCTCGAAGGTCACGCCGCGGCCCCGGAGCTCACGAACGGCGGCATTCACATCTTTGACTTGGATTCCCATCTGGGTGTGCCCTCCCCGGTTGGGATTCTGCGTGGGATACAAAGCGAAGCCCGTCTCGCCGATCACAAAGGACGTGCCGCCGGGGCTGGACTCGGCGGGGGTCGCCCCAACCTTCTCCGTGTAGAACGCTTTTGCGCGCTCGATGTCCAGCGCGGGGAGTATCGCTGCAACGCGAGCCCCATCTAGCATTGCCGTCCTCCTGCCTAAGTGAAGACCCGAGATTACTCCCGGCGATCAGAGCGGTAAAGTGGCAGCCGATTCCCTCCACCCGCCGCGTGTCCATTTCTTTCGTGACCGTCTACCTGCTGTGAGTTGTACTTGCTCCTCATTGCTGGGCCGCGTCGAGCGACGACAGGACCTGTACGAGCTTGGCCACTGGGACGCGATGAGTACCTCACGCGACGGATGGAGTTGACCGCCAGCCTACGCGTTTCGAACTCCGAGCCCGATGTGGCGCGGCGTGCGCGTGAGGCAAGCCGTCGCATCCGAACAATCGTTGATGACTGGCCGGCGATGAACGCGGGACAGCGCCGCACCTTGCTCGGCACGCTGTTCGATGGGTTCGTGCTCGACGCGGGCAAGCTCGTCTCCGCCCAAGCCGAAAGCCGGATGGGTACCGTATCTCGAATTCGTCATCGGGGCGGCCGGAGGGGCTGGTGGGAATCGAACCCACGACGCCCGCCTTAGGACGGCGGCGCTCTATCCGCTGAGCTACAGCCCCAAAATGGTCAAAGGCCATTTTGGGGCTGCTGACCACTCGACGCGAGCGAGTCTCACGAGCGAGCGTCGAAGGTGGTCAGTTACAGACCCAGGGCCCGGAGGCGGATTCGTCCTTGTCCTGAGCGTTCCCTCGCTGAAACCGCGACCATTTCCGAGGTCGAAGACGTCGGGCGCACGGCTACCCGGTGCCGGCGGTGTACGACGCGACCGGCGCCGACCTCGTCCTGGAAAAGCCCGACGGTCCGGAGATGCAGCGGGTCCTCCGCCCGTGGAACCTCGGATCGAACGCGCGGATCCTCGCCGACCTGCACCGCCGGCTGCATCAGTTGCCGCCGATGCCGGGCCTCGAGTCGCTGTTCGGCGAGCCGCGCTCGCTCCTCCATCTCGATCTCCATCCGCGGAACGTGCTGCTCACGGCGCGGGATCCGTCGTCTTCGACTGGGCGAAGGCGGCCAACGGCCCGGCGCAGGCCGGCGTCGCGCTCGTGTACGTCATCGCCGCCGTGCTGCCGGCGGTGGCGGAGTGTCGCAAACGAGACCGGAACGTCACGGCGACCGAGCGGGCGGCCATCGACCGGCTCCCGGCGCGTGTGACACTGGAGGCATGACCGCCTTCGCGGCGACTCCGGACCCGCGGCGCCAGCGACTGAAGCACGCGTTCGCGCTCCTGCTGCCGGCGACGCTGTTCGGGTTCCTCGTCGCCGCGCAATGGCAGGGACAGCAGGAGCGGAGCTCGCTCGCCGTCCGCTACAACGCGCCGCTCACCGATGCCGCGTTCGCGCTCCAGAAGGAGCAGAACGACCTCAAGGTGCAGCTCCAGGATCTCCGGGCGCAGCTCGATCAGATCCAATCGAACGCCGCGAGCCAGAGCGGCGCCGCGAGCGAGCTCGAGAAGCGGCTCAATGAGCTCAAGGCGCAGGCTGGGCTGACCGCGGTCACGGGCGACGGGGTGGTGGTGCAGCTCGATGACTCGCACACCGTCGCCGCGGGCGCGACCAACCTCGATCAGGCGATCTGCCACTCGACCGACCTCACCGACATCCTGAACACCGCCTGGCGCGGCGGCGCGCAGGCCATCTCGGTGAATGCGCAGCGCGTCGTGTCGAGCACGAGCGTGTATTGCGTGGGCTCGACGATCATGGTGAACGGCACGCTGCTCTCGCCACCGTTCAACATCGCGGTGATCGGCCCGCAGAGCAATGTGCTCGGCGCGTTCGACGACCCGAACCAGCTCCGGGACATCAAAGCCCGTCGTGACGTGCAAGGCCTGGGCTTCCGGGTCACGCGGGCGAACGCGATCAATGTGCCGGCCTACGACGGGGCGCTGACCGTGCGCGTCGCCTCCCCGCGGTGAGGTCGAACGCGGGCGGGATCGCGGCGACGGCGATCGCGCTCTTCCTCGGGATCCTCGTCGTGACACAGTTCCGCTCGCAGGATGTCTATTCGCGCAGCCTGCAGCTCGAGACGCCGGCGTCCCTGACGACGCTGATCGCCAACCTGTCCGATCGGAACAACTCGCTCCGCGACGAGATCTTCGACCTCAGGCTGCGCGTCGCCGGCGCTAGGGACTCGGTCGCGAACGGCCAGGGGTCGCTGACCGAGAGTCAGCGCGAGATCGACCAGCTCAAGGTCTTCGCGGCGGTCAGCCCGGCGACAGGCCAGGGGATCTCCGTGAAGATCGACGGCACCTTCGACGACCGCGCGATGAGCGATCTCACGAACGAGCTACGCAACGCGGGGGCCGAGGCGATCTCGGTGAACGACGTACGGGTCAGCCCGCGCTCGTGGTACGGCCCAGGCCCTGACCGCACGATCCTCCTCGATGGCAAGCAGCTGAACGGACCCTGGACGGTGAAGGCGATCGGCGCATCGGACGTCATGCACGTCGCGATCACGAGGACCGGCGGCATCGAGGGACAGTTCGCGCTCATCTATCCGAGGACGCGTTTCACCGTCACGAAAGAACCGACGCTCGAACTGCCGGCGGTCCAGTCTCAGCGCTGAGCGCCGCTCGTAGACTGCGCCTCCTGATGCCGACGCCGCCGCTGCCGCTGTACCTCGATGACGTCGTCGTGCTCCGCAAACAGCACCCCTGCGGTGGCGACACCTGGCGCGTCGTTCGGCTGGGCGCGGACATTGGC
>DASYVN010000158.1:0-2272 GCA_035937095.1 Candidatus Limnocylindria bacterium
ACAGCCGCGGACCTCGGCCGCGATCTGGTAGTCGGTCACCGGCGCGGGCGGGAGCGTGCGCATGGTGAAGGCGTCCGAGGTCTGACCGTCGATCGACAGCCGGGCGGCCATCGCGAAGCGGGGCAACGACATCAGCGCCGCAGCGTCCAGCGGCGCGAACTGGCGGGCGAGCGTGCTCGCGTCGTCCTGGCCGCACTGGAATACTGCGCGGCTCCGGGCGTTGGAAGTGATCGCCTGGCGCAAGTCGGCCGAAAGCTGCCCGAGGTGTTGGTTCGCGATCGTCAGCGACAGATGCAGGCTCCGCGCCTGGGCGAGCGCATCGGCGAATGGACCGGCGATCCCGAGGAACTGCTGGAACTCGTCGATGAACAGGAAGAAGTCCCTCCTGTCCTCCTCCGGCGTCCCCGACCGCGCGAGCACTGCCTGCCAGAGCTTCGCGATGAGGAACGATCCGATGAGCGCCGAGGGCGTCGCGCCCCACCGTCCCACGGACAGGTCGGCCAACAAGATCTGCCCCGTGTCGACGACCTTGCGGAGATCGACCTTCGACGAGGACTGACAGAGCAGCCGCCGCAGCCGGGGCCGGATGAGGAAGTCGCGGAGCTTATTGAGGACCGGTCCGGTCGCTTCGGTCCGCTGGGCATCCGAGAGTTGCCCAAACCATCTCCAGAATTGGTCGAGACCCAAAGGATCCTGGACATCGCGAAGGATCCGGGTCCGGAACGGCGCGTTGGTCAGAAGGAGCGGGACGTGAGCGAGCGTCGACCCGGGCCGGCGGAGCAGCGTGAGCAGCGCGGCCTTGAGAATGTCGTCGGTCCGCATGCCCCAGGAGCGCTCGTAGATCCGCTTGAAGATCGTGAGCGTGTTCTCCGCCACCAGATCCGGGTCCTCGCCGATCGCGCATTCCAGCGGATTGATCCCGACGACGAGGTCGTTGTCGTCGGGGGCGATGAGGATGACGTCCTTTATTCGCTCGCGTGGGATCCGCGCGAGCAGCTCACGCACCAGGTCACCCTTTGGATCGAGCACCCCGACGCCGCGCCCGGCGGCGATGTCTTGCGCGGCGAGGTTGAGCATCGCGGTCGACTTGCCGGTCCCGGTCGGCCCGAGCAAGTAGAGGTGCTCCCGCGAGTCGGCGATCGAGAGGCCCACCGGTCGGTCATCGCCGCGCCAGTTCGAGCGCCCGAGAACCCGCTCGCCGCGGCTCACCCCCACCGGCGGCGGGAGCTTCGGCGAGCGGATCGTCTCCACCTGCGGTTGCGCGTCGGTCGGCAGATGCCAGATCGCCGCGAGCTCGGCGGGCGTGAGGATGAAGCCGCCATGGCCGAAGTACGCGCGGCCCGCGAACCGCCGCGCGAAGCGCGGGTTGGGTCGGGCGAAGCGGAGCCGAAAGCTGTTCGCCGCCGCGTACGGCCGAAGACTCGCGCCAACCGCGCGGACGTGCTCCCGCGCGCGCGCGTCGCGGTCGGCGACGGCCGCGACCCAGAGCTCGCAGTCGAACCCGGGGTTCGCGGCCTTCGCTTCGATCGCCGCCGCCTGCTCCCGCTCGAAGCGCATCGCCGTACGCCGGGAGGTGCTCGCGAGCCCAAGCAGACTCCAGCCGCGCCCGTCACGAAGGCGCTGGGCACGGAGCTTGGCCCGCAGCTGCCAGCCGGATGACCGCGGCCTGACGAGGAGCTGGAACGTGATCGACTCGCCGTCGCGCGCAGCCGCGACCGCCGAGAGCAGGCCGCCAAACGGGTCGGCCGGGAACACCGTTCGGATCGGCAGGTCGCTGCGCTCGGCCAACTGGACCCGGGCGCAGGCCTGCGCGGCGATGTGCCCGGGCGTCCCGTCGGCAAGCGGCGTGAGCTCGACGTCGGGGTAGGCCGCCCGGAGCAGCGACGCGACGAGGGGCTCCTCGCCGAGCGGGATCCAGACCTGAAAGCTCAGCAACCCCTCGCGACCGCTGAGCTCGAGTGCGATCCAGGGCTGTCCCCGCACGAGCCGTTGGTGCGACGGCCGCAACAGGGCGTGCGGGCTGATGAAGAAGGGCTCGGCGCGGTTGCTCCCCGCCGAAGCGGTGATGCGGTAGAGCTGGCCATCGGCAAGCTGGCGCTCCCCGCGACGCCGGCTGAGCGCGAGCGAGGTCGCGATGGCGCTGCCAGCGACAGCCGCACAGGTCACGACGACGACGTCGAAAATCTGCTCGAAGCCCGGCACGCTGCGATCCGCTAAGCCGTCGGCGGTCGCGCGGTCCGCGAGAAGTACCCGTTCAACGCGACGCCGGCCC
>DASYVN010000159.1:0-3089 GCA_035937095.1 Candidatus Limnocylindria bacterium
CCGGTCCGCGAACGGCAGGAAGGGCATCCGGACCTGCGGCTCCTCCGGCTTGTAGGGCACGATGTCGATGAGCTCGGGCACCTCTTCTTCGGCGCGGAGCTCGTCGGCCACCATGGCCATGTCGTCACCCGCGAGGTAGCGGTCGATCGCTTTCGCCGCGAGCTTGCCCTGGGCGACGGCCTGGATGACCGTCACCGTGCCCATCTGGCAGTCGCCCCCGGTGAAGACGCCGGGGCGATCGGTCATGAGGGCGCCGCTGGCGACGATCGTCTCGCGCCGGGTCTTCCGAACGCCGGGCGTCGTCTCCATCCAGTCCAGCACCGGCGACTGGCCGATCGCCGGGATCACCGTGTCGCAGTCGATGACGAACTCGGAGCCCTCGACCGGCACCGGGCGGCGGCGGCCCGACGCGTCCGGCTCGCCGAGGGCCATGCGCTGGAACTCGACCCCGCCGACGCGGCCGTTCTTCTCGACGATCCGGACCGGTGCGGCGAAGAACTCCAGCTTGATGCCCTCGTGCTCGGCGTCGTCGACCTCGGTGTAGTGCGCGCCCATCTCTTTGCGCGAACGCCGATAGACGACCGTGACGTCGGCGCCGAGGCGCCGCGACGTCCGCGCGCAGTCGAACGTCGTGAACCCACCGCCCATGACGACGACCTTGCTCCCCTGCCCGACCGGGACGGGATCGCCCGATGCGTTCATGCGCAGGTAACTGATCGCCTCGATCTTGCCCGGCAGATCCTCGCCCGGGATGCGGAGCTCGTTGCTCGTCCAGGCGCCGATGCCGAGGAAGATCGCGTCGTAGCCCTGCGCGAACAGGTCGTCGATCGTGAAGTCGCGGCCGAGCTTCATCCCGCCCTTGAACTCGGCGTCGCGGAGCTGCCACACGGAGTTCAGCTCCTTGTCGAGCTTCACTTTCGGCAGCCGGTACTCCGGGATGCCGTAGCGGAGCATGCCGCCCTGTTTTTCCATCATGTCGAAGACCGTGACGGCGTGGCCCGTGAGCGCCGCGTAGTACGCGCAAGTCAGGCCCGCCGGCCCCGCGCCGATGACCGCGACCCGCTTCCCGGTCGCGACCTCCTGCGGGAACGGCGTCGGGGCGACGTCCATCTCGAGCGAGAGCTCGCCGCCGTAGCCGTGGCACTGGCGGATGGCGATCTCCTCTTCGATGAGGCCGCGGCGGCAGACCTCCTGGCACGGCGCCGGGCAGACCAGGCCGAGCGCGTACGGGAACGGGAGCACCTCCTTCACGAGCCGGGCCGCCTCGACGTGCTGCCCCTTGGTCATGAGCTCGAGGTATCCGGGGATGTCGATGTGTGTCGGGCAGCCGACCTGGCATGGTGGCATGCAGTAGGCGTTGTGGTCCGAGAGGATGTACTCGAGGGTCTGCTTTCGCATGTCGAAGAGGCCATCGCTGGTGGCGGTCAACTTCATGCCCGCCTCGGCCGGCAGATGGCAGCTCGGCATCGGCCGCTCGTAGCCCTCGATCTCGACGAGGCACATCCGGCAGGCGGCGGCGGGCGCCAGCTTCTCATCGTCGCAGAGCGTCGGTACGTTGAAGCCCGCCCGCTGCGCGGCGCGAAGGATCGACTCGCCGACGACCGCGGTGACCGCTTGGCCGTCGATGGTGATCTGGCAGACCGGCTGGCCCGATGGGATCTCGCCGTGATGCGACACGGTCGGGATCTGCGACTCCGCGGGCTGGGTGTAGCGCTCGAGGAGGCTCACGGCGTGCTCATGTTCATGGCTGAGCCATCGTCTCATAACGCCGCGACCGAGCTGGCGCGCAGGTCCCCGTCGGGCACCGGTGATCGGTGATGTGCGCTCCATAGTCATCGGCGAACTCGCTCATCGTCGTCCTCAGGATCGACGCGCTCGTGATGCCGAACCCGCAGAGCGAGAATCGGTCCAGATGATCGGCGAGCTCGCCGAGCCATGGCAGGTCGTCGGCGCGACCGAGGTCCGAGTAGATGCCTTCGAGGATGCCTCCGACGCGCTTCGTGCCGACGCGGCACGGCACGCAGATCCCGCAGCTCTCCGTCGCGAGATAGTCGAAGAGCTTCGCGGCCTCGTTCACGATGCAGACGTCCGGGCCGATCACGCGGACCTGCGCGGAGCCGAGGTGCGTGCCCGCGGCCTTCAGCGTCTCGTAGTCGAAGACGACACTGGTACGGGTCGCCTTCAAGATGCCGCCCGTCGGTCCACCGACGTGCAGCCCTTTCATCGCCCCGCCCGACGTCCCGCCGGCGCGCTCCAGGATCTCACCAAGCGTCACACCGAACGCGACCTCGTATACCCCGGGTGAGGCGACCGCGCCCGTCACCGACACGAGCTTCGTGCCTGGTGTCGCGGCGGTGCCCACGCGCTTGAACGCATCCGCGCCATCGCGGACGATCAAGGGCAGCGCCGCCAGGGTCTCCGCGCTGGAGATGACGGTCGGACGGAGCAGGAGTCCCTGGATCGCGGGGTACGGCGGCCGCTGGCGGGCCATCGCGCGCCGCGACTCGAGCACCGCGAGCAGCGCGGTCTCTTCGCCACCCATGAACCCGCCCGGTCCGAGGGCGATCTCGACCACGAGATCACCGAGCCCGTCCCGGGCTGCCTCGAGCGCGCGTTCGACGGCCTTGCGCGCGGCGGCGGCCTCCGGATGCAGGTAGATGTAGCCGCTGGTGGCGCCCACGGCCGACGCCGCGATGGCCAGGCCCTCGATCACGAGCTCGGGCTTCGTGAGGAGAATCGTGCGCGAGAGCGGACTGCCGGGGTCGGCGTCGTAGGCGTTCGCGACGACGTAGGCGCTGCCGCCGGCCGCCGCTGCGCGGGCGGTCGCGAGCTTGCGGGCCAGCGGGAAGCCGCCGCCGCCGCGACCGCGGAGGCCGCTCGCCTCGATGAGCGCGATGAGCTGCTCGGGGCCCATCGACCGCGCGCGCTCGCGCTCGTCGACCGCGTTGATCTCGGTGTCGAGGATCCGGTAGGCCGCGCTAGTCGGCAAAGGCCGGCTCCATCGGATGTGTCACCTCGTGCTCGTGCAGCCGATCGTGCGACGGCGCCGGGCTCTGCTCCGGCCAGAGGCCGGCGATCGCGACGTTCCC
>DASYVN010000160.1:0-5230 GCA_035937095.1 Candidatus Limnocylindria bacterium
GCTCGGGATCGTCGACCGCGTCGACCTTGTTCAAGAAGACGACGATGTAGGGGACCTCGACCTGGCGGGCCAGGAGGATGTGCTCGCGGGTCTGGGGCATCGGGCCGTCTGGGGCGGCGACGACGAGGATGGCGCCGTCCATCTGGGCGGCGCCGGTGATCATGTTCTTGATGTAGTCGGCGTGGCCGGGGCAGTCGACGTGGGCGTAGTGGCGCTTGTCGGTCTGGTACTCGACGTGGGCGATGGCGATGGTGATGCCGCGGGCGCGCTCTTCGGGGGCGTTATCGATGGAGTCGAAGGCGCGGAACTCGGAGCCACCCTTGAGGGCGAGCACCTTGGTGATCGCGGCTGTCAGGGTCGTCTTGCCGTGGTCGATGTGACCGATCGTGCCTACGTTCACGTGGGGCTTGGTGCGCTCGAATTTCTTCTTTGCCATGTCGTCCTCTCTTCGCCACCGAGGCTTGAGCCCACCTCGGGGATCGAACCCGAGACCTCGTCCTTACCAAGGACGTGCTCTACCAACTGAGCTAGGTGGGCGGTCTCGTTGATCCTGACATCAAAAAGAGGTTGCTCTCCGCAACCCCTTTGCGCGCCTGGACCGGAATGATTATCCGCCTACCTCCGACCCTCCGTCAACGAACGGCCCGAAAAACGGCCCTCGCTGGGTCCCGGCTGGGGCATTCATCCGTCCATTACCTCCTTCTCATCGACTTTTCATGCGTCCGGCAGCCACAACGGCCATCCTTTGACCATGTTCGACAACCGGCCGCCGGCCCCCTGGCGCGACGAGCCCTCCCCGTGGCGTGACCCTGCGGGTGACCCTTCGGTGGAGCAGACCCAGCCGATCATCGCGACTCCCCCGCCGGCCCCGCCGAAAGCGAAGCGAGGGACGGACGGCGTGGCCCTCCTTCTTATCGGCGCGCTCGTCGGCGGCCTCATCGGCATCGGCGGCGCCCGGGCCATCACCACCCAGCTCTTCCCGGCTGCGGCGGCGCCCGCGACGACCTCGACCTCTGCGTCGGCGACCGACACCGCGGCCCAGGCCGCGATCAAGGACGTGCTCCAGAAAGCGAACGCCGCGCAGGCAGCGGCGTTCGCGACGAACGACCCGACGCTGATGCACGTGACCTCGACCGACAACCACTACGCCGAGATGACCCAGATCAACAGCGACCTCGCGAGCGGCGGCGTGACGAAGATCGAGCTCCGGAACATCACGTTCGGCGACATCGCCGTGAGCGGCCCGACCGCCACCGCGACGACGACCGAGACCTGGCGCAGCACGTACTCCGACGGGTCGGTCAACCAGAGCACCGACCAGAACGACTACGTCCTAGTCCTTGTGAACGGCACGTGGAAGATCGAGTCGAACACGCAACCTGGGAACACCGGCGTCACCGCACCGACCCAGCCGCAGACGCCCCTGAACACGACGGTGCGGAGCACCTCTCGCAACTGGTCCGGCTACGCCGCGACCGGCGGCACGTCGTACACCTCGGTGAGCGGCACCTGGGTTGTCCCCACGCCCGATGCGAAGGTCCAAGGCGTCGACGCGACGTGGGTCGGCATCGGCGGTGCGAACACGACCGACCTCATCCAGGCTGGGACCGAGGCCACCGTGAACGGCGACGGGACCGTGACCTATGACGCGTGGACGGAAACGCTGCCCCAATCGACGCGCACGATCTCGCTCGCGGTGAACGCGGGCGACACGGTGAGCGTCACGATCACGGAGCAATCCACGGGCCTCTGGCTCGTCGATATGAAGAACGTCACCACCGGCAAGACCTTCACGACGACCATCCGCTACAACTCGTCGAGGTCCTCGGCCGAGTGGATCGAGGAAGCGCCGAGCATCGGCCGCGGGATCGCTCCGCTCGACAACTTCGGCTCGGTGAAGTTCACCGCGGGTGGCACGGTCGTCGACGGCAAGCACCTGACGCTCGTCGGGGCGAACGCGAAGGCCGTGACCATGGCCGACGGCGCGAATCTGCCGCTCGCGATCCCCTCATCGATCGGCAGCGACGGCTCGAGCTTCAGCGTGAACCGCACGAGCAACCCGGGCACGAACGTCGGGAGCGGCGGGCGGAGCCCCGGCAGGCGGCGCGGCTAGGGCGTCGCGATCTTCGCCCGCTCGCGCTCGGCGAGCTCGCGCCGCAGGATCTTCCCTGACGCCATCCGCGGGACCTTGTCGATGAACTCGACCTCGCGTACCCGCTTGTAATCCGTGATCCGGGCCTTCACGAAGTCCATCACGGCATCGTCGGCTTCGGCGTCCTGCTGACCGGCGCGAGCTACGTCCTCGACCGGCGAGGCTCCTGACAGCCGTGAGAGGTGGAGGCCCCGCATTCGCGGCCTCGCGCTAGCCATCGGGAGGGCGCGATCGGTCCGACCGATAGACGAGATGGGTCCGCGGTCGGTCCTTTCCCCAGAGCACCTCCTTCCACACGGTCATCCCGAGCCTCTCGGCGACCCCGCGCGACGGCGCGTTGTCCGGAAGGATGAGCGAGATCACGTAGTCAACGAGAAGCTCCGCGAACACCCACTCTCGCGAGGCGAGGGCCGCCTCCGTGGCGATCCCCTGCCGGGACCGTGTGGGGGTGATCGACCAGCCGAGCTCGATCTCCTCCTTCCGGTCGACGGTCTGCACGAGCGGACCGACATTTCCCAAGAACTCCTCCGTCGAGCGGTCTTCGACCGCGAGCAACGCGAATCCGTCACGGGCGTACCGCTCGTGCATTCGTTCGATCCACTGCCGCGATTCTTGGAGACTGAATGGATGTGGGTAGAACCGCATGTGCTCCGGGTCGGACTGGATCCGATTGAGCGACATCGTGTCGGCGATCACCAGCGGGCGGAGCCGTAGACGGGCGGTCTCGATCGTCGGTGGTCCGGTTGGCGGCATCTGAGAATGCTCGCACCCGACTCGTGGAAACGCCGAGCGGGCTCGAGACCATGGGTACTGCGGTTCCTCGCCGCGCGCTCCCCCTAACGTGATCCCGGGCCTCCTTACCATTCCTCGATGCGCATCGGTGTCCTCACCGGCGGAGGTGACGCTCCGGGGCTGAACGCCGCCATCCGGGGGGTCGTTCTCCGCGCGACCGCGCTCGGGCATGAAGTGCACGGCATCGCGGATGGATGGGCCGGCCTGATCGACGGCCGCGCGCGTCCGCTCTCGGCAGGCGACGTCGCGCACATCCTCCCCGAGGGCGGCACGGTGCTCGGCACCTCACGCACCGATCCGCGAAAGGCCGAGGCGCATCGGCGGGCCTGCCTCGAGCAGCTCAAGGCGCTTCGGCTCGACGCGGTCGTCGCGATCGGCGGGAACGACACGCTGCGTGTCGCCGACTGGCTCAACCAACAGGGCGTCGCGGTGGTCGGCGTCCCAAAGACGGTCGACAACGATCTCTCCGAGACCGACTACTGCGTTGGCTTCGATACGGCGGTCAGCGTGGTGACCGACGCGCTCGACCGGCTGCGCACGACCGCGAGCGCCCACCATCGCGTGATGGTGGTCGAAGCGATGGGCCGCGATACCGGCTGGGTCGCGGCGTATGGAGGCCTCGCCGGCGGCGCCGATGTGATCCTTGTGCCGGAGATCCCGACCACCAGCGCGGAGGTCGTCGGGGCAGTACGTCGTCTCAAGGAGCGCGGGGACGACGACATCATCGTTGTGGTCGCGGAGGCAGTGGAGATCGCCGGGCTCGAGGCAGAGACCACGATCGACCAGGACGCCTTCGGCCATGCCCGCCTGGACCAGCGCGCGATCGGTGCCGTGCTTGCGCGCCACATCGAGGAGCGCACGGGGATCGAGGCTCGCGTAGTGGTGCTCGGCCATCTGCAGCGCGGTGGCTCCCCCACCGCGATCGACCGCATCTGGGCGACGCGCTTTGGGACGTCGGCCGCCGACCTCGTCAGCGCGGGCCGGAGCGGCGTGCTTCCGGTCGCCCGCGGAGGAGTGGTGGGCGTGTCCACGCTCGTCGCCGCCGTCGCGACCACGCGACGGCTCGACCCCGCGACGGTCGAGCTGGTGCGGCGCCTCGCGGGGACCTAGGCCGCGAGCGGTACCTCGGACGCGATCCCGCCCTGCGATCGGAGGCGGCGATCCACGCGACTGCGCGGCCTCCGTGTCGTCGTGACCATCAGCGACATCCAAGGAGTGGTCGACGGTTCGCACGGGTGCCATGATGCCCGGTGCCGGGCCGCCGCGACCTCGTGACCAGGCGCGAGCTGCTGGAGCGCACGCTTGGCACCGCGGCCGCGCTCGGCGGCGCTGGCCTCGTCGCGGCCTGCGTGCCGCCGGGAGGACCGACCGGCGCCCCCTCGCCCGGCGCGACCTTGCCGCCTCCCGAGACCACCACGGTCCGGTTCGTGAGCCCGGCCGCATGCGATCCGCCCACCGCGCTCGCGAAGGAGTTCCTCCTCGAGGAGGGTTTCACGGACATCCAGTACGTGCGCGTCCCGGTCACCACCGCGGAGTGGTTGACCGCGGACAAGGCCGACTTCCACTCCGGCTACGGGAACTTCATCGCCGCGAACGTCGATGCGGGCCTCCCGATCCTCACGCTCGCGGGCATCCACCCTGGTTGTTTCGAGCTCTTTGCGAGGCCCGGCATCTCCACCATCAGCGACCTGCGCGGCAAGACCATCGCGGTCAACGCCAAGAATGCGTCGGACCAGTTCTACGGGTACTTCTCGATCCTGCTCGCGTACATCGGCGTGGACCCGGCGACCGAGGTGAACTTCATCGAGATCGGGCCTGATGTCACCGCGCTGCGTGACGCGTTCGTGGATGGCCGATCCGAGGCGTTCATCGCGCCCGCGGCGTCCGGTCCCGCACTGCGGCGGAACCCGAAGAATCCAGGCAAGGTCATCCTCGACACGACGATGGATAAGCCGTGGTCGCAGTACTACTGCTGCCTGCTCGTGGCCAACCGCGACTGGGCGCGCCGGTACCCGATCGCGACCAAGCGCGTTACCCGCGCCGTGCTGCGGGCGGCCGATCTGGTGACGAAGGATCGGGCGAGCGCAGCACATGAGTACGTCGCTCGCGGGTTCTTCTCGACGACTCCCGCCGCGACGGACGAACCGATCGTGAACGAGGTGATCCACGACCTCTCATACGACTGGCGCGAGCTCGATCCGGAGGAGACGCTGCGGTTCTTCGCGCTCCGACTCGCCGACTCCAAGCTGGTCAAGATGACGTCGCAGCAGATCCTCGCGCAAGGTT
>DASYVN010000161.1:0-4761 GCA_035937095.1 Candidatus Limnocylindria bacterium
CCACACCCGGCGGGCGCTCCGCCGCGCGGTGGAGGCAGCCAAGGGATAGGCCAAGGGATAGGCAGGAGCGGCTCCCTACACTTCGTCCATGAAGGCGTCACCGGTGTGGTCGTCGGTCGACGAGGTCGCTCGCGCGCTCGAGCGTGAGCGGTACGTCGCGGATCGCGGGCTCGCCGTGACGATCTTTCTCGCGCTCCGCCTCGGCAGGCCGCTGTTCCTCGAGGGCGAGGCCGGTGTCGGCAAGACCGAGGTCGCGAAAGCACTCGCTGCCGGCCTCGGGCGCCGGCTCATCCGGCTCCAGTGCTACGAGGGCCTTGACCTCGCCTCCGCGGTGTACGAGTGGGACTACCCCCGGCAGATCCTCGAGATCCGCCTCCAAGAGGCCGCGGGCCACGCCGACCTTGCGCGCAACCGCATCTACACCGAGGAGTTCCTGATCAAACGGCCGCTCCTTGAGGCGATCTCGGATCCCACCTCGGCGCCGATCCTCCTCATCGACGAGGTCGACCGCGCGGACGAGGAGTTCGAGGCGTACCTGCTCGAGCTCCTCTCCGAGTTCCAGATCACCATTCCGGAGCTCGGCACCTTCCGCGCGGCCGTGCCGCCGCCGGTCGTCGTCACGTCCAACCGGACCCGCGAGGTGCACGACGCGTTGAAGCGGCGGTGCCTCTACCACTGGATCGACTACCCGTCGGCCGAGCGCGAGCTCGCCATCGTGCGCGCGCGCCTGCCCGAGGTCCCGCAGCGCCTCGCCGAGGCGGTCGTGGGCGCGGTCCAGGCGCTCCGCCGCGAGGATCTGTTCAAGCGCCCGGGGGTGGCCGAGACGCTCGACTGGGCGCTGGCGTTGATGGCCCTTGGCGCGAAGGACCTCGATGGCGACATCGTCGAGGGCACGCTCGGCGTCCTCCTCAAGTACGAGGAGGACGTGCGGCATGTCCGCGAGGATTCGATCCCGCGACTGCTCGAGGGGGCCGCCAGTGCCGGCTGACGCGCGGAGCGCCGACGAGCGCGTCGCGCGCAACCTGCTCACGTTCACCCGGCTGCTGCGCGAGGCGGGCGTCCCGGTCGATGCGACGCGCGCGCGGCTCGCCCTCAGCGCGCTCGCCGAGCTCGGCCTCGAACACGAGCCCGACGTCCGCGCCGCGTGCCGGGCGGTGCTCGTGAGCCGCCAGATGGACCTCGCGCCATTCGAGGACACGTTCGATCGGTTCTGGGTGCTCCTTCGCGGCGGCCGGATGCCACCGGGGCGGACGACCGTTCGGCAACCGGATCGCCCGCTCGACGTGGCCGTGCCCCTCGTCGCTCCGAGCGGACGGAGCGGTGCATCGGTCATCGAGCACACCATCCGCGTGGTGGCGAGCCCGGCCGAGGTCCTGCGGAGCACGGATTTCGCCGCCATGAATGCCGCCGAGCGCGCCGCGGCCGCCCGGTTCCTCGATCGGCTGCGCTGGTCGCCGGGCCTTCGTCCGAGCCGCCGCTACCGTCCCGCGCGACATGGCCAGCGGCTCGACGCGCGCGGCACCATGCGCCGGAGCCTGCGGACGGGTGGCGAGCCGGTCGCGCTCGTGTGGCGCGCGCGCCGCGAGAAGCGGCGCCCGCTGGTCATCCTTTGCGACATCTCCGGCTCGATGGAGGCGTACACCCGGCTCTTCCTCCATCTCGCCCACGGCCTGGCACGGGGCTGGGGCCGGGTCGAGGTCTTCACGTTTGGCACGCGCCTCACGCGCGTGACGCGCCAGTTGCGTGAACGCCGCGCCGATGCGGCCATCGCGCGCGTGTCGCGGACCGTGGCCGACTGGTCCGGCGGCACGCGTATCGGCGAGGCCGTCGGGGAGTTCAACCGGCGGTGGTCGCGGCGGGTCCTCGGTCGCGGCGCGATCGTGTTGTTCCTCTCCGACGGCTGGGAGCGCGGCGATCCGGACCGCCTCGCGACGGAGATGGCCCGGCTGCAGCGAGGGTCGTACCGGCTCATCTGGCTCAACCCGCTGTCCGGTACGCGGGACTACGCCCCCGCGGCGGCGGGGGCGCACGCGATCGTCCGCTTCGTCGACGACCATCTCGCGTCGAACACCCTCGACGGGCTGCTGCACGTGGGCGCGCTCCTCGAGCACGCTGGGCACGGTCGCCCAACACGCCGCGCCGCGCTCCGAGCGGCCGGATGAGCGATCCGCGCGGCCGCTTCTACACGTTGGCCGCGGAACTCATTGCGCGGCGGGAGCCCTTCGCCGCCGCGACGGTCGTCCACGCCGAGCGGCCGACCTCGGCGAAGCCCGGCGCGAAGGCCATCGTGACGTCCGATGGCCGGCTGGTCGGATGGATCGGCGGCAGCTGCTCCGCACCGGTCGTGATCCGCGAGGCCCTCGGTGCGCTCACCGATGGCGAGCCGCGCCTCGTGCAGATCTCCAGCCGACCGTCGCCGCCGCGTGAGGGGGTGCGACACTTTCCGATGACCTGCCACAGCGGAGGAGCACTGGAGATCCACATCGAACCGATCCTGCCGCGCGAGCAGCTCGTCATCGTCGGACGCACGCCGCTCGCGCAGGCGCTGGCCGCGCTCGGCTCGGCCCTTGGCCGTCACGTCGTCGTCGCCGACGAGGGCGTGACGCGCGAGGAGTTCCCGACAGCGGATGCGATCGCGGCGGATCTGGGCTCGGCCGGGGTCGATCCGCGCAGCGCCATCGTCGTGGCGACGCGCGGCGATCACGACGAGGTCGCGCTCGAAGTCGCGCTCGCCACACCGGCGCGCTACGTGGGCCTGGTCTCGAGCCGCACGCGCGGCCGGATCATCGAGGACATGCTGAGGGGGACCGGTGTCTCGCCGCAGGACCTGCGGCGCCTCCACTATCCGGCCGGGCTCGACCTCGGTGCGCGGTCCGACGAGGAGATCGCGCTCACGATCCTCAGTGAGATCCTGTCGACCCGTGCCGCCGGCGCGCAGCCGGCGGTCGCCGCGGTAGCGGAAGCGATCGACCCGATCTGCGGCATGACCGTCGCGATCACCGCGGACGCCATCAACGCCACCCACGACGGCACGACCTATTACTTCTGCACGGAGGGCTGCCGCCGGCGATTCCTGGCGGACCCGGTCGGGGCGCTCGCAGCGGCGCGATGAACGAGGTCGCGGCCGAGCTTGGGGCATGGCTCGCGGCAGGCGAGCGCGTCGCGATCGCGACCGTGGTGCGGGTCACCGGCTCGGCGCCCCGTCCCGCGGGAGCGACGCTCATCGCGTGCGCCGGCGCGCGCATCGCGGGATCGGTCAGCAACGGCTGCGTCGAAGCCGCGGTGTACGAACAGGCGATGGCCGTGCTCGAGGCCGGTCGCGCCCGCCTCGTGAACTACGGCATCAGCGACGAATTCGCGTTCACGGTGGGGCTCTCCTGCGGTGGCGCGATCGACGTCCTCGTCGAGCCCGTCGGCGCGTTCCACCGTGAAGCCCTGGACGCGATCCGGAATGATCGGCCCGTCGTCCTCGTCCGTGCGATCGATCCGGCCGATCGCGTCGGGACGGTGGCGATCCTCCGCGACGATCAGGCGTCGGGCTGGCCCGACGAGCTCCGCCCACTCGAGGTGCCCGCGCTGGCCGCGTCGGTCGTGGGCGCACCCCGGCTGGTGCAGGCGCCGCTCGCCGATGGCCGGGAGGGCACGTTCTTTCTGGAGGCGATCGCGGCGCCGCGGCTGCTGCTGATCGTCGGCGCGACGCACGTCGGCCAAGCGCTCGCGCGCCTCGCCAAGACGCTGGGCTTCCGTGTGGTGGTCGCCGATCCGCGCGCGTCGCTTGCCAACACGGATCGCTTCCCCGACGCCGACGAGATCGTGGGCGCCTGGCCCGACGACGCGATCGCCCGCATCGGCCCTCGCGCGAGCGCATCGATCGTGCTGCTCGCGCACGATCCGAAGTTCGATCGGCCGGGCCTCGTGGCCGCGCTGCGGACCCCCGCCGGGTACGTCGGCGCGATCGGCAGCCGCCGGACGAACGAGGAGCGGTTCGCGTGGCTCCGCGCGCAGGGCTTCAGCGACGCCGATCTGGGGCGGATCCATGCGCCGGTCGGGTTGGACATCGGCGCACAGACCGCCGAGGAGACCGCGCTCGCGATCCTCGCCGAGGTCGTGGCAGCCCGATCCAGCCGCAGCGGGCGCAGCTTGTCGGACGCCTCGCTCGCCCTCGGACGGTGAGCGCGCCCGCGACTTCCGTCGCGGCCATCATCCTCGCGGCCGGCGAGTCCCGCCGATTCGGTGGCCCCAAGCTCCTGGCATCGCTCGACGGCCGTCCGCTCGTGCAGCACGTCATCGACGCGGCGAACGCGTCGTCGTGCGAACCCGTCGTGCTCGTCGTCGGCGCCGGCGCCGACGAGCTGCTCGCCGCGGTCCGGCTCGGGCGGTCGCGCGTGGTCCGGAACGCGGCCTACGCCACCGGGCAGGCAAGCTCGCTGCAGGCCGGACTCACCGCCGCGACGAGCGCGGACGCGGCCGTCGTTCTGTTGGCCGACATGCCCGGCGTCCGAGCGGGGCTCATCGAGGCGCTCGTCGCGAGGCAGCGCGGATCACTGGCCGCTGCCGTGGCATCGCTGTGGCGCGGCCGGCCCACGCCGCCGACCCTGCTACACCGCGACCTCTGGCCGGCGCTGCATGACCTGCGCGGCGACGTGGGCGCGCGCGATGTGCTTGCCGGCCGCACGGACGTCGTCGGCCTCGACGTCGATCCGGCGCTTGGCTCGCTGGACGACATCGACACGCCGGAGGATCACGCTCGGGTGTCCGGGC
>DASYVN010000162.1:0-11484 GCA_035937095.1 Candidatus Limnocylindria bacterium
GACCGGGCCGATGGCCAGACAGACGCCCTCGATCGGCTTCTGGTTCTCGTCAATGACCGAGCCCTCGATGCGCCACAGGCCCTCGACCGTCGGCGGGGGGTATGGCGTTGGCGTGGGCTTCGGCGTGCCGACGCTGCTCCCGTACACCGCGAAGCCGAGGGGCACCGCGATGAGCAACAGGATGATCGTCGAGGCCCAGAGCCGCCGGTCACGCCAGTCGAGCTTCACGAATCCTCCTGTAATGGAATGAGGGACGCCGACCGTTCAGCCGGCGCCCCTCGCAAGGTCCGTTGGGTGTCGAGCCTAGCGCTACGGGGCTGGGAAGCCGCCGTAGATCATGGCGTTGTCGCCACCGGAGCTGTTCAGCTCCATGACGATCGCCGTGAGGGTCCCGCCGCTTGCGGCCACCGTGACCGCGTACTGCGCACCCTGGGGGACCGAGATGTTCGGATCGACCTTCACTGAGACGCCGGGGGTGAGGTTCACCGTCTGTGTGGTCGCGGGACCACCGAGGAACGGCTTCCAGTTGAGCGTGGCGCTCGATGCGCTGACGCTTTGGAGGTAGATCGGGGTGGTCCAGCCGCCGTAGCTCGCCAGGACGTTCGGCAGGTTGTACGTGGCGGCCGGGGTCGGGCTCGCGGTGTAGCCCATCGCGGAGTCAGGGCCGATGACGTTCACCATCGCGGCGACGTTGCCGCCGTTGCCCTGGGCGGTGAAGCTGTACTCGCCGTTGCCGAGGCAGTTGGCCGCGGCCACGCTGCAGAGCTTGGTCTGGTCGCTCGACGCGACGCCGTTGATGAACCGCGGGTCGAAGGCCCACGATCCGCCGGCCGGCACCGGTACGGGCGCCATGAAGGTCGTGGTCGCCCCGCCCGAGAGGAGCGGGGTGAACGTGAGGCTCGGGGTGAGCGGTCCGCCGCCGAGGTTCTGGACCACGATCGTCGAGACCCGGCCGCCGTTCGCATTCTTCACGGCGTAGGCGCCGTACACGGTCGCCGCACCGGTCGAGATGCCGTTCGCGCTGTAGAAGACCGGGAGGGCCACGCCGGGATCGTCGTTGTGGGTGTTGAGCACGACGCTCACCGGTTGGGCCGAGGTGATCGTGACGGCGTACTGCTTGCCGTCCACCAGGCCGGGGGCGCCGAGGACCGGGTCATCGCTGTTCGGCTCGATGAACTGCGACTGGCCGGGCGAGATGGAGCGGGTGATCGACACCGTCGATGCGGTGCCATCGAAGCTCTGGTAGCGGGCCGTCACCACGGTCGACGCCTGGCCGAGGTTCTGGATGATCGCCGGCGAGTGGTAGCCGAAGAAGCGGCGCACCACGTTCGGCAGGTAGACGGTGGTCGCGCCGGTCGCGGCTGCGGAGTACGCGTCCGCCTCGATAACGCCCTTGTGCTGATTCACGACGGAGACGACGGTGTTGCCGAAGCTCCGCACGGTCACCGAGAACTGGGTGTTGTCGGGAAGATCGGTGTCGTTGTTCGGCACGTCGGCGAACGACGCACCGGGCGCGAGGTTCGGCACGCTGCGGCGGGCCACGCAGCTCGCGTCACTGAACTTGTAGAAGGTGACCTCGAGGTTCGTCGAGGTGGTGCCGGTGTTCTGCACGATGAACGGGGTCTGGAAGCCGCTGGGACCGCCGAGCGTCTTGGTGACGTTCGGCAGGTAGAGGGTCTCGGTCGGCGTGCCGCTCGTCGGCGGCGTGCAGCCCGCAGTGGTGCCGGTCGGGGTCAACGCGGCGTCGACGATGACCGGGGCGTCGGAGTTCACGACGGTGTTGATCGTCTTCTGCTGGTACGACGGGTCCTTCTCGAAGGTCAGTGGGATCGTGGACGGGCCGTTGATCCAGCTGTGCGAGTAGAAGCCCGCACCATCGGTGAAGACGCAGTTGGTGAGGGGGTCGCTGCGCACGATGTGCACCGGGCCGAACCACACGCACGCGTTCGAGATCGGGAGACTCGTCGCGAGGTCGGTGACGTGGCCTTGGACCGAGCCGAGCAGCCCGACGGCCGCGGCGGGTGCCGGGAACGACGCGAAGATGAGGCCGATGGCCGCGAGTGCGGCGAGACCAAAACGAACGAACGTGCGCTGCATGAAGTGCCTTCCTCCTCTGGGATGCGACGCGAGAGTGGCGTCACAGGGATGAACGACCAACCGGGCCGCGTGATACGCAGCCGTGACAGAAATCCTGACAGTCAGTCGATGTTGAGACAAGAAGCCCACAGGTCGCTCGGTCACTGGACCCGCAGCCGCTCGACCTGGGCGTCGGCCTCTTCGCCCGTGCGGGCCGCGCCCACGAGATAGGCGGCGTCGCCGCTGATGACGAGCGCGCCGAGCGCGCGGCCCGCGGCGATGCCGGGCAGCTCGCGCCAGGTGTTCGTGCGAGGGTCCCAGCGCTCGGCGTTCGCGGTCGGCGCGAAGCCGACCCGCGACGGTGCATCGGGGAGGCCGCCGACGAGCGCGACGGATCCGTCGGGGAGCCCCGCCGCGACCGCGGCGAGGCGCGGCTCGATGAGCACGCCCGCGAAGATGAACAGATGTAGCCGCCAGTCGTAGCGCTCCGCGGTATTGCTCGCGCTGTACTGGCCGCCGATCACGAGCACGTCGCCGCTCGGCAGGGTCGCGAGCGCGGAGAGCACGCGGTCGTACTGCAACCGCGGTCCCTCGCTCCACGCATCGGCACGCGGGTCGTAGATGACCGAGGTGCGTGATGGCGCGCCGCGATCCTCGAGGCCGCCGAGCGCGAGCACACGACCGTCGGGCAGGAGCGTCATGAGGAACTGGGTCCGCACGCGTGGCATCGGCGCGGCCGCGGTCCAGGTATCCGTGGACGGGTCGTAGAGCTCGGCACTCCGGTAGATGAAACTGCCGTTCTCGCCGCCGGCGACGAGGACGCGGCCGTCACGGAGCGCGGCCGCGGCGTGATCGCCGCGCGGCTGGCGCATCGACGCCGCGCGGAGCCATTGATGCGAGTCCGGCAGGTAGACGTCGACGCGATCCAGCGCGTGCCACGAGCCGGAGTTGTAGTCGGTGCCGCCGGCGACGACGACGCGATCGCCCCAGGCGAGCGTCGCGGTGTGGTTCACCCGCCCCGGTCCGGCCGCTGGGAGGATCGTGCTCGTCCCGCGCACCGGATCGAACAGCTCGTTCGTCGCACGCGCGACGTCGGGGAAGGCCGGGTCGACGCCGCCGGTGACGAGGAGCTCACCGTTCGGGAGTGCCGTGACCCGCGGATAGTTGCGGGCCTCGGCGAGCGATCCTGCGACGCTCCACGACGGCGGCGCCAGGACGGTGGTGTCAGGCGCGGTCGCGCGGCCGAATGCGACACCGAGCAGGAACAGGATCAGCAGCGCGGAGAATCGGAGCCGGGTCACTGAACGGTGAGGGTAATGCTCTCCGCGGGCACTCCCTGACCGCTGAACCAGGACACGCCCTCTTGCACGAGATCGAACTTCAGCGCGAAGCTGCCGGGCGTCGCGGGCAGCGTGACCGTCGCGTTCACCGTGACCGACGCGCCCGGCGCGACCGGCGCGGTCAGCAGCGTCCGCGTGCCGTCCCAGACAGCGACCGCGCCCGATGGCGCGAACAGGTGGTATGCGAGGTCGAACTTCTGCGCCGGATCCCACGTGAGCGAGCCCGCGTTCGTCAGCGTGACCGGCACGGTGATCGTCGCGCCACGCGGACCGAGTGCGGAGGCTGGGACCGTGTACACCGCGCCGAACGTCGGCACGACGACGCGCTCGGCAACGGATGGGAATGTCGCGCCCTTGCTCGAGAACCACGCCACGCCTTCCTGCACCACGTCGAAGCGCAGGGTGTACAGACCGGCGGCGACCGGCCCCTGGACGCGCGCGAATGCCGTCGTCGTCTGTCCGCCGCCAAGGCCGGCGACGCTCGTGCGGAGACCATCGAAGGTGACGACGTTTCCGGCGCTGTCGAGCCAGTGGTAGCTGAGATTGATGTTCGATCCCCACGCGACGGTCGACGCGTTGGTGACCCGCACCGCGACGGTGGTGGTCATGCGCGTGGCCATCGCGGTCGGGATGCCGCTCGCGTCGACCGCCGCGCTATAGCTCTGGGGCGTTGACGGGTTCACCGTCACCGGCTGATCGAACGTCGGCACGTTCTTGCTCGAGAACCAGGCGACACCCTCCTGCACGAGGTCCCACTTGAGGACATACGTGCCCGGTGCGGCGGGGAACGCGATGTTCGCCTGCACGGTCTGGGTCGCGCCGGGCGCGACGTCGGCCGCGAGGCTCGAACGCGTGCCGTCCCACACGACGACCTTGCCGGCGCCGTCGATCCAGTGGTAGCCCAGGTGGACCGGCGTCGCGCCGGCCGCGCCCCAGCTGAAGTTGCCGGTGTTGGTGAGCGCGATCGGCACCGTTGCGCCCGCGCCGGACACGGCCAGCGTCGACACCTGCGGCTGGTACTGCGCGCCGAAGGTCTTGGTGCAGCACACCGTCGCGATCACGTTGCCGGTGGCTGTGCCGCGCGTGCTGAACCACGAGACGCCCTCGAGCACGAGGTCGAAGCGCAGCTGGTATGTGCCGCCATCGGGCGGCGACTGCACCTGGGCCTGCAGCGGGATCGCTTGTCCGGGCATCAGGTCCGCGGGCAGCTTCGTGCGCAGCCCCTCAAAGACGACCTGCTTCCCGATCTGGTCGTACCAGTGGTAGCTGAGGTCGACGGGCGTCGCGCCCGCCGCGGGGAAGACCCCGAGGCCGGTGTTCGTGACGGTCACCGGCACTGCCACCGTCTGCCCGATCTGGAGCTGCGGGACCGTGCCGACCTGATAGGTCGCGTGATAGTCCGGGCCAACGCCGGTCGGGGTCGCGTCGGCGGGGATGCCCTTGTCCTTGAACCAGAACTCGTTCTGCTTGTAAAGGTCGAGCACCATCGTGTAGCTCGCCGACGCGGTCATCGGCGCGGTGACGTCGATGCCGAGCGTGACGGTCTGTCCGATCTGGACGTCGGCGGCGAGGCTCGCGAAGTTCGCGCCGATGGTGACCCGGCCGGTCGCGTCATCGATCCAGCGATAGCCGAGCACGACCGGGTTCACGCCCGTCGCCGGCCAGACGCGCCCACCGTCGTTCGTGACGGTGACGCTCACGCGCGTGATCTGCCCGGAGAACCAGGTCTTCGGCACCGTGTCAGTCACCCAGTCGGCGCTCCAGTCGGCGGCGCGGAAGCTCATGTCGCGGAACGGGTTGTTGTAGAGCGAGTTCCACCACGACCCGCCGGACTGCAGATCCCAGCGGACCATGTAGTTGCCGATGACGGGCACGGTGAACGGCACGGTGGCGGTCCCGATCGCGCCCGGCGGGATGGCCGCGGCGATGACGCCCTGGCCGCCCTGGTTCACGTACAGGGCGCCCTTCAGGAGGATCTTGTACGAAACGGCGGTCCCGGCGGGGATCGGGGTCACGCCGCGGTTGAGCACGGTCGTCTGGACCTGCACGACCGATCCCGGGAGGCCGGCCTTCGGCAGATTCGGCTCGAGTGCGACGAGGTTCGTGAATCCGTTCTGCACCGCGCTCTGCGCGAGCGAGCGGATGTTCGGGAGCTGCGCCCACAGCGCGTTGCCCGGGCACTCCGTCTGGCCGCCGTTCTGGCCGACGATGTAGTTGGAGTCGCGATGGCCCTGGATGTTCGGCGGGTTCGACGTGACCGGGACCCAGGTGCCGTCGCTCCGCTGCTCCTGGTGGGTGTACGTGTCGGCCCCATACGGCGCGATGCTGAACTGCGCGAACTTCACGGCGATGATGTTCGCGATCGCGCCGACCATCGCGGGCGTCGGGTTCGTCGAGGTGAAGGTGCCGATGGCCGCGACACCCAAGCTGCCGTTATTCCAGCCGTAGGCATGACCGCCGATCACGTGGTCACCACCGGACCGGCCGGTCCAGATGTTGCCGTACTTGTCGACGAGGTAGTTGTAGCCAATGTCGCCCCAGCCACGGGTGATGGCGTGGAAGTAGTAGATCGCGCGGATCGTCGCGGCGACGTTCGCGCCACCATCGTCGCCCGCGGTGTGGTGCACGATCGCCTTCTGCACGCGCTTGTACTCGGGGGTCCAGTCCATGAGCGACTCGTCGGCGGCCCAGTCCTGACGGGTGAGGACCTTGGACGCGCCGACCGGTGCTGCGGCCGCGTAGCTCTGCCCCAGATCCGCGATCGCGCCGCGCACGTCGTTGAGCAGCGTCACGAGCGGGCCCTCGTTCAGGTCGCTCACGTCCATGAAGGTGAAGCCGACACGCACGAGTGCGCTCGCGTCGCCACCCGGCAGCCACGCGCGGTACTGGATGAACCGCGCGCCCGCGCTCGCCGGCAGCGGCGCGCCGTAGTGCTCGTTGCGATCGACGTCGTACATGTCGTCGTCGTCGGTGATCGTCGCCCAGTCGCTCCACGCCGCGGCGTCAGCCGACGTGCGCACCTCGATGGTGATCGCGTCGGTCAGGCCCGCCGGCAGGGTCCAGTGCACCCCGATCCGGTCGAAGAGCTGGCCTGCCGCGATGGCCGGCGAGGCGTACAGGAGCGTGCCACCGCCGGTCGCGCCGACCGAGAGTGCGGACGCGCGCCCCGCCGGGACGCCGGCGTCCACGGACAGGGTGCTCGCACCGAGGGCGGGCTGCGGGAGGGTGACTTCACGGGCGACGATGTGGCCGGAGCCGCGCGGCGCGGCCGAGGCCGGCGCAGCGGTATGCGGGAAGACGCCGAGGGTGAAGAGGGCGATCAGGGACAGGAGGCGCAGTCGGCGGCGCATCGGCGAGTCCCCCGCTTTCTTCCTCGCCACCATCCCCAACGCGCGCGACGACATTCTGACCCACAGCGATGGCGGCGTATATGGAGAACGTGCCGGGCGGACCACCTGTTACCGGCGGACGGAAGTACTAGGCCTGCTCAGAACGGCTGCAACCTGACCATCGTCGACTTGAGGCCGAGATAGGTCCGAAGGAACACGTCCGCGGGCACCTCGACCGAGCCGTTGGTCCCGGCGAACTTCACCGACACGAGGTGCCCGGTGTTGCCGGGTGCCTGGTTGCTCACATCGGTCGAGAGCAGCGTCCCGATGTCGACGCCCTTGTAGCTGAGGATCGCGCTGCGGATCGCCGCGCTGGTGAACGTGACCGTCCAGCTCGCGTGCTTGTTCGGCGTTGGGACCTGGACCGCGAGGTCGGCCGGGTCAGGCACGGGCACGAGCCACGGGTCGTTCGCCACGCACGTCGTGCCGTGGTTCCAGCAGCCGACGCCCACGGTGTACCCGCCGCTCGAGCTCGAAAAGTACGCGCGGATCGCGGCACCGTTGTACGTGATCACCTCGCCCGCGGTCGCCGCGACCGCCGCGATGGAGGCACTCGTCTCGACGGTCGCGCCGCCGTAGCACTGGTCGGACTGGTCGTCGCGGACGTCGTAATCCCTCGCCGGGGTCGCGCTCGTGAAGCCGTAGCTCCGCGCGGCCAGGGCCTGGGCCTTGTAGGCCTCGGGATGCCAGCCGGCCGGCATCTCCTTCGGGATGACCCCCTTCACGTAGTCGTCGTAGCTCACGAAGTTGACGACGCGCAGGTTCCCGGCTCCATCGTTCTTGAACTGCAGCCTGCCGTGGAAGAACTCACCCTTCTCCTGCACCGTGATGGGCTGGTTCAGGTCGGTCGGCACGAGCGTCACCGGACCGGGGCCCGAGGACTTGAGCGCCGGCGGATTCGCCGACTGGTCGTACACCTTCACCACGCCGCTTTGCAGGGCGATCTGGTACGTGACGTTCGCGCTCGCGACACCCACGACGGCGTTGCCGCTGGCCTCGTTCACGACGCTGAAGCCGCCGGCGGAGCGCACGTTCGCGAGCCACGTGTTCATGAACGGCGAGCCGCAGCTCGCGGACCCCGATGACGACGGCGACGAGAGCAGCACACGCATCGGTCCGCGCGGGTTGGTGGTGCTGTCCACGACGGTGAGCTGCGTGCCCGGGTAGTACTTCGCGACGATCTGCTCGCCGGTGAGCGCCGGGCCAGCGGCGCCGGTGGCCCAGCCCTGCGCGCCGTACTGGCTCATGCCGACGCCGTGGCCGAAGCCCTTGCCGTAGAAGGTCACGCCGGGCTGCACGCTGATGGATTCCTGCAGGCGCGCCACGCCGAGCGAGCTGAACCAGGCCACGCCTTCCTGCACGAGGTCCCACGCGATCAGGTAGTTGCCGAGCGAGCTCGGGACCGCGACCGGGACCTGCACGACGGCGCTCTGGCCGACGGCGAGGTCGGTGGCCAGGAGGCCGCGCTGGCCGTCCCAGCTCACGACGCCGCCGCCGCTGGTGAGGATGTGGTAGCTGAGGCGGACGGGGTTCGTGCCGCCGGCCGGCCACGCGCGCGCGCCGTAGTTGGAGACGCGCACGCTCAAGAGCAGCGACGCGCCGGTGGTCGCGATGCCCGGGGTCGTCGTCTGGTCGTAGCCGCCGTTGAAGCCGCTCGTCACGGAGAGCTGCGTCCGCGCGGCCGGCGATCCGATCTGCGAGAGCCACGCGACACCTTCGCGGACCGTGTCGATGGCGAGGGTGTACGTCCCGATCGCCGTCGGTGCGGTGTACGCGACGTTGATCGAGCGCGACTGCCCGGGGAGTAAATCGGCACCGATGCCGGTGCGCGCGCCGTCCCACACCAGGACGCTGCCGTTCGCCGCGTTGAGGTGATACGCAAGGTTCACCGGGTTCGCGCCACTCGCGCTCCACGGGACGTTGCCGTTGTTCGTCACGGTGACCGCGGCGGCGCGCGACTCACCGAGCAGCACCGCCGTCGTCGCCGAGATGGAGTACGTGGCCGCATAGAGCGCGGGTGAGACCTGCGCCGGTACCTTCGCCGGAAGCGCGCCGAGCGATGCGAACCACGCGACGCCCTCGCGCACGAGATCGACGGTGAGGGTGTACGTACCCGGGCTCTTCGGCGTCGTGATCGAGGCGGCGATGGACGTGCTGCTGCTCGGAGAGACGTCCGCCGGGAGCGCCGTGCGCGTCCCGTCCCACACCGCGACGGTGCCCGTCGTGTCGGTCCAGTGGTAGCTGAGGTCGACGAGGTTGGGGCCGGTCGCGTTCCAGGTCGCGACGCCGCTGTTGGAGACCGGGACCGTGACCGTGTACGTCGTGGCATTGAGGAGCGTCGGCAGGGAGATCGCGCCGTACGTCGCGTTGAACGCGGGGGTGGCCTGCACCGGGTAGGACACGCTCGGGTTGATCCAGGCGATGCCTTCTTTGACCAGCGCGAGCTGCAGCTGGTACGCGCCCGGCTGCGCCGGAACCGGGATCGTCGCGGTGAGCTGCCGCGCGCCGCCGCCGGGGATGTCCGATCCGAGGGGCGTGCGCGCGCCGTCCCAGACCACGGCTTTGCCGATCTGATCGAGCCAGTGGTAGCTGAGGTTGACCGGATTGGGGCCGGCCGCGTTCCAGGTGTCGGTGCCGGAGTTCGTTAGCGTCACCGGGAGCTGCACCGTGGTGCCGGCGCCCGCGCTCGGGGGCGGCGCGACCTGGTACGACGCAAAGAGGTTGGCGTTCGGTCCGGCGAGAGCGGGCGCCGAATTGAAGAGGAGCGCGGCGACCACGGCCAAGGCGAGCGCGACGCGGCTCAACGGCGATTCCCTTCCCGAAACGAGTGACCGAGCCCCGGCATGTACCGCGGTCGGACAGGTGTTGGCATCCTCAACAGCCAACGGCGCTCACGGTACCAGCGTTACTGGCGTTCGGGAACCGCTTCCGAACCATCGCAACCCCTCCGCCACGAGATCGATCGCCACGGCGCTCGCGCCGGCGGGGGGGAACGCGAGCGGCACGGTGAGCGTGATCGAGCCACCGGGGGCGACGGACTGCGGCAGCGGAAGGCGCGGGCCGTCCCAGACGAGCGGCGTCCCATCGGCGGCATACCAGTGTGAGCTCACGTCGATCGGCGCGGCCCCACCGGTCGTCCACGGCACGGCACTCGTGTTCGTGAGCGTGGCCGTGATGCTCGGCGCGCCGCGCGAGACGGTCGTCGGACTGGTTGCGACCGACGCCCGGTAGTCGGGACTCGCGCCGATCCCGGAGCGACCTGCGCCGACGCCGTAGCTCGAGAACCAGGCGATGCCCTCCTGAACGAGATCGACACGGACGTCGTACGTGGCGAGCGCCGCGATGGCGGGCACCCCGATGGCGACGTTGAGCGTCACGCTTTGACCCGGCGCGACATCGATGGGCAGGACGGCGCGCTCACCATCCCAGCGGAGGAGCCCGCCGAACTGGTCGTAGACGTGTGCGGCGACGTGCACCGGGTTGGCGCCGCCGGCAATCCACGTGAGGAGACCGGTGTTCGTGAGCGTGACCGGAAGAATGGCGCGGCTGCCAGGGAGAACGGCCGTCGGCGGCGCTGCGATCGCGTAGGTCGCGCCGAAGCCGTTCGTCACGCTGATCGCAAAGTCGCGCGGCGACACGCCCTGCCCCGAGAACCAGCCCACGCCCTCCTGCACGAGGTCCAGTCGCAGCGTGTACGAGCCGATCGTCGGCGGCGAAACGATCGGGATCGCGACGACCGCCGACTGGCCGGGCGCGACGTCCGTCGAAAGAATGCCGCGCGCGCCGTCCCAGACGACGATCTGCCCGCTCGGCGAGAGCCAGTGATAGGAGAGATGTACCGGCGCTGCGCCTGCCGCCGGCCAGGTGACGGTACCGGTGTTGCTGACGGTCACCGCGAACGTGTTCGATCCGAGGACGAACGTCGACTGCGCGCTCGCGGCCGGCGCATAGCTCGCCGCGAGTCCGCTCGAGATCGCGACGGTGACGCTCGCTGCCGCCACACCGTTGGAGGAGAACCAGGCGATCCCTTCGCGCACGAGGTCGAGCTGGAGGATGAACGTGCCGGGCTTCGCCGGCGTCGCGATCGTGACCGCGACGGTCGTGCTGCCGCCGGCCGGGAGGTCCGCGGGAAGCGGGCTGCGCTGGCCGTCCCACACGATGATGTTGTTCGCGAGGTCGACCCAGTGGTACCCAAGGCGCACCGGGTCCGGGCCGGTGGCGTTCCACGCGAATCTCGAGGCGTTCGTCACCTTCACCTGTCCGGTGAGCGGTGCGGCGATCGTGCCCTTCGCGGGGAGAGCTGACGCGTCGTAGGCGCCGCTATAGCGGAGGGCCGGGTTCGCCGTGACCGCCCGCCGGGCGTTCACGCGGCCGGCGCCGAACACCGGATCCGTCCCCGGCGCACCAAGATCGTCGGCGGTGCGCTTCAGCCGGTCGGTGAGCTGGGCAGCCGTCAGTCCGGGCTCGCCACTGAGGACGAGTGCCGCGATCCCGGCAACGAGCGACGCAGCCTGTGAGGTGCCGCGGAATGCCGCGTAGCTCTGGGAACTTTGACCGGCGCGCGAGAGCGTGGTCGGGTACGTCGGCGTCGTGCTCCAGATGGTCACACCTGGCGCCGAGATGCCGACGTACGCGTCGACGTTACTGAAGCTCGCGTGCTGGTCAGTGATGTCGGTGGC
>DASYVN010000163.1:0-9094 GCA_035937095.1 Candidatus Limnocylindria bacterium
GGAGGGGCACGGCGGGACGCTCGTGCTCGAGAGTGCCGGCGAGGACAAGGGGACGACGGTGACGATGCAGCTGCCGCGTGAGGCGACGCCGCCCTAGGCGGTACCGGAGGAGGGATTCGAACCCTCACGGGCCTTTCGGCCCAACCGCTCTTGAGGCGGTCGAGACTGCCATTCCTCCACTCCGGCGTTTCTGCAGCGAGTTTATCCGAGGGCCCGCCAAGAAGGCCTCCCAGATCTTCCACTTCCGATCGTCCAGTTCGCCACCCGCGCGGGTCCGTTCGGCCACCGCGGAGGTGGCCGGTGGGATACCCCCGTCGCCGATCGCTAGCTCCGGCGACTCGGCCGGACCAAGGACGGGATCTTCGCGAAGAGATCCTTCACGACCTTCGGATTCCCGATCGCGACCTGCGGCTCGTCCCACGCCGCGTCCTCCCCGGTCTTCAACGAGCGCACGACCGCGCCGGCCTCGCGCGCGATGAGCTGCGCCGCCGCGATGTCCCACGGCGACAGCGCTTCGTGCACGAACAGATCGAGCTTGCCGCACGCGACGTAGCAGATCTCGAGGGCCGCCGAGCCGATCACGCGCAGCCGCGCGACCGTCCCGTTCAGCTCCACGAATCGAGAGTCCTTCCGCGACGCCGCCTTGAACGCGAGGCTCGTGACGGCGAACGCATCGCTGGCCCGCGTCACCCCGGAAACCGTGACGGTCACGCCATTCAGGGTCGTGCCACCGCCCTCGTGCGCGACGAAGAGCTCGCCGGTCCGCGGCGCATGGACCGCCGCCGCGCGCACCGTGCCGTCCTCCACGTAGCCGATCGCGACGCAATAGAACGGGATACCCCGGGAGAAGTTGAGCGTGCCGTCCAGGGGATCCACGACCCAGAGCCGCGCCGCGGTCCGCAGCTTCCGGTCGGCGCTCTCCTCGGCCAGGATCGGCACCGTGCGGTCGTGGGCGCGCAGCCGCCGCAGGATCTCTGTCTCGGCGGCGTGGTCGGCGGCCGTGGCGAAGTTGGCGCGTCCGCGCTTCCGGGTCACGATCGCGGTGGCGTCGATGTTGATCCGCTCGCCGACGGCGAGCGCGGTCTGCGCGGCCAGCTGCGCGAGGGCGGCGTAGCGGCCGGCCGCCGCGCGCGGCATCAGGCGGCCGGCGGGCAGATCGCGCGGACCCGGTCGAGGAAGTCCGTGAGGTCGAAGGGTTTCGCGATGACGTCGGTGATGCCCCGTCGCAGGAAGTCCTCGGCGAAGTGGTCGACGGCCGCGCTGATGAAGAGGACGGGCAGCGTCGCGGTCGCCGGATCGGCCCGAATCCGGTCGTACACCTCGAAGCCGCTCAGACCCGGCATCATGATGTCGAGGATGAGGAGGTCGGCGCGGCTTTCGCGTGCGCCATCCAGGACCTTCCTGCCATCCGCCACGACGACCGCTTGGTAACCTGGCTCGTCGTTGATCGCGTCACGGAGAAGGACGGCGATGGGCTCATCGTCCTCTCCGATCACCACGCGCTTCGCAGGTCCGTTCGGCGCGGCGGGCATCCGGTCGCGAGGATATCCCAGATCAGGTGATGGACGATCTCGATCGCGCTCGGCGGGGCGATGTGCGGGCCTTCGATTCGCTCGCGCGCGCCCACGAGCGCGCCCTCTACTCCCACGTCGCGCGGATCCTCGGTCCTGGTGCGGATGCGGAGGACGTCGTGCAGGACGCGCTCGTGTCCGCGTGGCGTTCACTCCCGAGCTTCGAGGGGACGTCGTTCAAGGCGTGGCTGTTCCGCATCGCGCGTAATCGGGCGATCGACGTGATCCGGTCACAGAAACGAAGAGGCGAGCTACCGCTCGACCCCCCCGACGACGCGGATGGTGACCCGGGCTGGGCCGAGCCGGCGGCTGGTGGCCCCGAGCTCGCGGACATTGCCGCCGGCCACGAGGCCCTCGCGGCGGTGGAGGCCGCCCTCGCGCTCGTGCCGGTCGAGCAGCGCGATGCGCTGCTGCTCCGCGACGTCCAAGGGTTCAGCTACGAGGAGATCGCCTCCATCACCGTGGCCGAGATCGGCACGGTGAAGTCCCGGATCCACCGCGCCCGGGTCACCGTCCGCAACGAGCTGGTCGCCAAGGGCTGGCGAGGGAGCGCGGGATGACCCGGGGAACCTTCCGCCCGCGGGGGACGTTCAGATGAGTGGGATGACCGAACACCCGGAGCTGCTCCTGTCCGCGTACCTGGATGATGCCCTCACCCAGGGCGAGCACGGCCTCGTCTCCGAACACCTCGACGGCTGCGCCCGCTGCCGTGGACGCGTCGCGGAGCTGCGGGCGACCAGCCGGCTGATCAGCGGGCTGCCGCAGCTTGCGCCCCGGCGGTCGCTGGTGCCGCGGCTCGATCGCGGACCGGTCTGGCTGCGGCCACTGCGGCTGCTCGGCGCCATGGGCAGCGGGCTCTTCGTCTTCCTGTTCCTCGCGTCCGCCGTCGTCAACACGGGTAGCAGCCTCGGTGGCGGGACGAGCACCGCGGAGCGTCTCGCCGAGAAGGGGCAATTCGGCGCGGCGGTGAACGCCCTCGCCTCCGATGCCGCGGCGAAGTCGATCGCCACGGCGGCACCCGCAGCCGCACCCGCCGCGGGGGCGGCCCCGCCGTCGCCGGTGGCCGATACGCCGAGCGGTCGCGACGCGAACGCCGCAGCGCCGACGCCGGTGGCGCGCGTGGATACCCAGGGCGCGACGGGCGCGCCGTCCACTGCCGCGTCGGGGCCGTCGTTCGGTCCGCCGCCGCTCGTCTTCCTCGGGCTGGCGCTCCTATGCGCGGTGGCCGCGCTCGTCGCGCACCGGCGGCTTCGCCGCAGCTAGCAAAGGAGCGGCCCCGCACCCGCGATACTCAAGGCATGCCTGAGCGCCTGCTGCTCGCCGACTCGAACAGCCTCATCTATCGCGGCTACTTCGCCATCCCGCCCCTCACCACGACGAAGGGCGAGCTGGTGAATGCCGCGTTCGGCTTCGCGTCGATCCTCCTGAAGGTCATCCAGGAGTACCCGCCGCAGCACATCGCGGCCTGCTTCGACCTGCCCGTGCCGACGTTCCGGAAGGAACGCGACGCGACGTACAAGGCGACTCGCAAGCCGATGCCGGACGATCTCCGCCCGCAATTCGAGCGATGCAAGGAGTTCCTCGACAAGTTCGGCGTCCCGATGTACTCGCTGCCCGGGTACGAGGCCGACGACGTCATCGGCGCGCTGGCGAAGCAGGCCGAGGCCGCCGGCCTCGACACGCTCATCCTGTCCGGCGATCTGGACACGCTCCAGCTCGTCACCCCACGCGTGGCGCTCATGACCACCCGGCAGGGATTCCAGAACACCGTCATCTACGACGAGGCGAAGATCTTCGAGCGCTACGGGCTTCGGCCGGATCAGATGGTCGACTACAAGGCGCTCAAGGGCGACCCCACCGACAACATCGCGGGCGTCCCGGGCGTGGGCGAGAAGACGGCGGCCAAGCTCATCGCCGACCACGGCAGCATCGAGGGCGTATACGAGAACCTCGACACGTTGACCCCCAAGCTGCGGGCCGCGCTCGACGCCAACCGTGAGCAGGTCCGCCACAGCCGTGAGATGTCGCGCATCGTCACCGACATCCCCGTCACGCTCGATCCGGAGCGGACCCGCCGCGGGCAGTACGACCGCGCCTCGGTCATCGACCTGTTCCGCGATCTGGAGTTCCGCAGCCTCATCCCGCGCCTGCCGCCGGCCGACGGCAATACCGCGGCGCCGCTTCCAACGCCGACGCTCTTCCCATCCGAGACCGCGCGCACGGTGGCGCCGGCAGCGGGGACGGGCCAGCTGTCGCTCGGACTCACAGGACCAGTCGCGGCGCCGGTCGCCGTCGCGCTGCTGGCTGACGCCGATGCCGCCGAGTACCTCGCGCGCGCGCGTGATGCCGGCCGGATCGCGATCTTCGCCGACGTCGACACCGAGCGATCGCCACGGTTGCTCGGGCTCGGTCTCGCGCTCGAGGAGACCTGCTGCTACCTCGCCGTCGGCGGCGCATTGCCGGCGCCCATCGTCGAGCTCCTCGCCGATCCTCGGATCGGCAAGCTGGTGCACGACGCGAAGACCGCGCGTCGCGCGCTGCGCCGCGCGGGGGCGGACCTCCAGGGCATCGAGATGGACACCGTGATCGCGTCCTACCTGGCGAACGCGAGCCGCCGGCAGCATCTGCTCGAGGACCTCGCGACCGAGCGCCTGCATCTCGAGATCCCGGCGCTTCCGGTCCCCGACCGCAAGCACAAGGATCTCGTCCCCACGCTCGACGAGCGACTCGCCCGCGCGGGGACGTCCGCCGTCGCGACGCTCCGGCTCGCCGCGCTGTTCCGCGACGACCTCGATCGCCTCGGCCTCGCGACGCTGTTCCGCGAGATCGAGCTACCGCTCATCGACGTCCTGGTCCACATGGAGGAAGCGGGGATCAAGGTCAACACGAAGTACCTCTCGACGCTCGCGGTGGAGTTCACCGGTGAAGTCGCCCGGATCGAGCACGAGGCCCACGCTGCCGTCGGCCACGAGTTCGGCATCAACTCGCCCAAGCAGCTGCAAGAGCTGCTGTTCACCGAGCTGAAACTGCCGCGTGGGCGGCGCACCGGCACCGGGTATTCCACCGACGCCGCGGTGCTCGAGGAGCTGCGCGGCGCGCACCCGGTGGTCGACAAGATCCTTGAGTACCGCGAGGTCGAGAAGCTCCGCTCCACGTACGCCGAGGGTCTCGGCCCGCTCATCGATCGCGACGGCCGGATCCACACCACGTTCAATCAGACCGTCGCGTCCACCGGGCGGCTGTCGAGCCAGTCGCCGAACCTGCAGAACATCCCGATCCGCACGCCGCTCGGCCGGCGCATCCGGCGGGCCTTCGTCGCGGCTCGACCCGAGCAGACCCTCTTCGCGGCCGACTACTCGCAGATCGAGCTCCGGGTGCTCGCGCACGTGTCCGCCGATCCGGCGCTCGTCGACGCGTTCCGTTCGGGCGCGGACGTCCACACCCGCACCGCGGCCGCCGGATTCGGCGTCCCCGAGAGCGCGGTGACCCGCGAGCAGCGCAGCGTCGCCAAGATGCTGAATTTCGGGATCGTGTACGGGATGAGCGACTTCGGGCTGGCCTGGCGGATGGGGATGCCGCGGGAAGAGGCCGCGCAGTTCATCGACGAGTACTTCAAGCGGTATGCCCTCGTCCGCCGCTACGTCATGGAGACGAAGGCGTTCGCCCTCGAGCAGGGGTACGTCGAGACGCTGCTCGGACGGCGGCGCTACATCCCGGACATGGCGAGCAGCAACGGCGCGGTGCGCAACGCCGCGGAACGGATGGCGATCAACATGCCGGTCCAGGGCACGGCGGCCGACATCATGAAGATCGCGATGGTGAAGGTGCACGAGCGTCTGCGTGGCGCCGAATGGGCCCGCGCGGTCCTCCAGGTGCACGACGAGCTGGTCTTCGAGGTCGATCGGTCGAGGGTCGACGAGCTCGCCGAGCTGGTGGGCGACGAGATGGGGAACGCGTACCCGCTCGACGTCCCGCTCGTCGTCGACGTCCGCACCGGAGACAACTGGGACGAGATGATCCCCCTGCGGGCTCCGGCTCATGCCCGAGTTACCTGAGGTCGAGACCATCGCGCGCCAGCTTGCGGAGCTGGTGACCGGCCGCACGATCGCGGCGTTCGGGTCGGACTGGGAGCGGCTCACCGAGCCCGAGCCGGTCCCGCTCGTTGCCGCACGGCTCGCGGGCCGCCGGATCGAGGCGGTGCGCCGCCGGGGAAAGCTCGTCGTGTTTGCGCTCGATGGCGGGGACGCGCTCTGCACGTCGCTGCGGATGACCGGGCGGTTCGCGTTCAAGGAGCTGGGCGAGGCGGCCCCGGAGCGCTTCACGCGGGCGACATTCACCTTCACCGACGGCACCGGTCTGGACTTCGTCGACATGCGCAAGCTCGGCCGGATGATCCTCGTCGACACGGCCGAGATCGTCGCGGATGACGCCGGGGGTGACCGCACCCTGAAGGCGCCGCTCCACCTCGCGATGGGCCGCGAGCCGCTGTCGCGCTCGTTCACCGTCGCGTGGCTGCGGGCGTTCCTTCGCCGGCGGCGGCGTGCCGCGATCAAGCCGCTCCTGCTCGATCAGCGCGGCATCGCCGGGATCGGGAACATCTACGCGTCTGAGGCCCTCTGGCGGTCGCGGATCCATCCGCTGCGGAGCGCAGGCTCGCTGCAGCCGGAGGAGATCGCGCGGCTGCACGAGGCCATCAAATGGGTGCTGCGCAAGGCGATCCGGCTGCACGGCTCGACGCTGCGGACGTACCGCGACAGCAGCGGCACGCAGGGCCGGATGCAGCACGAGTTCGTCGTGTATGACCGGGCCGGGGAGCCGTGCGATCGCTGCGGCGCCTCGATCAAGCGCACGGTCATCGGTGGCCGGAGCACGTACCACTGTCCGCGCTGCCAGCGTGCGCCGCGGGTCAGCCGCTGATGGTGCGCACCGCCTTCGAGGCGCCGGGTCGCAAGCGGGACTGGTATTGCGAAGACGTATTTCACCGGCGAGGTCGAGATCCGACGGGTCTTCGAGGACGAACTCGTCTTGGCCTTCCACCATTCACGCCCAGCGGCGCCGCTCCACGTAGTGATCGTGCCGAAGAAGCACACGCCATCGCTGCGTGGCCCAGCGGCGCTCGACCCGGCGCTCTCGTCGCGATGATCAACGCCGTGCAGGAGCTCGCGCGCCGGCCGAAGATCGGAGCCGGGGGCCTGAAGCTGGTCGCCAACGCCGGCGCCCCCGGCGTGACGCCGCACCTGCACGGGCACGTGATGTCGCCGCTGTGAGCGTGCTCTCCGTCCAGGCCGCGGGCCGTCGCTTCGCGGACCGGGTGCTGTTCAGCGACGTCAGCTTCCGGCTGACGCGCGGCGATCGCGCCGGACTCATCGGCCCGAACGGCACCGGCAAGTCAACGCTGCTGCGGATCGTCGCCGGCCTCGACTCGCCGGACGGCGGATCGATCGCCCTCGCGCGTGGCACCCGCATCGGCTTCCTGCAGCAGGAGCTGCTTGTCGACATCGATGGGACCGTCGAGGCCCATGCCCGCGGCGCGGCCACGCACCTCGCGGAGCTCGAGGCGGAGCTGCGCGCGATGGAGCACGAGCTCGCGACCGCTGACCAGGAGCTCCTCGAGCGCTACGCGGACGCGCAGCATCAGTTCGAGCACGCCGGTGGCTACGACTTCGAGGCGACCCTCGGCCGGGTGCTCTCGGGACTCGGCCTGGATGCCTTGCGCGACCGCGAGGTCCGCACGCTGTCGGGCGGGGAGCGCACCCGCCTTGGCCTCGCCCGGCTCTTGCTGGACGATCCCGACCTCCTGCTCCTCGACGAGCCGACGAACCATCTCGACATCGCCGCGCTCGAGTGGCTGGAAACATTCTTGGTGGAGCAGGACTCCACCCTGCTGACCTCGTCGCACGACCGCTGGTTCCTCGACCGGGTCACAGCGCGGACGCTGTCGTTCGAGCCCGCGGCCCAAGGCTCCAAGGTCGTCGAGTACCGCGGCGGGTATTCGCAGTACGCGCGGCAACGCGCCGATCGTGACGCGTCCCTCGCCCGCGCCGCCGCCCGGCAGCAAGAGGAGATCGCGCGGACCGAGGAGTACATCGATCGGTTCCGCGCAGGCCAGCGATCCAAGCAATCTCGCGGCCGGGCCAAGCAGCTCGCGCGCCTCGAGCGCATCGAGTCGCCGCTCGCGACAACGAAGCACGGCTGGAGCCTCGAGGCCGCCCACCTCGCGGGCGCCACCGTGCTCGAGTCGACGCCGCTGGCGGTGGGTCACGGCGAGCGCGTCGTCGTGCGGACGCCGCCGCTCCGCGTCGAGCGCGGTGCGCGCATCGCGGTGGTCGGCGCGAACGGCGCGGGGAAGACGACGCTCGTGCGCACCCTCGTCGGCCAGCTGCCGGCCCTGGACGGGTACGTCTCGAGCGCGCCGACGGCGCGGGTCGCGTTCCTCGCGCAGGCCCAGGCCGAGCTGACCGGCGACGAGACGGTGATGGACGCTCTCCGGGAGGCGACCGGCCTCGACGAGCAGCGCGCGCGCGATCTGCTCGCGCGGTTCCTGTTCCGCGGCGACGACGTGTTCCGCTCCGTCGGGGTCCTCTCGGGTGGCGAGCGCTCGCGCCTGGCGCTGGCCCGGCTCTCGGCCCGCGAGGCGAACCTCCTGGTCCTCGACGAGCCGACGAACCATCTCGACCTCGTCGCGCGGGAGCAGCTCGAGCGGGTCCTGGAGGGATACGAGGGAACGATCGTTGCGGTGAGCCACGACCGATACTTCATCGACAAGCTGGCTAGCGAGATCTGGGATATCCGGGATGCCGGGCTGAAGCGCTACGACGGCGGCTGGACCGCGTTCGAGAAGGCCCGCGACGAGGGCCGTCCGCTGCCGGACCCGGACACCACAGCCCTCTCGATCGCCGGCGCGCGCCCCGCGGCCGCTCCATCGCGGCCGAAGCCGCGCGTGGCGTCCCGGCCCGTCGCACCCGCCGAGCTTCCGGCGCGCTCGGGTCCGCCCCAGCGGCGCACCGCGTCGCGGGTGCGCAAGGTCCAGGGCGTTCGGGCACTCGAGGCGCGGATCGGCGCGATGGAGCTGCAGCTCTCGCAGCTCGCGAAGAAGCTCGAGGACATCGCGATGTCCGGTGACTTCATGGAGACGCGCCGGCTCGGCTCCGAGCACGCTGCGCTCGAGGCCGCTCTCCGCGCGCTCTACGAGGAGTGGTCGGCGAGCGCCGGACCGGCTGAGAGCGATCCGTGAGCGCGTTCGTCGTCGGGTTGACCGGACCGATCGGGGCGGGAAAGAGCACCGTCGCGGGGATGTTGCGCGACCGGGGGGCGCGGGTCCTGGACGCCGACGCCATCGCACGGGATGAGCAGAGCCGCGGGACCACCGGGTACAGCGCGATCGTCCAGCAGTTCGGGACCGCGGTGCTCGGCGACGACAAGGAGATCGACCGGCGGAGGCTCGCCGACGTCGTGTTCGCCGATCCCCGCCGGTTGGAGCAGCTCGAGAAGATCCTCCACCCGCGGGTCATCGCGCGGATCCT
>DASYVN010000164.1:0-15858 GCA_035937095.1 Candidatus Limnocylindria bacterium
CATTCACGAGCGGCGTCACGACGATGACCGTCGTCCAGCGTACGGATTTCCTGTACGCGATCGCCGACGGCCGGGTGGTCGTCGTCGACGTCCACGGCCTCTCGCCGTTCGCGGCGATCCCGACGAACGCGACTGCGCTCGGTGTGGATGACACGGGCGACACGCTCGTCGCGCTCGCGCCGACGGGTACGGCCGATCGCGTCGACACCGGCCGGCTCGCGCTCGCGTGGCGCCTGCCCGGTGTCGTCGCCGCGGCACTCCTCGCCTTCATCCTGGTGCTCCTCGTGCGACGCCTCTTCGCCGCACGGATCGTCGCGATCCTCGTCGGGATCGCCGTCATCTTCGACGGCTCGATGTTCGCCCAGGCGCGCATCGGCATGAATGACATCTACGTCGCGCTGTGCATCGTCGCCGGCTGGTACTTCATCATCGCCGCGCACCGGCCGCGCCTTTCAGCCCGCACCGACCTGCTCATCGCCGGCGTGCTCCTCGGGCTGGGGGCGGCGTCGAAGTGGGCCGCGCTGTACACGCTCGCGGGTGTGCTCGTGGCCGCGCTCGCCGTCACCGTGTACGCGTACCAGTGCGGTCGCCCGGGTACCGGCGGCCCCCTCGATCTGCTCGCGGGCAAGGGGAAGAACGCGGCGTTCCTGTTCCTCTCGTTCGCGATCATCCCGGTCGGGATCTACCTCGCGAGCTACCTGCACTGGTTCGGCGGCCCGACCGCGCCGTACGGCTGGGATCTCGTGGAGCTCACGAAGCAGATGTACTGGTATCACAGCGGTCTGACGTCGCCGCACCCGGCGGCGTCACCGTGGTGGAGCTGGCCGCTCGTTCTCAAGCCGGTCTACTGGTACTTCGGCCAGTCCGACGGTGGCAACAACGCGTACATCTACGACGCCGGCAACATCGTGCTCTTCTGGGGCGCGCTCGTCGCGACGGTGTGGTGCGCCATCGCCGCGGTCCGCGCACGATCCGTCACGCTCGGGTTCGTCGTGTTCGCGATGCTGATGCAGTACGCCGCCTGGATCCCGATCTCGCGGGTCCTGTTCTTCTATCACTTCTTCACCGCCCTGCCGTTCTACCTGCTCGCCCTCGCGTGCGGTCTCGCGTACCTCTGGGAGACCGGACGGATGTGGCGCGTCGTCGGCTACCTCGCGGTGGCCGCGGGCGCGTTCGTCTACTTCTATCCATTCGTGTCGGGGCAGCCGGTGCCAGGATCGCAGGCCGCGATGTTCTTCATCCTTCCGACCTGGCAGTACGACTGCCAGTTCTACCCCACGTTCGTCTGCCCGCTGAACGGTCCGAGCAATGTGCCGATCCTCGCGGTCGTGCTTCGCATCGCGGTGGCGGGCGGGCTCGCGGCTCTCGCCGCTGGCGCGTTCGTCGTGGCGCGCTCGCCTGCGCGCGCCCTCGCGAGCGCGCGCGACGTCCTAGGGCGAGGCGCTCGGCGTGGGAGCGACGCTGGGTGAAGGTGACGGTGCCTCGGTCGGGCTGGCCGAGGCCGAAGGGCTCGGCGATACCGGCGGCGCCGCGGTCGGGATCGGCGTGGCCAGGAGCGCGCCCATCGCGCCGGCGATCGCGACGAGGATCAGCACCGCCAGGATGAGCGTGCCCGCAAGGGCTCGGGAGATCGCCGGACGCTTCGCGGCGTAGACGATCACCGTGATGTTGTCCTCGCCACCACGCGATCGCGCGAGGGCCACGAGCGCGTCCGCTGCGCGTGAGGCGTCTTGGGTCATCGCGGACGCGATCTCCGGATCGGTCACATGCCGGGTGAGCCCGTCCGAGCACAGCACCAGCCGGTCCGCCGCCTGCAGTGTCTCGACGAAGATGTCCGGCTGCACGCCGCGCGGATCGCCAAGGAACCGGGTGATGCTGCTCGCCGCGTCCCCGCTGTGATCGGCAGTCAGCTGGCGGATCGATCTGCCGCGGATGAGATAGGCCCGCGAATCACCGAGGTTCGCGATCGCGGCCTCGCGACCGCGGATCGCGGCGGCCACGAGGGTCGTCGCCGCACGCGAGAACCGCTCGTCCGTCGACGCCTCGAGGACCGCCGCGTTGGCCCGCTGCACCGCGCTCGCGAGCGCTGACCGCGCGCTCTCCCGGAACGATGGCGGGGCGAAGGAGTTCGCGAGCCCCTCGATCGCGGCGGTGCTCGCGACGTCACCCCCGGCCTCGCCGCCGACGCCATCGGCCACGGCGATGAGCGTCACCCCGGCGTAGGTCCGTGTCAGCCAACGGTCCTCGTTGCGCTCGCGGACCAGGCCCGGGTCGGTCCGGGCCGCCAGGTCAGTCGTTGTTCCCACCGCACGCGCCGGGGCTGATGAAGAGTCGCGCCGTCGCGCCCGCCGTGAACGCGGTCCCGGCCGCCGGATCTTGTCGGATCACGACGCACGGCTTGCCTTTCACCGTCGGATCGATCTGCCAGGGCACCGGTGCGTGATAGCCCGCGGCGATGAGGACGCCGGCCGCATCGTCGCGGCCCCTTCCGATCACATTGGGGGTCGTTCCCCGGGCCGCGGCCGGAGACGTGGCCGGCGATCCGGATCCGCCGACGGTGGCCGAGGGGAACCTCGTGAAGAACAGGACGACGCCGATGAGGATCGCGAGCACCACGCCGAGCGCGAGCAGGCTGTCGACGCGCGGCCAGCGCCGCGATGACGTCGCGATGAGCGGCCGCAGGACGCGGGTCACCGGGTCGTTCACGGCGTCGGACAGCGCCACCGCGAAGCCGCCCGCGGTGGGATGGCGGTGCTCCGGATCGCGGGCGAGGCCTCTCGCGACCACCGTGTCCGCGGTCTCCGACAAGCGCGGATCGATGGAGCGGATGTGCGGCGCGCCGCGGTCCAGCCGGTCGCGCAAGAGGTCCTCGTCCTCCACGCCGGGGAACGCGGGCCGCCCAGTGAGCAGCTCGTACGCCACCAGTGCGAGACCGTAGACGTCGCTGCGCGGTGTGACCGGCCGGCCCTCGATCCGTTCGGGCGCGATGTAGCGCGCGGTCCCGACAAGCTCACGCTCCTCGCTGTCACGCGCCGCGCGGGCGATGCCGAAGTCGGTGAGCTTCGCGTTACCCGCATCGTCCACGATGACGTTCGCCGGCTTCACATCGAGATGCACGAGGCCGGCCCGGTGCGTGGCGTCGAGCGCGCTGCCGATCTGGCGCACGAGCGTCGCGACCTCCGCCACTGGCAACGCGCCGCGCGCAGCGACGATGTCGCGCAGCGACCGCCCGCGGACCTCCTCCATGACGATGAAAGCGTCGTTCCCGTCCTGCCCCTCGTCGAACACGGTGACGATATGCGGATGGCTCACTGCCGCGGCGCGACGGGCCTCGGTCGTGAACCGCTCGCGGAACGCCGGGTCGGCCTCCGCGCCGAGCACCTTCACGGCGACGTCCCGATCCAGCCGCAGATCGCGCGCGCGCCACACCTCGGCGGTGCCCCCGCGGTCGATCCGTTCGACCAGCCGGTAGCGGTCGGCGAGAAGGCGGCCGGAGAGGTCACTGTCCATTGCGGCGGTCAGCTGTTCACGGACGGCAACTGCGGTGCCGTCGCTTGGCTCCCCGGGGCCCCTGCCCCCGCATCAGGCGAGGGCGACGAGCGCCGCGAGCGCGTCCTCATAGATCGCGTCGCTGCGGGCGATCGTGAGCTCCTCCCCGAGCAGCTCGCTGACACCGGGCCGTCCGAGCGGAACGGTGCGCTCGGCCATTCCGCGCCCACCGATGGTGACGAGCGCCACCGCGTGCTCGCTCGTCTCGGAGCGTTTCACCACGAACTCGGCGTGACGGCCCTGGTCCTCGGACTGGATGCGAAGGCCCGAGAGGTCACCCTCTCCGAGGCCTCGGATGAAGCGTGGCCGGACCCGGACCGGGATCTCGTGGCCGTCGGCGCGCTGCATCGAGAAGAGCAGGCCGCCCGCCTCCGACGGGGCGAGTGACTCCACCGCGGTCCACCCGAGGCGCGACGCGAGCCACCCGATGAACAGGAGCGCCTGCGACGGGTGGATCTCGCGGCCGTCCGCGTCGACCGCGAAGCCGACGCGGACCCCGGTGATCGTGTCGAGGAACCGTCGCCACGCCGGTACGTCGAAGAACTGCATCACGAGCTCACGCCAGGGTGTGATGCGGGTCCAGTTGAAGTCGGTGACGCCGTAGCGGCCGTGGCCGGCGCGCGCGACGGCGTGCAGCCGCGGCAGCGTGGCGTCCGGCCGCGCGAAGTCCCCCGAGTCGACAATGAGCCGGTCGGCGAGGCCGAGCAGATCGCCGAAGTACGGCGCGTCGAGTGGCGGCGTCTCGGTCCACCAGAGGAAGACCGGCAGATCGGGGAGCAGCAGGGGGATCACCGCGCTCGTGAGCCGGCGATCCGCGTCGCCGCGCGCGCGGATGAGGATCTGCTCGTAGCTCACCTGCTGCGCGCCGCCTCGATGCGGGAGCTGGCAGTGCATCTCGAGCTCGGGCTCGCGACCCTCGCGCTCGCGGTCCGCGACGATCACGATCGCGCGCGACGGATGCCGCGTCGCGAGCTCATCGATGGTGGAGGCCGCCCGGCGTGCGTGGATCTCGCGCGTCGCGAAGACGACAAGATTGAGCACCGACGCGCGGGCGACGGGCACGCCCTGCTCCTTCGCGTGGGCGCCGCTCGAGCGGCGGAGGCGCGCGAGCTCGCGCTCGAGCGCGGACACGCCGTCGGTGCGCGCGCCCCACACGCGCTCGTCGATCGTGGTCATGACACTCATCGCTACGTCTTGCGCCACGTGCGCCCGTCACCGGCCATGAGGAGGTCGGCCTCGGTCGGGCCCCACGTGCCGGCGGGGTATGTCGGGAGTTCGCCCTGCCCGAGCGCCCAGGCGCGTGCGATCGGATCGACGAACCGCCACTGCTGCTCGACCTCGTCCTGGCGCGTGAACAGCGTCGCGTCCCCGCGGAGGGCGTCGAGGATGAGCGTCTCGTACGCGTCCGGTGCGTCGACCATGAACGACGCGCCATACACGAAGTCCATGTTCACCGAGCGGATCCGGATCCCCTGCACCGGCACCTTCGCCCCGAACTTCAACGAAATGCCCTCGTCCGGCTGGATCCGCAGGACCAGCGCGTTCGGCTCCAGGCCCTCCGCGGCCTCGCGCGAGAAGACCGCATGCGGCGCGGCGCGGAACTGGATGGCGATCTCCGTCGCGCGCTTCGGGAGCCGCTTGCCGGTACGCAGGTAGAAGGGCGTGCCCTCCCAGCGCCAGTTGTCGATGTACGCGCGGATGGCGAGGAACGTCTCGGTCTTCGACGTCGGCGCGACCCCGTCTTCCTCGAGATACCCGCGGACGGGCGTGCCCTCGATGAATCCCGGTCCGTACCGGCCGCGGACGACGTTCGCCTCGGCGTCCGCCTCTCGGATCGGACGGATCGCCCGCAGGATCTTGAGCTTCTCGTCGCGTACGGCCTTCGCGTCGAACGACACGGGCGGCTCCATTCCGACGAGCGCGACGAGCTGCAGGAGGTGGTTCTGCACGATGTCGCGCAGCGCGCCGGCCTGCTCGTAGTACGCGCCACGCTCCTCGATGCCGAGCGATTCGGCCACCGTGATCTGCACGTGATCGACGTACTGGCGGTTCCAGATCGGCTCGAAGATGCCGTTCGCGAAGCGCAGCACAAGGATGTTCTGGACGGTCTCTTTGCCGAGGTAGTGGTCGATCCGGAAGATCTCGTCCTCGGTGAAGACGCCCTGCAGCTTCTGCGACAGCTCGAGCGCGCTCGCCAGGTCGTGGCCGAATGGCTTCTCCACGACGACACGGTCATTCACGTTCTCGGTGAGGCGGTGCTCCTTGAGCATGTCGATGATCGGCCCGTACGCCGATGGCGGCGTCGCGAGGTAGAAGAGCCGGTTGCCGTTCGTGCCCGCGCGGACGTCGAGGTCGGCGAGCGTGTGGCGCAGGGTCTCGTAGCCCTCGCCGTCGCGCGTCGAGACGTAGTGGACCTTCTCCGCAAAGCTCCGCCAGACATCCTCGTTGATCGGCTTCGTGCGCGAGAACGTCACGAGGTCGGCATGCAGTGACTCCCGGAACTGCTCGGCGGTGAGATCGGCCCGGGCCGCGCCGACGACCGCGAACGCCGCGGGCAGCAGCCGCTGGAGTGCGAGGTTGTAGAGCGCCGGGACGATCTTGCGAGCCGTGAGGTCACCCGTAGCACCGAAGATGACGAGCGCGCACGGCTGCGGCGTCCGCGCGATCCGCGGCCCAGCGCGCAGCGGGTTCGCTAGCGGCGGCGCGACCGTCACTCCGTTTTCACTTCATGCCCGCCGAACTGATTGCGAAGCGCGGCCGCGACCTTCATCGCGTAGCTCTCCTCCTGCCGCGAGCTGAACCGCGCGAACAGCGAATGCGCGAGGGCCGTCATCGGGACGTCGTGGGCGATGGCCTCCTGGATGGTCCAGCGGCCTTCACCGGAATCGGCGACGTAGCCCTTGATGTGCGCGAGATCGCTGCCCTCGGCCTCGAACGCCCGCTCGGCGAGCTCCAGCAGCCACGACCGCACGACGCTGCCCTGGTTCCAGACCTGCGAGACCTTCCGCAGATCGAGCTGGAACTCGCTCGCGTGCAGGAGCTCGAAGCCCTCACCGTATGCCTGCATCATCCCGTACTCGATCCCGTTATGGACCATCTTCGTGAAGTGGCCCGCGCCGCTCTTCCCGAAATGCGCCCACCCGTTCGGCGGCGCGAGCGTGTCGAGGAGCGGCGTGACGATCGCGACGGCGTCGGCGGGGCCGCCGACCATCATGCAGTAGCCGATCTTCAGCCCCCAGATCCCGCCGGACACGCCGATATCGAGATAGCGGAAGCCCTGCGCGGTGTACATCTGGGCGCGCCGCTGCGAGTCGTGGAAGTTCGAGTTGCCGCCGTCGACGAACACGTCGCCCTTGCCCGCGTACGTCGCGAACTCCTTGAGCGCCTCGTCAGTGATGTCGCCTGACGGGACCATCGACCACAGCACCCGCGGCGGCCGGAGCTTGGAGACCATCTCCTGGATCGTGTACGCGGCGACAGCACCGTGCTGCACGGCGTCATCGACGGGACCGCGGCTCCGGTTCGACGCGACGACGCGATGGCCGCCCTGGGCCAGGCGGGTCGCCATGTTGCCGCCCATGCGACCGAGCCCGTAGATGCCGATCTCCATCGTGTTCTCTCTCCGATCTCGTTGGCGGTCGCGACAGGCGTAGGGTAATTCCATGGCCACGGCCAGCCAGACAGGGACGAAGGTCGACCTCTCTCGCGAGCTCGCGCGGCAGCTACGCGCCGATTCCATCCGTTGCTCGACCGCCGCCGGGTCGGGCCATCCCACCTCGTCGCTCTCCGCGGCCGATCTTATCGCCGTGCTCCTCGCGGGCCACCTGCGCTATGACTGGTCGAAGCCGAAGGACCTGGCGAACGATCACCTCATCTTCAGCAAGGGCCATGCGTCGCCGCTCTACTACGCGATGCTCCGGGCGGCTGGCGCGATCGACGACGCGGAGCTCATGACCTTCAGGAAGTTCGGCTCGCGGCTCGAAGGCCACCCCACACCGGTGCTTCCCTGGACGGATGTGGCCACCGGCTCACTCGGCCAAGGTTTGCCGATCGCGGTGGGCGAGGCGCTCGCCGCAAAGCGTCCACTCAACGCGCCGTTCCACGTGTGGACCTTGACGGGGGACAGCGAGCTCGCCGAAGGCTCGATCTGGGAAGGCCTCGACCACGCCGGGCACGAGGGCCTCTCGAACTTCACCGCGATCTTCGACATCAACCGGCTCGGGCAGCGCGGTCCGACCGAGCTCGAGTGGAACGTCGACGCGTACGCTGCCCGGGTCAAGGCGTTCGGCTGCGATCCGATCATCATCGACGGTCACGACGTCGTCGCGATCGACGACGCGCTGGGCCGCGCGCGCCGCGCGGAGCGGCCGACGGTCATCGTGGCGAAGACCGTGAAGGGCAAGGGCGTCTCGTTCCTCGAGGACAAGGAGGGCTGGCACGGCAAGGCCCTCGATCCCGATCAGGCGAAGCAGGCGCTCGTGGAGCTCGGCGCGACCGCGTCGCGGACGTTCCCGACGATCAAGCCGGACGCGTGGACGCCCCGCGCGACGCCGCCCGCGAAGACGCCGGAGCTCAAGACGTATACCGAGCCGCAGGCGACGCGTAAGGCGTACGGCGAAGCACTGGCCGCGCTCGGGGCCGCGCGCTCCGATGTCGTCGTGCTCGATGCCGAGGTCAGCAACTCGACGCACGCCGAGGACTTCAAGAAGACCGCGCCGGATCGCTTCTTCGAGATGTACATCGCCGAGCAGCAGATGGTCGCTGCCGCGGTCGGGATGCAGGTCCTCGGGCTCGTCCCGTTCGCGTCGACGTTCGCGGCGTTCCTCAGCCGCGCGTATGACTTCATCCGGATGGCCGCGATCTCGCAGGCGAACATCCGGCTCTCCGGATCGCACGCCGGCGTCTCGATCGGCGAGGACGGCCCGTCACAGATGGCGCTCGAGGATCTCGCGATGATGCGCGCGGTCTTCGGCAGCACGGTCCTCTATCCGTGCGACGCGAACCAGACCGCGCGGCTCGTCGCGCTCATGGCCGACCTCAAGGGCATCAGCTACATCCGCACGACCCGCGAGAAGACCCCGATCCTCTACACCGACCGGCTCGACGACTTCCGCGTCGGCGGATCGCGCGTGGTCCGCGGCGGGGGGGCGGACGATGCGGTGGCGGTCATCGCGGCCGGGATCACCGTCCATGAGGCGATCAAGGCCGTGGACTCCCTGAAGGGAAGCCTGAAGGTCCGGGTCATCGACCTGTATTCGGTGAAGCCGGTCGACACGGAGGCGATCAGGGACGCAGTGAAGGCTACGAACGGGCGCCTCATCGTGGCCGAGGACCACTGGCCGGAGGGCGGGATCGGGGACGCCGTCCTCGCCGCGCTCGCCGAGGCGGGTGCCAGCCGTGAGCTCGTGCGGTTCGTCCATTTGGCCCCGCGGGAGATGCCCGGCTCAGGCAAGCCCGCGGAGCTCCTGGCCGCCGCGGGCATCGATGCGGCCCACATCGCCGCCGCGGTGAAGGATCTCGCCGGGTAGCAGGGCCCGCGTGGTCGTCTGGCATCATTGGTGGTCGCGAAGGGGAGGTCCCGTGGACATCACGATCGTGCTGATCGTCATCGTCGTCATCCTCGCGCTGTTCCTCATCACGACCTACAACCGCCTCGTCACGTTGCGGCAGCGGGTCAAAGAGGCGTGGTCCGACATCGACATCCAGCTGAAGCGTCGCCACGATCTCATCCCGAACCTCGTGGAGACCGTGAAGGGGTACGCGGCACACGAGCGCGGCACCTTCGAGGCCGTCACGAACGCCCGGGCCCAGGCCGTCGCGGCCGGCGCCTCCGGGTCGCCGCAGCAGATGGCCCAGGCCGAGAACGTCCTGACGGGCGCCCTGCGGTCCCTCTTCGCCGTGGCGGAGAACTACCCACAGCTCCAGGCGGTGCAGGAGTTCAAGGACCTCTCCGAGAACCTCACCGCGACCGAGGACAAGATCGCGTTCGCCCGCCGTTTCTACAACGGGAACGTGCGCGACTACACCACCGCGCTCCAGACCTTTCCGACGAACATCCTCGCCGGTATGTTCGGGTTCGGGCCCGAGCAGTACTTCGAGCTCGCGGACCAAGCCGACCGGGACGTTCCGCAGGTGAAGTTCAGCTAACGGATGACCCAGAGTCCGGGCCCCAGCTTCGTCCCTCGCGTCTCGATGTACGACGCGCAAGCGCAGAACCGCTGGCGCACTGTCCTGCTCATCGTCTGCTTCACGCTCATCGTCGTCGCGGTCGCCTTCGTCTTCGGCGACATCCTCGGCGGCAGCACGAGCGCGGGCGTCGCGTTCATCCCGCTCGCGATCCTGTTCTCCGCCGGCTCGTCGCTGTTCTCGTACTTCGCCGGGGACAAGCTCGTGCTGGCCCAGAGCCGCGCGCGGGAAGTGCCGGAGGGCGAGGAGAAGGTCCTGCGCGACGTCGTCGAAACGCTGGCCGTTGGTTTGGGCATCCCGACCCCGAAGCTGTACGTCATCGAGGACCCCGCGCCAAACGCGTTCGCCACGGGCCGTGATCCGAAGCACGCGTCGGTCGCGGTGACGAGAGGCCTGCTGGACGCGATGGACCGATCGGAGCTGGAGGGCGTGATCGCGCACGAGCTGTCGCACGTCGGCAATCGCGACATCCGGGTCATGCTCCTGGTGACCGTGCTCGTCGGCACGGTCGCGTTGCTGTCGGACTGGCTGCTGCGCTCGATGTGGTGGGGCGGCCGCTCGCGCGACCGCGATCGTGGTGGCGGAGGCGGCGTCCTCCTCCTCGTCGGGCTCGTGCTCGCGATCCTCACGCCGGTCATCGCGACGCTCATCCAGCTGGCCGTGTCACGCCAGCGGGAGTACCTCGCCGACGCCTCGGGCGCCTTCCTCACACGGTATCCGGCAGGGCTCGCCAGCGCGTTGCGGAAGATCGCCGCCGACCAGCACGTCCTGACGGTGGCGAACAAGGCGACGGCGTCCCTGTACATCGCAAATCCGCTCAAGGACCATCCCTTCCAGTTCGACCACCTCTTCGACACGCATCCACCGATCGAGGAGCGCATCAAGCGGCTCGACGCGATGGCGTGACCGGGGAGCCCGCTCCCGAGTCACCGCGCCCACCCGACCGCTCGCTCGCCTACGCCATCGCCGCCTCGCTCGTCCTGCTGGTCCTGGCCGTCACCGCGGGCGTCGGCGCCTCACGTGTGTTGCGTCCGCCGTCGCCATCGCCGTCACCGACCCCAACGCCCTTCGTGCGGGTCTCGCCGACGGCGCCTCCCGATACGGGACCGCTCGTGTTCACCCAGCCGCTGTCGGCCGGATGCGCCGCAGGGGACGCCGTGTACGTCGTCTCCGACGGCGGCGGGATCGGCCGCTTCGCCCTCGACCGCTGGCAGCTCATCGATCCGATCGCGCGCTCGCTCGCGGCCACGACCTGCCGGGGCGACGTCCTGACCGCGGTCGGCGGCGGCGGCCGGGTGCTCACCATCGACGATCTCGCCCAGACCATCCGCGCCGACACGATCACCTTCGCGGATCTGCTCGGTGTCGCGCCGCTCGCCGATGGGGTCCTCGTCGTCGGGCGGACCGGCCTCGTCCAACGTCAGAGCGGCGCGGGTTGGGGCGCGTACGCCGCGGGGATCGACGAGGACCTCTACGCCATCGCGGCGTTCGGCCCGAACTCCGCGTGGACCGCGGGCGCCGGCGGCGTCTCGTACCGGCTCGAGCCCATCGGCTGGCGGCCGGTCGCGACCGGCGTGACCGCGACGCTGCGCGCGATCGGGGCGCGCGCGGTCGACGACGCCGTGGTCGTGGGTGACGACGCGACTATCCTGCTGTGGAACGGCGCCTGGACGCGCCTGGACGCCCCGATCCACGCGGATTTCCGCGCCGCGCTGCGGGTCGGGGACGGGACGTACATCGCGGGCGACCGGGGCACCCTGCTCCGGCTGAGCGGGGGCCCGGCGGCGCCGGCATTCACCCGCATCGAACTCGGGACGACCTGCACCCTGCGGGGCCTCTTCACCCGCGGCGGCGAGGTCTGGGTGGTCGGCTCGGACGGCGGTCGGGCGAAGGTGTGGCGTGTCGGCGCGGACGGATCGATCACCGGCTGGGGTGCGTGCCCGTGATGCTCGGCCGTCCGCACGAGCAGCGCCCGCTGACCTGCCCGCCTGGCCGGTCGAGTAGGCTTCGCGCCCTCCCACGAAGTCGCGTGGCGCGGAGGACCGCAGGATGAACGCTCGCTCCATCGTCATCGCGCTCGCACTCGTGATCAGCGCGTGCTCCACCCAGGGCACGCCGTCAGGCGGCGCCGCCGCCACCGGTCAGGGCAGCGGCTTCGTGTTCGCATCGACCCAGTTCACCCCGACCACGGAACAGGAGGCCATGCGGACGAAGATCCTCGCGGGGTACAAGGGTGCGCCCGTCGACTTCATCACGGACGCCGAAGGCGTGATCCTCGACCGGATCACTGCGGAGGCGAAGGCCGGAGGCGCCGGGAACGTCGGACTCATCGGTCTTGAGAACGGCCAGTTCGGCAGCCTGATCTCGGGCCTGCAGGATCTGGGCTCCACGATGGACAAGTACAAGGACAAGGGCATCCCCGCCGACTTCGTCGGACTCGGAAAGCTCGGGACCACGACGCAGTACTACGTGCCCTGGACCCAGGCGACCTACTTCCTTGCGGTGAACAAGAAGGCCCTCCCGTACCTCCCGCCCGGCGCGGACGTGAACGCACTGACCTACGACCAGCTCATCACGTGGGGCAAGAACATCACCGACAAGACCGGCAAGCGGATGATCGGGCTGCCGGCTGGCAACAACAGCCTGCTCCATCGGCTGCTCCAGGGGTATTTCTATCCGTCGTACACCGGCGGGCTCGTGACGACGTACAAGAGCGCCGACGCCGAGACGATGTGGGGCGCGATCAAGGAGCTCTGGAAGTACACGAACCCGCAGTCGACGACGTACGCGTTCATGCAGGAGCCGCTGCAGTCGGAAGAGGTGTGGATCGGATTCGATCACGCCGCCCGGCTCATTAACGTCCTCAAGGCGAAGCCGGATGACTTCGTCGCCGTGCCGGCTCCCGCGGGCCCGAAGGGCCGCTACTTCATGACCGTGCTGGTCGGCCTCGCGATCCCGAAGACCACGCCGAACCAGTCGGGAGCGGCGGCGCTCATCGACTACCTGCTCCAGCCCTCGACGCAGATCGCGACCCTGCGCGAGAACAGCTTCTTCCCGGTCGTGAAGGTCGACATCCCGGGCGATCTGAATCCTGGTCTGAAGCTCGAGGCCGACGCGGTGGCGAAGCAGGCCGGGGCGAAGGACGCCAAGCCCGTCCCGCTCCCGGTCGGGCTCGGGGCAAAGGGCGGCGATCTCAACAAGGCGATGGTCGATACGTTCCAGCGCATCGTGGTGAAGGGCGAGGACATCCGGACGGTCCTCAACGAGCAGGCTGTGCTCGTCCAGAAGGCCATCACCGACGCCGGCGCGAAGTGCTGGGGCCCCGATGGCTCCTCCACCGGGCCGTGCCAGGTGAAGTAGCCCCGTGACGGCGGGCCGGATGAGCGTCCGGTGGCGCGACGACGCGTTGCCGCTCGCGCTTCTCTGTCCCGCCGTCCTGTACCTGCTTCTCCTCATCGTGTTGCCGATGGTCCAGGCCCTGGCCCTCGCGTTCCAGGGTGACGACGGCACCTTCACCCTCGAGCACCTGCGCCGCATGACCGGCGACGTCGCGTTCCGTGACGCGATCCGCAACACGCTCGTTCTGCTGATCCTCATCGTGCCGGCGCAGATCGTCCTCGCTCTGGTCATGGCCCTGCTCGTCCACTCGCGGATCCGCGGCCACGAGTGGTTCCTCTACGTGTACGCGATCCCGCTCGCGATCTCGGATCTTGCGGCCGGGATCCTGTGGCTCTCCGTCTTCACCCAGAACGGGTACCTCAACACGGTCCTCCAGGCGCTCGGGATCATCAGGGAGCCGATCGTGTACCTCTCCTACGAGAACATCGCCATGGTGATCGGCGCGATCGTCGTCGCGGAGTCGTGGCGCGCCACCGCGCTCGTGCTGGTCATCCTCATCGCGGGCCTGCAGCTCATCCCGCGCGACTACTTCGAGGCGGCCGACCTGTTCGGGGCCTCGCGGCTGCGGCGGACGGTCCATGTGGTCCTCCCGCTCCTTCGCCCGAGCCTCCAATCCGCGCTCATCATCCGGACGATCTTCGCCTTCACCACGTTCGCGGCGGTGTTCGCGCTCGCCGGACGGAATCTTCCGATCGTGGCGGGCGAGGCGTACAACTGGTCGGTCGTCGCACGCGACCCGCACGTCGCCGCCGCGTACGCGCTCGTGTTGCTCGCCCTCGCCGGCGCGATGACGATGGTGTACTTGCGGGTCCTCGGCACGAGCGAGACCCAGCGGGCGCGATGAGGCTCCCGTATGCCGTCGACCGGGCCCTCGTCTATGCCGTCGCGCTCCTGCTCGCGGCGTGGGTGCTCGTCCCGCTGTACTTCATCGGCCTGGCCGCGTTCAGCACGCCCGATGCGGCGTACGGCTACCCGAAGGCGCTCCTGCCCGTGGCGCCGTCGGCGGAGACAATGCGCTTCTTCCTCGACTCACGGGGCGTGGTGGCTTCGATCTTCAACAGCGTCGCGGTCGCCCTGCTCACGATCGTGATCGCCATGCTGCTCGGGGCGCCGGCGGGCTACGCGCTCGCGCGGTTCGCCTTCCGTGGACGGGACGCTTTTGCTGTCCTCGTGCTCACGACGAAGATGTTCCCGATCGCGATCCTCTCGATCCCGCTGGCTGTGACGTTCCTCCAGCTCGGGCTGTACGACAGCATCGTCGGCGTGGCCCTCGTGCACTCGGCCATGGCCCTGCCATTCGTCATTCTCGTCACGAGCGGCGTATTCGTCGCGGTGTCCCACGAGCTCGAGGAGGCGGCGCAGACCCTCGGGTGCTCACGCTGGACGGCCTTCCTTCGCGTGGCCCTGCCGCTCGCGCTCCCCGGTCTTGCGGCCGCGGCGATCTTCACCTTCGTCATCTCTTGGAACGAAGCGTTCGCGTCGACGATCCTCACGCTCCGCACCCGGACGCTGCCGGCCCAGGTGCTCACGGCGCTCGATCAATCGCCGATCACCTTCAAGTTCGCCGGCGGATTCGTGATGGCCGCGCCGGCGGTCGCGTTCATCTTCCTGATGCGCCGCTACCTCTTGAACCTGTGGGGAGGCCGCTGACGTGGCCGCAGTCACGGCGCGGGGCGTGTCGCGGTCCTTCGGCCGCACGTCGGCGCTGCGCAGCATCGATCTCGACATCCGCGACGGCGAGTTCATGGTGCTGCTCGGGCCATCAGGATGCGGCAAGACGACGCTGCTGCGGGCGATCGCCGGGCTCGAGCGTCCGGATGCCGGCGCGATCGCGATCGGCGGACGCGACGTCACCGGGCTCGCACCCCGTGACCGCAACATCGCGATGGTCTTCCAGAGCTACGCCGTATTCCCGCACATGACTGTGCGGGCGAATATCGGCTTCGGCCTGCGAATGCGCCGGACCCCGAAGGCCGAGCAGGCGCGTCGGGTCGCCGATGTCGCGGCGCTGCTCGAGCTCGAGGCGCTCCTCGACCGGTTCCCGGGGCAGCTGTCCGGTGGGCAGCGCCAGCGCGTGGCGGTCGCCCGCGCGCTCGTCATGGACGCCGACGTCATGTTGATGGACGAGCCCCTGTCGAACCTCGACGCGCTCCTCCGGCTCCAGGCCCGTGCCGACCTAAAGCGGCTGCACGGCGAGGTGAAGCGGACGACGATCTACGTCACCCATGACCAGGTCGAGGCGATGAGCATGGGTGATCGAATCGCCGTCATGCGCGACGGCGTGATTGTCCAATGTGACCTCCCGATGGCGGTCTACGACCACCCGGCAACGCAGTTCGTCGGTGGATTCATCGGTTCGCCGCCGATGAACTTCGTCCGCGGCGCGATCTCCGACGGTGCCTTCGTGGCGGCGGGTGTGCGGCTCCGGCTCGAGCGACCACCTCGCGCGGACGGCGAGATCGTGATGGGCGTCCGCGCCGAGCATCTTCGGATCGGCGCCGAAGGCCTGCCCGCGGAAGTGCTCGTCGTCGAGCCGCTCGGGTCGCACGCTCTCGTGACCGCGCGGATCGCGGGTGTGCCGGTCAAGATCGAAGCGCCCGTGGACATCGGGCTGCGACCGGACGAGCGGATCCATGTCGCCGTGGACCCGGCGCGCATCCGGTGGATGGATGCCGCGACCGGCGCCGCGATCCGCTGAGCACCCTGCGCCGGCTGGACCCGGCG
>DASYVN010000165.1:0-2579 GCA_035937095.1 Candidatus Limnocylindria bacterium
GGCGCGCGCGTGGATGGGAACGCCCGGCTACGAGGAGCTCGACCAGGAGCTCGAGCTGGAGCGCGTTGTCGAGGCGTGCGACCAGGTGGTCGCGCTGGTCGTGCGGCGGTTTCGCTGGAAGAGCGACGGCTCGCTCGCCGACGAGCATCGGATGGGCCACCTGTACCGGATTCGCGACGGCCTGATCGTCCGCTGGCAGCCCTTCCTCGACCCGGCCGACGCGTTGCGGGCCGCGGGTATCGACGAGAACGACGCCGCCGTCTGAACTCGCGCTACTCGGCCGCGGCCGCGGGAGCGTTCTGCTTCGCCCAGGACACGATCTTCGAGCCGCCGGCGATCGTCGTGCCGTCGGCAAAACGCAGCACGGGCAGCTTCTCCTGTCCGCTCATCTCCTTCAGCTCGGGCCGCCTGCCCTTGGTGAACAGCCCGAACGGAATCCCTCTGGCGAACACGACCTTCTCGTAGTCGTGGCCGGCGTCGCGCAACGCCTCGTGCGCGCGCCGGCAGGCATGCGGTCTGGGCCCACCCTCGTCGATGTGACAGACGTAGAGCGTCAACTTGTCAGGCACGGGCAAGCTCCAGGTTCGCCGACACGGTCCCTACTCTCGCAGCCCCACGGATTCGAGGGCTTGTCGGTCCGTCGTGTACCAGTCCATCGTGACCACCTTTCGGTCGCGCAGGCCGTAGACGTGCCAAAAAGTGCCGCCTACGAAAACGCCGCTGCCTGTGCCGCGCCCCTCTTCCAGCACGCGTACTACGACGCGCTCTCCAGCGTCGATGAACTCCTCCGCCTTCATCGAGTACTCACCGAAGACTCCCATCCAAGAAGTCGCCGCGGCTCTCAGTCCTTCGCGACCGTGCCACGTACCCGGGTCCGGGAGGGGCGCGTGCCTGCGCGTCACCAGGTCATCGTCGAACAGCGCCAGCGCCTCCTCAAACTCCCCCGCTGCAAAATGCTCGAAGAAACGGCGCACCACGTTGACGTTCTCGTGCGACATCAGACGCCAGTATGCCGCGACTCAGCGCACCCAGATCTGGGCGGCACGGGTCCTCTGCCGCGTCAGCGGCGTTCGAGCACGACGACCGGGATCTCGCGGTCGGTTGCCGACTGGTATGCGTCGTAGTCTGGCCACACCTCGGTCATCAGCTTTCAGAGGCGGTCGCGCTCGTCGCCCTCAGCGGTGGATGACCGCACGGAGATTTCCTCCGAGCGGATCTGGATCGTCGCCTCCGGCGAGCTGCTGAGATTCTCGTACCACGAGGGGTTGTGGGGCCACCCGCCCTTCGAGGCGACGAGCACCCAGCGGTCGCCGTCGGTTCGGAAGATCAGGGGAGTGGTGCGTGGTCGGCCCGAGCGTCGCCCGGTCGTCGTGAGCAGCAGGACCGTCGTGCCACGCCAGTCGTAACCGCGCTCGCCGCCGGTCTCACGATAGACGCGAACGTGCTCGTCGCCGAACAGCTCGCCAGGGGACGGGTCGTCGCTCACCCGGGAAGCGTAGACGCCTCGTCGAGCAGGTGGATGTCGAACTGTCACGAGACCGGGTCATAGAGGGTCCAGTTGACGGCCGTCAAGTTGACCGGACGATCGCGCGCCTGGCTGAGGGATACTGGGCGGGCGATGTCGCAGGAGAACGTGGAACTCGTGCGTAGCGTCTATGACGCTGTCGGCCGCCGTGACGCCGCGAGTGTCCTGGCGTTGTACGACCCGGACGTCGAGTGGGATTCGACTCGCGGCCCGATGCGGGATCTCATGGGTGGACCGACGGTGTACCACGGCCACGACGAGCTTCGACGCTGGTTTCGCGAGTGGTACGAGGCGTGGGAGAACGTCGAGGCGAACGTCGAAGAGTTGATCGACGCGGGCGACCAGGTCATCGCGGTGCTGAACTACCGAGGCCGGGGCCGGGTAAGCGGAGTCGAAGTGGAACTCACCGCTATGGCGGGTGTCTGGACGATCCGGAAGGGAAAGATCGTCCGGGTGGTGTGGTTCGGGTCGCGCGCCGAGGCCTTCGAAGCCGTGGGGCTGCGGAGTAGGCGATGTCTGAGGAGAACGTAGAGGTGGTGCGCGGTGTTTATCGCGGCACGAGCCGAAGGGGCATCTATGGCGTGCTCGGCGACGAGATCGAGTGGGACGCGACGAACACCCAAGCGCCGGACGCCGGGATCTACCGCGGACTCGACGCATTCAAAGGGGCCTACGACGCTTGGCGGGACACCTGGGACGGGTATGAGGTCGCGGTTGACGAACTGATCGATGCCGGCAGGCAGCGTGATAGCCGTCACGCGCCAGCGCGGCCGCGGGAAGAGAAGCGGCATCGAGAGCGAACAGCTGATGGTCGCGGTCTATACATTCCGCGACGGACAGGTCGTGCTCTTTCGCATCTACGACACCAAGGCCGAGGCGCTCGAAGCCGTGGGGCTGCTGGAGTAGCGAGTGCCCCGGTGCGTCCAGTCGCCCGCGAGACTGTCGGGCATTCGCCCCGAGAACGCGAAAACCCGCTGCCAGAGCGGGGTTTCGGTAGTACCGCTACGGGGATTCGAACCCCGGTTTCCGCCGTGAGAGGGCGGCGTCCTAGTCC
>DASYVN010000166.1:0-1909 GCA_035937095.1 Candidatus Limnocylindria bacterium
GGCGAGATGTAGAAGCCGAGCTTGTTCTTGTCGTGGAGCATCACCCGGTAGCAGCCGAGGTTGACCCAGCCGTTGTCGCGGTCGCGGGTGATGTCGAAGCCGCCGGTGCCGATGTAGCGGCCGCCGTCATCCTCGTGCCACTTCGGCGCGGGGAAGATGGTCATGTCGACGTCGGCGCCGCGCTTCACGTTCTCGAAGATCGGGCCGTCCTTCACCTCGGTCGCGGGGATCGGCGTGATTCCCGCACTCACGCGCTTCTGCCAGGTCTTCACCAGGTCCTCGGGCGAGGCCTTCGGGTCGAGCCCGAGCGTCAGGGCGAGCCGCGGGAACCAGCCGAGCGCGTTGGAGAGCACGCGGAAGCCCTTCTTGTACCCAGGGATCTCGTCGAACAGGAGGGCTGGGGTGCCGTGGACGCGGCCGGCGAGCTCGGTCGCCATGCCGATCTCGTCCTCGGAGCGCACGCCGCGCACGACGCGCAGTTCGCCGAGCTCGTCGATGCGCTTGAGCCAATCCCGAAGGTCGCGGAATGTCTGGGTCGGACGCTCTGCGATCGCCATCGTTCAAACCTCTCCCGCCCGCCGCGTGAATAGGCACCAGTGTGAGCGCCTTGTCTGTGAATGCGCAAATGGTTATACCACTGGCGCGGGGGCGACCGGCGTGGTTCGGGCTCGGAACGACTCGGGGAGGTGCGGTAATGGCGGGGCGTCACGGGCTGCTCGCCCTCGCGCTGGTGGGAGCACTGATCGTCGCGGCCTGCGGTGGGGCCGGGACCCCGGCGCCGCTCGCGTCCGCAGCCGCGGGATCGGCGCAGGCGGCCGCGACCACGGCGCTGCCGGTGAAGCTCGTCGTCGGTTACAGCGAGATCTATGAGGGGGAGCTCCCGGTCTGGGCGGCCTTCGAGGCCGGGATCTTCAAGGCGAACAGGCTCGACGTTGACCTCCGCTATACCGCGAGCACCACGGGTATCGCGGCGCTCCTCGCGAACGAGACGCAGATCTTCCAGGGCGGCGGATCGGAGGCGATGAGCGCGAACCTCGGCGGTGAAGACCTCGTGCTCGTCGGCAACCTCGTCCCGGTGTACCCGTACGTTTTCATGGTCCAGAAGGAGATCGGCACCGCCGCGGACCTCAAGGGCAAGAAGGTCGGCGTGAGCAACCCCGGCTCGACGTCGGACATCGCGACGCGCGTCGGGCTGGCGAAGGTCGGCCTGGTGCCGGACAAGGACGTCACGATCATCGCGGTCGGGTCATCGCAGAACCGCACCGCCGCGCTCCAGAGCGGGCAGATCCAGGGCGGGCTCGACCAGCCGCCGTTCTCCTACGACCTCGAAAAGCTCGGGCTCCACACGCTGTTCTCGATGGCGGAGCAGAGGCTCCCGATCGTGAACAACGGCATCGTCGTCAAGCGGTCCTACCTCGCCGCGAACAAGGCCGTCGTCCAGCGGTACGTCGATTCGATCGTGCAGGCGATCGCGAAGGTGAAGCAGGACAAGGCCTTCGCCATCGGCGTCTACAAGAAGTACCTGAAGATCGACGACGAGAACACCCTCGGCCGCACCTGGGAGTACGCGACGACGCAGCTGTTCCCGTCCCTGCCCTACCCGAAGCTCGACCAGTTCAACGACATCACGCCTGAGCTCGCGAAGCGGAACGACAAGGCGAAGACGTACGACCCGTCCAAGATGATCGACGAGTCGCTCGTGAAGAGCGCGGCAGACCGGGGGCTGGACAAGCAATAGGTGTGTGAGTCGGCGGACGCGGACGGGACCGCCGTCGCGCCGGCGCGGGGCCGCACACCGCGGATCGTCGTGCCGGACGAGCTGCTGTCCTACGCGCGGTTCGTCGCCGACGAGCCGGAGATCCGCCGAACCGCCGCAGGCTTCATCGGCTACGGCGGGACGAAGGCCGGG
>DASYVN010000167.1:0-6032 GCA_035937095.1 Candidatus Limnocylindria bacterium
TCTCCCCGACGGAAGCGCCTGCCTTGCGGCGAGGGCCCCCGGCGCAGCGCGACCGATGTCACAAAAAGCGACTGGCCGATGCGCGAAATGACCGCCCTACCCCGCTCGGGAAGGCGGTCACCGTCTCGAAAGACAGCCGGATTGAAAGTATGACGGGTAGGCCTCCCGACCGTCAACGCGGCGGCCCGCGCCGCTCCGTAAACTCGGTCACATGCGCGTTCTCATCGGCCGGACGCTCACTGCGGTCGACGTCAGTTAGTCCCACTGCCTCGCGGCGGCCTCGGCCGTCACCCGCTATTTCGCGGCGGGGCGCTGCTCCGGGGCTTGGTCGCTCCCTCGCCGAGGTCCTCGAGACCATCGCTTGGACCCTCGGCAGGGGCGCCGACCGTCCGGTCTGGCACGTGCGCGCGGCGCCGATCAGGTGAACGCGTGGCACCCGCGGTGGCGGGCGATGATCGCGACCTACGGGCCGCTGGCCGGCGTCCTTGCGTTGGCGCTGCCGCTGCTGTGGCCCGCGGACTATCCAGGCGACCACTTCACGTTTTGGGCCGCCGGCCACATCGTCGCTGTCGGCCGCTCGCCGTACGACGCGAGGGCCTGGACCGACAGTGCGATCGACGCGGCAGCGGCGGGCGGCCTCGTGGTCGACATGCGACCGGTCCTCGCACGTAACTTCGCGGTCATCTGGACCTACCCGCCGTGGACCGCTGTGGCCCTCGCGCCGTTCGGGGCCTTACCGGTGTCGGTCGGCGTCCCGCTCTTCCACTTTACGTCGCTCGCGGCCGCCGTTCTCGCGGCCGTCGCGCTCGCACGGTCTCTCCCATGGCGCGATCCGCCCCAATACGCCCTGGCCCTCGTCCTGTTCGCGCTCTACGAGCCGTTCATCCTCGGGGTACGCGGCGGCCACTTCGTCGGCGTCCTGCTGGCGGGGGTGTGCCTCGTACAGATTGGTGTCCTACGCAACCGCGTGTGGCCACTCGTCGCCGGTGCTCTTCTGCTGTCGCTGAAACCGCCTGCGGTCCTCGCGCTCGCCGTCGTCGTCCTCGGCATCCTGCTCCTCCGCCGGCGCTGGTCCCAGATCGCCTGGACCACCGGGACCCTCGCGGCGATCGCGGCGATCTCCGTCGTGGCGTATCCCGATTCGCTCGCCGCGATCGCTGCGGGATTCGCCGAACGGGCCACTGTCCAGGGCGCGACGACGTGGACCCTGGTCGCCGGCATCCTCGGCGCGCCGTCCGGCGGCGTCGTGGCAGGGTTGCAGCTTGCGCTCGTCGTCGGCTGCGTCCTGAGTGTTTGCCTCGCGCCACGACCCTTCAAGATCCACGCCATCGTCGCTGTGACGCTGGTGGCGGGACTCGCGCTCGTGCCGTACGCCAACGATCACGACCAGCTCCTGCTGATCCCCGCACTCGTGCTGGCGGTGCACTACGACGATCTTGCGGTGCGCGGCCGCCGCTGGTACCTCGCCCTCATCTGCGTCACGTTCGTGGTCGCGCCATGGCTCATTGAAGTGCCGACGGTGATCGCGGGCGCCCCATCGTTCGCCGGCGCCGTGCCATTCCTTGCGGGGATCACCGTGCTCGTCGGTACCGCCGTCGTGCGAGCGAAAAGGAGGGCCGCCACCGGGCGGCCCTCCTCATGACTGCTGGACGATAGGCGCGCTACTCGGTCGCGGGCTCTTCCTTGAGCTCGCCCTCAGGGCCTTCGAGGTCGAGGATGTCCGTCTCGGTGTCCTCTTCCTCGTCGTCGTCGAGATCCTCGAGGTTGAGCTCCTCTTCCGGCGGAAGGGTCGGGAGCTCCTCCTCTTCATCCGTACCGAACAGCCCGGCGAGGGCCTTCGGCTTCGGCATCCAGTCGAGCTGGTCGCGGCGGGACTGAAGCCCTGTGCCTGCCGGGATGAGCTTGCCGATGATGACGTTCTCCTTGAGCCCAAGGAGGCGGTCCTTCTGACCCATCGTCGCGGCCTCGGTGAGGACGCGCGTGGTCTCCTGGAAGGACGCGGCCGCGAGGAACGAGGACGTCGACAGCGACGCCTTCGTCACGCCGAGGAGCACCGTCTGCGCCGTTGCCGGCTCGCCGCCCGCGGCGATGGTGCGGGCGTTGATGTCCTCGAACTCGAAGCGGTCGAAGAGCTCCATCGGCAGGAGCTCGGTGTCGCCCGGCTCCTCGATGCGGACCTTGCGGAGCATCTGCCGGACGATGATCTCGATGTGCTTGTCGTTGATGGTCACACCCTGGCTGCGGTAGACCTTCTGAACCTCCGCGACCATGTAGCGATGCACGGCCTCGCGGCCGGAGATGCGGAGGATGTCCTGCGGGTTCGCGGAGCCTTCGCTGAGGAAGTCACCCGCGGAGACCTGCTCACCGCTGTCGATCCGGAGGCGCGCCTGGTGGGCGACCTCGTAGACCCGCTCCTCGACCTCTTGCATCGCGATGCTGATGCGGCCGTCGCCCTCGACGTGGACGGTGCCGGAGACCGGCGACGGCATGTCGATCTTGCCCTTCGTCCGACGCTCGGGCTTCGCGAGCGCTTCGCCCGCGGTCACGTGCGCGCCGTCTTCGACGTTCAGCACGTAGCCGCTCGGAACGCTGATCGGGACGGTGTAGTCCTGCATGTTTCGGACGACGATCTTCCGTGAGCCATCCGGGTCGCGGACGACCTCGGCGATGCCGTCGATCTCGGCGATGACCGCGAGACCCTTGGGCACGCGCGCCTCGAAGAGCTCTTCGACGCGCGGGAGACCCATCGTGATGTCGTCACCCGCGACGCCACCGGTGTGGAACGTGCGCATGGTGAGCTGGGTGCCGGGCTCGCCGATGGACTGCGCGGCGATGATGCCGACGGCCTCGCCCGATTCCACGAGCTTGCCGGTCGCCATCGAGCGGCCGTAGCAGGCGCGGCAGATGCCGTACTTCGCGTGGCACGACAGCGGCGAGCGGATGCGCATCCGCTTCACGCCCGCGGCGGCGATGGCCTTCGCGGTGTCGCGGTCGATGTCCTCGCCCATCGAGGTGATGCGCTGCTTCGTCTTCGGGTCGTCGACATTCATGGCTGCGACGCGACCGAAGAGCCGGTCCGGGAACGGCTCGATCATGCCGACTTCTTCGGCGTTCACGAAGATGCCGTCCTCGTCGCCGCAGTCCTCCATCCGGACGATGACGTCCTGCGCGACGTCGACGAGACGCCGCGTGAGGTAGCCGGAGTCCGCGGTACGGATGGCCGTGTCGGCGAGACCCTTGCGGCCACCGTGGGTGGAGATGAAGTACTCGAGGACGGTGAGGCCCTCGCGGAAGTTCGAACGGATCGGGAGGTCGATGATCCGGCCCTGCGGGTCGGCGATGAGACCGCGCATGCCGCCGATCTGACCCATCTGGCGCGGATTACCACGGGCGCCGGACGTGGCCATCATGTAGACGGACCCCCGCTTGTCGAGCGTATCCATCATGGCGCTCACGACCACCTCGGTCGTCTCGGTCCAGAGCTTCACCGTCTGCTCGTAGCGCTCTTCCTCGGTGATGAGGCCCCGCGAGAACTGCCGGTCGATCTCAGCGACCTTCTTCTCGGTCGCGGCGATCGCGGTCGCCTTGATCGCGGGGATGGTCACGTCGTCGATGGAGATCGACACTCCGGCGTGCGTCGCCGCGGAGAAGCCGATCTTCTTGATCTTGTCCACGACGTCCGCCGTGACGTCGTTCCCGTGCTTCTCGAACACCGCGATAACGATGTCGCGGATCGCGTCGCGGCGGAGGGTCTTGTTCAGGAAACGGATGTCCTCGGGGAGGACCGCGTTGAACAGCACGCGGCCGACCGTCGTGTCGATGACCTTGCCGTCGTGCGGGAACTTCACCGGGTCATGCATGCCGACGACGCCCAGGTCGAAGGCCGACTGGACCTCGCCGTAGTCGCCGAACAGCCGCGGCTTGAGGTCCTTGTTCTTCGAGTCGAGGGTCAGGTAGTAGCAGCCGAGGACCATGTCCTGCCGCGGCGTGACGACGGGCTGGCCGTCGGCCGGCTTCAGGATGTTGCGGGTCGCGAGCATGAGGTGCTTCGCCTCCGCCTGCGCGGCCGCGGAGAGCGGAACATGGACGGCCATCTGGTCACCGTCGAAGTCGGCGCCGAAGGCCTCGCACACGAGCGGATGAATCTGGATGGCGTTGCCCTCGATGAGCTTGGGCATGAACGCCTGGATGCCGAGGCGGTGGAGGGTGGGCGCGCGGTTGAGCAGGACCGGGTGGTCCTTGATGACCTCTTCCAGGACATCCCACACCTCGGGTGACACGCGCTCGACGTAGCGCTTCGCGCTCTTGATGTTGTGGGCCAGGCCACGCTCGACGAGCTGGCGCATGACGAACGGTTTGAACAGCTCGAGGGCCATCTTCTTCGGCAGGCCGCACTCGTTCAGCTTGAGGTCGTTGCCGACCACGATGACCGAGCGGCCGGAGTAGTCCACGCGCTTGCCGAGGAGGTTCTGGCGGAACCGGCCCTGCTTGCCGCGCAGCATGTCCGAGAGGCTCTTCAGCTTGTGGTTGCCGGTGCCGGAGATCGCGCGGCCACGACGGCCGTTGTCCATGAGGGCGTCGACGGCCTCCTGGAGCATCCGCTTCTCGTTGCGGATGATGATCTCGGGCGCGCCGAGCTCGAGAAGCCGCTTCAGCCGGTTGTTCCGGTTGATGACCCGGCGGTACAGGTCGTTCAGGTCACTCGTCGCGAAGCGGCCGCCGTCGAGCTGCACCATCGGGCGCAGGTCCGGCGGGATGACCGGAAGGATCGTGAGGATCATCCACTCCGGCGACGCGCCCGAGCGGAGGAGCGCCTTGATCAGGCGCAGCCGCTTGATGGACTTCTTGCGCCGCTGGCCCGTCGTCGAGCGCATCTCGTTCTGCAGCTGCAGGGCGAGCTTCTCGAGGTCGAGCTGGCGGATGATCTCGAGGACCGCCTCCGCGCCCATCTGCGCGCGGAAGTACCGGTACTTGTCGGCGTACTGCCGGTACTCGGTCTCGGTCATGTTCTGCATCCACTTGATCGCGTCGACCTCGTCGCGCTTGCCCTTCGCCTCGTCACGCACCTGCTGCACGTCGGGGGCGATCTCCTGCCGCACGACGCCGAGGTCCTGATCGGCGCGGGCGCGGATGTCGGCGATGCGCTTGTCGGCCTCGCTGCGCGAGCCGGCCTCGCCGGCGCGTCCGGCCTTGACGAGCCGGTCGGTCTCCTTCTGGAGCGCGCGCTGGAGCTGCGTGAGCATCGACCGGGTGACGTTCTCACCCTTGTCGACGATCTTGAGGTCGGTCGGCTTGAAGATGATGTCCTTCGGCGCGGCCTTCTGGAGCGACTCCTCGAGCGACTCCTTCACCTTGGTCGCGGCCTGGGTGAGGGTCTCGAGCTCGGCAGCGAGCTCCTCTTCCTGCTGGCGGACCCGCTGCTCGGTTGAGGTGCGGATGCGCATGATCTCCGCGTTCGCCCGGCTCTCGATGGCGCCGGTGCGGTCGGAGATCGTCTGCTCGAGACGGCGGATCTTGCCTTCCGCCTCTTCCTCGATCGTCTGGAGGACGCGCTCCTTCTGGTGCTCGTCGATGTGGGTCACGACGTAGAGCGCGAAGTACAGGATCCGCTCGAGGTTGCGGGGGGACATGTCGAGGAGGATCCCGAGCCGGCTCGGCGTGCCCTTGAAGAACCAGATGTGCGACACCGGCGAGGCGAGCTGGATGTGGCCCATCCGCTCGCGGCGGACCTTCGCGCGCGTCACCTCGACGCCGCATTTGTCGCAGATGATCCCCTTGTAGCGGATCCGCTTGTACTTGCCGCAGTAGCACTCCCAGTCGCGGGTCGGACCGAAGATCCGCTCGTCGAACAGGCCGTCCTTCTCGGGACGGAGCGTGCGGTAGTTGATCGTCTCGGGCTTCTTGACCTCGCCGTTCGACCACATGCGGATCTGGTCCGCGGTGGCGAGGGCGATGCTCAGCTTGGCGCTCTCGTTGACGTCGTGCACTCGTATCCCTCTTTGTCCTTGTTCGCCTAGCTCTCGTCAGTACCG
>DASYVN010000168.1:0-8690 GCA_035937095.1 Candidatus Limnocylindria bacterium
AGGCGCTGAAGGAGATCGTGCGGCGCAGCATCCTGCCCGTCGTCGCGGATATCCACTTCGACTACAAGCTCGCGCTCATGGCGCTCGACGCGAAGGTCCACAAGCTCCGGCTCAACCCGGGCAACATCCATAACAAGGACGGCGTCCGCGAGGTCGTGAAGCGCGCGAAAGCGCAGGGCACCCCGATCCGCATCGGGGTCAATTTCGGCTCGATCCCGGACAAGGAGCCTGGCGACCTGCGCGACGACGCGCAGCGCATGGTCGACCTCGCGCTCTCCGAGATCCGGATCCTCGAGGAGCTCGACTTCACCGACATCATCGTCAGCGTCAAGGCGTTCGAAGTTCCGAAGATGATCGCGGCGTACCGCCGGCTCGCGAAAGCGATCCCGTACCCGCTGCATCTGGGAGTCACCGAGTCGGGCACGCTGCTTTCGGGCTCGGTCCGCTCGACCGCGGGGATGAGCGTCCTGCTCTACGAAGGCATCGGCGACACGATCCGGGTCTCGCTCTCCGAGGACCCGGTCATGGAAGTGAACGCCGCGTTCGACATCCTGAAGTCGCTCGAGCTGCGCGACCAGGGTCTGACGCTCGTCGCGTGCCCGTCGTGCGGGCGCGCGGACATCGACCTCATCCCGCTCGCGAAGGTCGCTGAGGAGCGCCTCCGCGCCCTGCCGGTGCCGATGAAGATCGCGGTCATGGGCTGCGAGGTGAACGGGCCAGGCGAGGCCAAGGACGCGGACGTTGGGATCGCCGGCGGCGTGGGGAAGGGCGCGATCTTCCGCAAGGGCAAGGTCGTCGGCGTCTATCCGGAGGCCCAGCTGCTGGACGCGCTCTTGGCGGAGATCGACAAGATCCTCATCGAGAACGGCAAGGAGCCCTACTCCCAGAAGGCCCCGAAGCTGTCGCACGAGGGCCAGCTCACGCCCGGGCGCTCGGTACCCGCGGGGACCCGCACATAGCCCTCGAGCTCGACGCCTCCAGCGGCGTCGTCCACATCCGGCGTGCGACGATCGAGGACGTCGACTTCCGGAAGGTCGCCTTCTCGCGATTCACCCCCGAGGCCTGTATCTTCGTGAATTGCGATTTCCGCGGCCTCGTCTTCGATCGGAAGTGGCAGCCGCTCTTCTCCAGCCCGGTCCAGAGCATCTTCCGTAACTGCCGGTTCGACGACGCGGATCTGTCGAAGGCCGATCCCGGTCAGACCAGGTTCGAGGGCTGCACGTTCGCCAACTCGCACCTCGACAAGTGGCAGGCGGCCTGCGCCGAGTTCGTCGACTGCACCTTCGTCGGCCCGGTCACGAAGTGCCGGTTCTACGGGCGGCCCTGGGGCCTCGCGGCGCAGCACCTGGACCCCCGCCGCTCGGCCAACGAGTTCCGGGGGAACGACTTCCGTATGGCCGATCTGCTCGAGACGACGTTCATCCAGGGGATCCACTTCGGCGAGCAGCGGTGGCCCGAGGGCCCCGGATGGGTCCACCTAGACCGCTTCCACCAACGATCCCAACGGGTTCGGGCCGTGGTCATGCGCTGGAAGGACCCCGAGAAGCGTCAGGAGGGCCTGGACATGCTGGTCAGGCTCCACACCCTCTACGGGGAGCAGACGGAGCTCATCTGCCGGCGGGTCGACACCGGGTCACGCATCCCGACCAAGACACAGACACTAGTTTGGGACGCACTCACCGAGGCGCTCTAGCCGTACCATGCGGCTCTTCGCCGCGTTGCCCCGGTAACGCTGCGACGAGGGGGCTTTGAAAATGTTCAGAACCGGCAATAAGACCGATCCCGCGCCAGACGAGTCGCCGCGCGAGGCGAAACACGAGTCGAAGCACGAGCCGAAACCAGGCTGGACCCCACAGGAGGCACCGATGCAAGATCGTACGAAGCAGGCGCCGGCCGACGGATCGTTGAATGCGCTCCTCGGACGCGGTTCGCAGTTCGACGGCAAGCTCACCTTCGAAGGGACGGTCCGGATCGACGGCACGTTCACCGGCGAGATCACCACGAATGACATGCTCATCATCGGCGAGGGCGCCAAGGTGACCGCCGACATCAGCTGCGGCTCGATCGTGGTGAACGGCGAGGTCAACGGCAACATCAAGGCGACCGAAATGGTCGAGCTGCACAAGCCCGCTCGGGTGAAGGGCGACGTCGCGACACCGTCGTTCATGGTCGAGAAGGGCGTCATGTTCGACGGTGCGGCCAAGATGGAGTCCGCCGGCTCGAACCTGGTCACGCTCAACCGCCCGCACCGCGAGAACCGCGAGACCCGCGAGACGCCGCCGGCCGCCGAAGCGAAGGCCTAGCGCCGCAGAGGCTCGCGGCCTAGCGGGCGGACGCGCGCCGGCCGGCCTCGCGCTCGTGGAGCTCGCGCTCCAGGCGGAGCTCCTCTCGGACGGTCTTGCCGTGGGTGCGGACGGTGCCGCCACCGGCAGCTGTGCTCCGGCTGCCACAGGATCACGAGGCCGAGGGCCCGATGCCCATGCGCAAAGCGTGCCAGCTGGCCTTTCACCGACAATTCGCGAATGCGCATGTCGGGGATGTTCGGCCGCACCCTTCGCGAGCCACCGTCCGAGGCCCAAACACCGGGCCATCAGCTCATGCTCCGCGCGGCGATCGCGCGTCCGCTCGCGGCCGGCTTGTACACGTGGCTGCCGCTTGGCTTCCGGGTAGCGAAAAAGGTCGAGCAGATCATCCGTGAGGAGCAGGACCGCATCGGCGCCCAGGAGATGGAGATGCCGGTCCTGACCCCCGCCGAGTACTGGAAGGAGACCGGGCGCTGGGAGGCGCTCGAGCCGATCACCTTCCGGACCAAGGACCACAACGGGCGCGAATACATGGTGAGCTACACCCACGAGGAGGTGGTCATGCACCACGCGCGCAGCGAGATCCAGAGCTACCGCCAGCTGCCCGTGATCGTCTACCACTTCCAATCGAAGGGCCGGGACGAGGCGCGGCCGCGCGCCGGGCTGCTGCGGGTCCGCGAATTCGTGATGAAGGACGCGTACTCGATCGACGCGGACCAGGCCGGCCTCGAGCGCGCGTACGCCGCTGAGCATGGCGCGTACGTGCGGACGTTCCAGCGGATGGGTCTGGACGCGATCAGCGTCGAGTCGGATACCGGCGCGATGGGTGGCGACCTCGCGCACGAGTTCCAGGTCCTCACCGAGGTGGGCGAGGACACCATCGCGATCTGCGAGAGCTGCGACTACAAGGCCAACATGGAGAAGGCCCGCCGGAAGCTTCCGGAGGCAGCGCCGGTCGGCGAGGTCGCGAAGGCCGTGCCGATCGCGACGCCCGGCGTGACGTCCATCGAGGCGCTCGAATCGTCGCTGAGGCGGCCGCGGAGCGCGTTCCTCAAGACCCTGCTGCTCCGCGTCCCGACGGGCGTCGTCGCCGTCGTCCTGCCGGGCGACCGCGAGGCGAACGACGCGAAGCTGCGCAAGCTCCTGGAGGTCCCGCAGATCACGTTCGCCAACGACGCCGACTTCGCTGCCGCCGGCGGGGTGGCTGGGTTCGTGGGGCCGGTCGGGCTGAAGGCTCACGTCATCGTGGACGCGAGCGTCGAGCGGCGCGGCTACGTCGCGGGGGCCAACAAGAAGGACACCCACCTCGACAATGTCGTCCCCGGCCGCGACTTCGCGGACACCGAACGGGCCGATGTGCACGACGTGAAGGCCGGCGATGCGTGCCCGAAATGCGGCGGCACGCTGAAGCTCGCCCGCGGCGTCGAGGTGGGCAACATCTTCTCCTTCGACACGTATTACGCGGAGAAGATGAACGCCACGTATCTCGCCGAGGACGGGACGCGCAGGCCGTTCTACTTCGGCTCGTACGGGATCGGCGTCAGCCGCGCGGTCCAGACGATCATCGAGAGGAGCCACGACGACAAGGGGATCATCTGGCCGTTCTCGGTCGCGCCATACGAGGTGCACGTCGTCGGCTTGCCGATGAACGACGAGACGGTCCGCGCGACCGCCGACGCGCTCGTCGCGACGCTCGAGGAGAAGGGCGTGCAGGTCCTGTACGACGACCGCGACGAATCGGCGGGCGTGAAGTTCGTGGACGCCGATCTCATCGGAAACCCGTTCCGGGTCACCGTCAGCCGTCGCTCGCTCCAATCGAAGAGCGTCGAGCTCAAGCCGCGCGCGTCGTCCGAGGCCGAGATGGTCCCGCAGGACCTGGCGGCCGACCGGCTCGTCGACATCGTGCGCCGGGCCCGCGAGGCGGCCGCCCGGTGAGCCCGGCCCAGCGGCCGGTCGCGCCGGTCGCGCGCGAAGAGGAGCACACGCTCGAGACGACCCTCCGGCCCCAGCGCCTCTCCGACGACGAGTACATCAACCAGGAGAAGGTGAAGGCGAACCTCCGGATCCTCATCGATGCGGCGAAAGGCCGGAACGAGGCCCTCGAGCACGTCGCGCTCTACGGCCCGCCGGGAGTGGGGAAGACGTCGCTCGCGAACGTCATCGCGCACGAGCTCGGGGTCCCGATCCGCGTGACGAGCGGTCCGGCGATGGAGCGGGCGGGCGACCTCGCGGCGATCCTCACCAACCTGGAGCCGGGCAGCGTGCTCTTCGTCGACGAAGTCCATCGCCTCCCGCGGATCGTCGAGGAGGTCCTCTATCCGGCGATGGAGGACTTCCATCTCGACATCGTGCTCGGCAAGGGGCCGGGCGCGCGAACGCTGCGGCTCCCGGTGCCGCGGTTCACGCTGGTCGGCGCGACCACCCGGATCGGCCGGCTCAGCTCGCCGCTGCGCGATCGCTTCGGGGCGACGTACCGGCTCGATCTCTTCACCCCCGAGTCGCTGGAGCTCGTCGTGAAGCGCTCGGCGCGGATCCTCGGGGTCCAGACCGAGCCCGCCGCGGCGACCGAGATCGCGCGCCGGTCGCGGGGGACCCCGCGCATCGCGAACCGCTGGTTGAAGCGGGTGCGCGACTACGCGCAGGTGAAGCATGACGGCGTGATCACGCTCAGTGTCGCGAAGGAAGCGCTGCGGTCGCTCGAGGTGGACGAGGTCGGCCTCGACGCGGTGGACCGGATGCTCCTCTTGGCGATCGTCGAGAAATTCTCCGGCGGTCCGGTCGGCCTGGAGACGCTCGCGGCCGCGGTGGGCGAGGACACCGAGACCATCGAGGACGTGTACGAGCCGTATCTGCTCCAGGAGGGGTATCTGCAGCGAACCCCGCGCGGCCGCATCGCGACCGAGCGCGCGTACCGGCATCTCGGCATCACGCCGCCGCAGCGTGCGACGTTGTGGGACGACGCGCCTCCGGCCTGATCGCGCTCGCGGTCCTGGTCGCCGCGGCGGGGCTCGCCGCCTGGCAGATCGGTGGCCACTATCGGTTCCACGACGTCTGGTGCTTCTATCACGGAGGGCAGGCGGTCCTCCTTCACATCGACCCGTACGACCCCGCCGCGTGGCGCGCCCTCACCGCCGACCAGACCTTTGTGGTCGCTGGCGCGGTCGTGGCGCCTCCCTGCCCGGGCGCGTTCGCCTACCCGTATTGGACGGCGATCGCGTTCGCGCCCCTGGCCCTGCTTCCGTTCGATAGCGCGTCGCTAATCTGGTCGATCCTGTCGCTCGGCGCAGCAGCGCTCGGCATCGTCTGGTGTTGGCGCGCGGCGGGCGGAGATCGCGGAGGCATCGCCTTCGTCTACGGCGCTCTCGTCATCGCATCCCTGCCGTTCCTGCGGCTGGTCACGATCGGACAGCTGTCGGGCGTTCTGGTGGCGCTGGTGGGTGCCCTCGCGCTGGCACTGCGACGCGAACGGCCGGGCTGGGCCGGTGCCGCGCTCGGCGGACTGCTGCTGAAGCCGCAACTTTGGGCCGTCCTTGCCGCGGTGCTCGTCGCACGGGGTCCGCGACGCAGGCAGCTGCTCGTTGCTGCCACGATGGTCGGGCTGGCGTTCGCCCTGCCGTCACTGCTGGCGTTCCCGGAATGGCCGCTGCGCTGGTCAGCCGAGACATTCAGCCATCGCGTCGAAATGGCCCGGGCCCTACCCAGCATCTGGAGCCTGTCGGCGCAGCTGACCGGGTCGCTGGCCGCCGGGGCCGCCATCGTGGCGGTCGTTCTCGGGCTCACGTGGGTGTTGGTCCGCGGTCGCGCGATCGACACGGTCACCCTTGCGGCGCTGGCCCTCCCGTTCTCCCTGGCGACCGCACCCTACGTGTACACGTACGACCATCTCGCCTTGGCCCTCACGTGGGCTTCGACCTGCGTCCTGGCGGCGCGGAGCCGGCCGGCGGCCCGCAGACTCATCTTGGCGGCGCTCGTGATCACGGCGTCGGTCGCTCCATGGGTCGTGTACGCCCTGACCATCACCGAGGAGTCCGACACCCCAAATGCGGTGGCACCGCTGCTCGCGGCACTCGTGCTGGCGGTCGCAATTCATCTGGCCCCGCCCAAAGGTGAGACAATCGACTGATGGCAGAAGACACCACACCCATCGTCTCCAACGCCGAGAAGCAGGAGAAGGTCCTGAACGCGCTCCAGGCCGTGCTCGACCCCGAGATCGGCCTCTCGGTCATCGACCTCGACCTCATCCGCGAGGTCGTGTTCGCGAACGAGGAAGCCGAGGTCAAGATGGTCCTCACCACGCCGTTCTGCCCGTACGGCCCGATGCTGATCAACCAGATCCAGTCGGTGTCCGAGCAGGCCGCGGAGATGCCGGTGAAGGTCACGGTGCTCCCGGACAAGTGGGAAGCGCCGCCCTGGCTGCGCTGAGCTAACCCTCGCGGGCCGGGCGCGCGCCCGGCTCGACCGCTCGCGACAGCACGAACAGCACGTCCGACAGGCGATTCAGCCACGGGAGCAGGTGCTCGCCGTCGATCTGCCCGCTGTCGGCGAGCGCGACGACCCGCCGCTCCGCCCGCCGGCAGACCGCGCGCGCGAGATCCAGGCGCGCCGAGAGCTCGTCCTCGCCGGGGATGATGAATCGCGCCGCGATATCGACGGTCGCCCGCATCGCGGCGGCATGCTCCTCGAGCTCCGCGACGGATGTCGCGTCGATGCGCTTCGGAAGCCGCGCGCGGTCGGTCTCGGCGGTGCCGACCTCCGACATCGCGACGTACAACGCGCGCTGCAGCTCGATCAGGATCTCGGCGATCGAGCCGGATGCGATCGCTCGAGCGAGGCCGATGGCCGATTGGGTCTCGTCGAGGTCGCCAAGGGCCTCGATGCGCGGGTCGGTCTTGCGGATGCGGCCCGGACCGAAGAGCGATGTCTCGCCGCGGTCACCGGTCTTCGTCGTGACGCGCGCTTGACGCTTCGCATCGGGCATTCGCGCAAGTCTAGGCACGCGTTCCCGCTGCTATGCTCGACCTGCTTCCAGCGCGGGTCAGGGAGGGAGACACATGCCCACCGGTGGTGGAGACGCAGGCGGCAAGAAGGCCAAGAAGAAGTCCAAAGAGCAGCTCGAGAAGGAGCTGAAGAAGCACGGGACCGTCGCCCCCGTGAACCCGATGGCCTTCGAGGTCATCAAGCCCAAGCGCAAAGAGAAGTTCTAGCGATGGCGGTGCCGAGCAAGTCCATGCCGTTGTCGTCCGAGGGGTCCAAGAAATTGAGCGAGAAGACCAAGGCCATCGACGCTGCCATCCTCCAGATCGAAAAGCAGTTCGGGAAGGGCTCGATCATGAAGCTCGGTGCGAACACCGACGAGCAGATCGAGAGCATCCCAAGCGGTTCGCTCGCGCTCGACCTGGCACTCGGTGTCGGCGGCTATCCGCGCGGCCGGGTCGTCGAGATCTACGGCCCGGAGGCCGGCGGCAAGACGACGCTCGCGCTTCACGCTGTCGCAGGCGTGCAGCGAGGCGGCGGGACCGCGGCGTTCATCGACGCGGAGCACGCCCTCGACGCCGGCTGGGCTCGCATCTGCGGCGTGAACACGGACGAGCTCCTGATCTCGCAGCCCGACAACGGCGAGCAGGCCCTCGAGATCGTCGACACGCTTGTCCGGAGCGGCGCGGTGGACCTCGTCGTCATCGACTCCGTCGCGGCGCTCGTGCCGAAGGCCGAGATCGAGGGCGAGATGGGGGACTCCCACGTCGGTCTGCAGGCCCGGCTGATGAGCCAGGCCCTCCGCAAGATCACGGGCACCGTCTCAAAGACGAAGACGACGGTCATCTTCGTCAACCAGCTGCGCGAGAAGATCGGAATCATGTTCGGTAATCCGGAGGTCACTACAGGTGGCAAGGCGCTGAAGTTTTACGCGTCGGTGCGCCTGGACGTCCGGCCCATCGAGCAGATCAAGAACGGGACCGACGTCATCGGCCGGCGGGTGCGGGTGAAGGTCGTGAAGAACAAGGTCGCGCCGCCGTTCCGCATCGCCGAGCTCGAGATCCTCGCCGTCGAGGGCATCTCGCGCGAGGGCGGACTCGTCGACATGGGCCTCCTGACCGGCGTCGTCACGAAGTACGGCGCGTGGTTCAACTACGGCGAGACCCGTCTCGGTCAGGGCCGCGAGAACGCCAAGCAGTTCTTCCGCGACCATACCGACGTCGCGGCCGAGGTCGAGGCGAAGGTCCGCGAGAAGTCGGGCGCCATTCCGGCCGGCGGCCCGGATGAGGAAAGCTAGCCGGCCCGCACCCGACGCACCCCCGAGCGGCGACGCGTACGACGCCGCGGTCCGGTACCTCGGCTCGCGGCCCCGCAGCGTGTCCGAGATCAAGCGGCACCTGCGCACGAAGCGGT
>DASYVN010000169.1:0-10836 GCA_035937095.1 Candidatus Limnocylindria bacterium
TGTGATCGCGATCATCACGCCGATCATCGTCGGCGTGCTCCTGAAGGCGGAGGCCGAAGCGGCCCTGCTGATGGTCGGCACCATGGCCGGCGTGATCCTCGCCACCGTCCTCAACAACGGCGGCGGCGCGTGGGACAACGCCAAGAAGTACATCGAGTCCGGCATGCTCAAGGACACCGCCGGCCTGGTCCTCGGCAAGGGGACCCCGGCGCACGCGGCGGCCGTCGTCGGCGACACCGTGGGCGACCCGTTGAAGGACACCGCCGGCCCGAGCCTGCACGTCCTCATCAAGCTGCTCGCGACCATCACCTTGGTCTTGGCCCCGCTCTTCGTTTGACTCCGTTGTGCGGGGCTCGGCCGGGCCGGCGGAGCCGGGCCGGGCCGTACGCGCTGGACCTGATCTAGCGTTCAGGCGCACATGCTGACCATCGATCTCAACTCCGACCTCGGCGAGGGCGCCCGCACCGAAGCCGAGATCATGCCGTTCATCACCTCGGCGAACATCGCGTGCGGGGCGCACGCCGGCGACGCGGCGTCGATGCGCGAGACTATCCGCCTCGCGATCGCCAACCGCGTCGCGCCCGGCGCGCATCCGGGCTATCGCGATCCAGCGAACTTCGGCCGGGTCCCACTGCAGATCCCGGCCGTCGAACTCACCGCGGACCTGGTCACGCAGATCGAAACGCTCCGCGCGATCGCGCGGTCCGAGGGCACCGACATCGTGCACGTCAAGGCGCACGGTGCTCTGTACAACACCTCACAGCACGACGAGACCGTGGCCGCGGCGATCGTGCGTGCCGTGAAGCGCTGCGCTCCGGGGTGCGTGCTGTTCGTCTTTCCGGGCTCGGCCGTCGAGCGGATCGCGCTGGCGGAGGGGCTCCGGGTCGCGCGCGAAGGGTTCATCGACCGGGCCTACGAGCAGGATGGCACGCTCCGATCGCGCATGCAGCCGGATGCGCTGGTCACTGATCCCGAGCGCGCGGCCGAGCGGGCAGTCGGGTTCGTGCAGCGGGGAGGCGTGATCGCCCGCGGTGGCGCGTTCATCGATTTGACCGTGGACACGCTCTGCGTGCACGGCGACACGCCAGGTGCCGCGGCGATCCTGCGCACCGCGCGCGCGGCGCTCGTATCGGCCGGCATCGGGATTCGTCGGACCGGATGAGCGTTCGCCCGTTCGGCGATCGCGCATTCCTCATCGAGCTCGAGCAGCGCATCGATCCTTCGATCATCGACACGGCACGGGCGATCGCCGACGCATGGGAGCAGCGCGGGCTGGGCGCCGCGATCCCGGCGTACGCGTCGGTCGTCGTGGAATTCGATCCGCCACGCACCTCGTGGAACGAGGCGGCCGCCGCAGCGCAGGCGCTCGCGGCCGAGCCACCCCGCGCGACGGCCGCGGCGGATGGACGGCTCATCGAGATCCCGACCATCTATGACGGGCCGGATCTCGCGGAGACCGCAGCCCGGTCGGGTCTCGCGGTCCCCGACCTGGTCGCGCTGCACACTGGGTGCGAGTACCGCGCGTTCTTCCTCGGGTTCATGCCCGGCCTCGCGTATTGCGGGATGCTCGACCCGCGCATCGTGGCTCCGCGGCTGGCGTCGCCTCGGGCGCGCGTGCCGTCGGGGGCGGTCGCCGTCGCGAACGGGCAGACGATCATCTATCCGGTCGACTCGCCCGGCGGGTGGCGCTTGATCGGACGCACCGAGCTGGTGACGTTCGATCCCGCTCGCGATCCCGCTGCGCTCATCCGCGCGGGCGACCGGCTGCGGTTCGTACCGCGATGATGCGCATCGGCATGCCGGGGCTCCGTGCGACGATCCAGGACCGCGGGCGCTTTGGACACCTGCGCGCGGGCATTCCCCCGGCCGGTCCGGCCGATCCCATCGCGTTCGCCGGGGCCCTCGACCTTGCCGGATGCGGTCCCGACGAGGCCGCGATCGAGGTCATCGGCCTGCCGTTCACGTTTCGCTGCGATGACCGTCGCGTCGTTGCGGCGACGGGCCGCGATGTGCGGCTGCGGACGCGAGGACGGGTGCCGGGATGGACCAGCGTGCTCGCGCGGCCGGGCGAGGAAGTGGTCGTCGAAGGGTCCGCCCGTACGCGGTTCGCGTACGTGGCCGTGAGCGGCGGGTTCGCGTTGCCTCGGGTCCTCGGCTCCCGCGCGGCATATCTTCCGGCCGCGCTCGGCCCGATCCCGCGACCGCTCGCCGCGGGTGACGAGCTCCCGCTCGGCCCCTCGAACGCCGGTGTCGAGGCCGCGGGGCAGCGCGTCCCAGCACCCGAATATGGTAGCGTCGCGCGCGCGATCGCCGGGCCGCACGATGCGCGCTTCCCCGACGAGAGCGTGGCCCGATTCTTCTCGGCTGCCTTCACGGTCCTTCCAGAGAGCGATCGCATGGGGCTCCGGCTCGCGGGCGAGGCCCTGGCCGGTCCGGCCGACGACCTGCTGACCTGCGGCATCGTCGCGGGCGCCGTGCAGGTGCCGCGCGGCGGCGCGCCGATCGTGCTCCTCGCGGACCACCAAACGACCGGTGGCTACCCGATCATCGCGACCGTGATCCGGGCCGACCTCGGGGTCGTTGCCCAGGCAGCGGCAGGGGAGTACCTCCGGTTCGACCGCGTGACGCCGGGGGGAACGCACCGTTCTACCTAGGTGGACGAACGGCTCATCGCGCTCGGGCTCGCCCAGCCGGCCCCCGAACCCCTGCCGGCCCCCGAACCCGTGTTCGCCCCGCCGAGCGCCGCCGTGCACCAGGTGGATGAACGGCGCGCCGAGCCCGGGCTCGCCCAGCTTTTCCCTGAACTCGTGCGCCGCGCCCGTTCGAACGCCGCCGTGCTCCAGGTGGGCCAAGGGCTCGCTGGGCTCGGGCTCGACACGCCGGTCGCCGAACCAATGTTCGTGGCCCGCCCGAGTGCCGCCGTGCGCCAAGCCGTCCGCGTTCGAAACGGGCGCCGCGATCGCGACGCGCTGTGCGAGCTGGATGCGTCGGGCATCCGGATCACGGGCCTGGACGCGCCGCTGTTCATCCCCTGGCCGGACGCTCGCGCCATCTCCGTCGATGGTGGCTACGTGACCGTTGTCTCGCCCGCGGGATCGATCGCGTTGGGCGTCGCGCTCGACGGCGTCTCCGAGCCGGGGCTCGCGCAACTCTTCGCGGACGTGCTCGAAGCCGGACGCCATGGAACGCTCGAGCCGAACACCGGCACGCTGCACGAGCTCGGATTGGGTATCGATCGCACCTTGGAGACCTTCGGCGACGCCGACGACCCGGTCGTCCCGCTCGCCGTCGGTGCGGTCGTCGCGTTCGTGGGTCTCGTGCTCCTGGCCGCACTCCCCACGATCCTGCAGCTCGTCGCGCACCTCAACCCGCCGCTCGGCTCGTTCGCATTGATGCCGCGCATCGCCTTCTTCGACCCGCGCGTGATCGTCGCGGCGTTCGCCTTGTCCTCGGGGCTGGCGGTCATCGTCGGCGAGTTCGCGCTCGGCGCAGCCGCCATGGCCTGGGCCCGCGGCACCCTGCGGGGCTGGCACCGCAACGCCTCCGGCCTCGAGGCCACCGCCCGGCTCGCGATCGCCCGGCTGATGCTTGGTTCAAGGGTCGCGGCGCTGGTCGCCGGGGTGGCGATCATCTCGCTGCTCCCGTCGGCGTTCGCCCGCGCGGTCATCGACGCGGATGGGATCCACGAAGCCTCGGGATTCCCGGTCCTGTCGCGCGACCGCTCATGGGCAGAGGTGGTCGATGTCGCGCCCCTCGCGGTCGGGTTCGGCGAGCGCGTGGAGGGCTTCGACACCATGCTCGTCTTCAGCGGGGGCGATCGCCTCTCGACACGCGGTCGAGACCTCGCCGGCGGCACGGTGCGGCAGATCTATGACTTCGCGCGCACAAACCTTCGGTAGACTTCGCCCGGCGTTCGTGGGAAGGGTTCCGGAGATGGAGCCACCGGGCGGTACCTCGGCGTGTTCCTGCCGTTCATCGCCGCGCTCGTCTGCGCCCACTACATCGTCCGGCAGAGCGGATCCGAGCTGCTCGAGCGGACCGACCTCGCCTCGCCGAAGCGTCCGATCCGGGAGGGAGCTCCTCGCCGGCGCCGTCCAGCAACTGGATTCGGGCGCGGAGCCGCTCGGCCTCGACCCGGGTTGCATCGCCCCTGCGCCTCTTGCATAAATATCCACCATTGTGCATAATTCCTCGGTGCCTACTCGGGTCGCCATCGTTGGCGCCACCGGCTACGCGGGCGGCGAGCTCGCGCGGCTGCTCTTGCGGCATCCGGGGGTCCGGATCGTCGCGGCCGTCGCGCGGAGCCATCAGGGCGAACCTCTGCGGGACGTCCAGCCGCACCTGCACGACGCGCCGGCATCGCTCGTCATCGGCAGCGACGTCGGCGACGCGGAGGTCGTGTTCACCGCGCTCCCGGCGGGCGAGGCGGCGAAGCTCGCGCGGGGGTGGCTCACCGAGGGCCGGCGGATCATCGACATCGGCAGCGACTTCCGGCTCAAGGACGCCGCGGCGTATGCGACGTGGTACGGCTACACCCATCCGGCCCCGGAGCTGCTCGCGGAGTCGGTCTACGGCCTGACGGAGTTCGCGCGGACGGCGCTTCCGGCGGCCCGCATCGTCGCGAATCCGGGTTGTTATCCGACAGCGTCGCTACTCGCGCTCGCGCCCGCCGCGGCTCACGAGCTCATCGGTGCGGACGTGATCGTCGATGCCAAGTCCGGCGTCTCGGGCGCGGGCCACATCGTCGACGACGCGTATCTCTACGGTACGGTCGACGAGAGCGCGCGTGCCTACGGCGTGCCGAAGCACCGCCACTCGCCGGAGATCGCGCAGCAGCTTGCGATGTTCGGCGGCATGCGCCCGCGGCTGACGTTCGCGCCACACCTGATCCCGATGACCCGGGGGCTCATCGCGACGTGCTACGCGCCGCTGCGCGACGGTGTCACCGCAGCGCAGGTCGGCGAGGCCTATGCGACGCAGTACGCGGACGAGCCATTCGTGCGCGTCGTCTCGTCCTTTCCGCCGACGAAAGCGACGCTCGGCAGCAACTGGTGCCTCGTGCACGCGGTCGTCGACGAGGAGAACCGGCGGCTCGTCGCCGTCGGCGTCCTCGACAACCTGGTGAAGGGCGCCGCGGGTCAGGCCATCCAGAACCTCAACGTCCTCTGCGGACTCCCTGAGACGCAGGGCCTCGAGGCGATGCCGCTGTGGCCGTGACCGCGCAGGGCGTCACCTTCGCGCGCGGCTTCGTCGCCGGCGCCGTGGCGGCCGGAGTGAAGCAGGCGGGGGCAACGCGGCTGGACGTCGCGGTCATCGCATCGACCGCCGAACATTGCCACGCCGCTGGCGTGTTCACGACGAACCAGGTGATCGCCGCGCCCTGCCTGGTCACGAGGAAGCACGTCGCACGTGGGCACCTGCGGGGGATCATCGTGAACTCCGGCAACGCGAACGCGTGCACCGGCCCGCAGGGCGAGCGCGACGCCGTGGCGATGGCGGCAGCCGCCGCCACGCTGCTGCGCGTCGATCCCTCCGAGGTGGCGGTGGCCAGCACGGGCGTCATCGGCGTGCCCCTGCCGATGGACCGCATCGGCCCGGCCATCGGCCGCGTGACGTTGTCCGAGTCGGGCTGGGACGACGCGTCGCACGCGATCATGACCACCGATACGCGGCCGAAGGTCGCCCAGCGTGAGGTCGCGCTCTCCGGCGGGACCGTGCGTATCGGGGGGATCGCGAAGGGCGCCGGGATGATCCACCCGAACATGGCCACCCTCCTGGCCTTCGTCACGACTGACGCGCATATCGATGGCGCGGCCCTCCGCCCAATGCTCCGTTCCGCGGCGGACGACAGCTTCAACGCGATCTCCGTCGACGGCGACACCAGCACGAACGACACGTTGCTCGTCCTGGCGAACGGCGCCTCGGGCGTGCGCGTCGGGACGCTCGACGGCTCCGCGTTCCTCGACGCGCTGACCGCGGTCTGTCTCGATCTGGCCCGCGCGATCGTGGCCGACGGTGAAGGCGCGACGAAGGTCTTCGAGGTGCACATCACCGGTGCCGCGTCCGAAGGCGACGCCCGGGCCGCGGCCCGGACGGTCACGAACTCCAACCTTGTGAAGACCGCGATCCACGGCGCGGACCCGAACTGGGGCCGGATCCTCGCCGCCGCAGGACGATCGGGTGCCAAGGTCGACGCGGCCAGGGCCTCGGTCCGCGTCGGCGATGTGAGTGTGTACGAGAGGGGCGCGCCGCGCCCATTCGATGCCGCCGCGATGCGCTCATTGTTGGAGCGGCCCGAGATCGCCATCGAGCTCGATCTGGGCCTCGGCACTGCGACCGCGCGCGCATGGGGCTCGGACCTGTCCGCGGAATACGTGAGGATCAATGCCGACTACACCACCTAGAGGCCACGGTCGTACCCCGACCGCCGAGGCGCATGTCCGTACGCCCAGCGCCGAACGGTCTCGCGCGGATGCCCGTACCCCCACCGCCGAGCGGTCGCGCGAGGCAGTGGTCCTGAAGATCGGCGGAAGCGTCGCCGGTGAGGACGACGCGGCGCTCGATCTCGTCGCGTCGCTGCACGACGCGGGTCGGCCGCTCGTGGTGGTGCACGGGGGCGGACCGCTCGTCGGTGAGTGGGCCACGAAGCTCGGCCTCGAGACGAAGTTCGAGCGCGGCCTGCGGGTGACGGACGAGCCGACGCGCGATGTCGCACTCGCCGTACTGGCGGGTCTGGTGAACAAGTCACTCGTCGCGCGGCTGATCGCGAAGGGCGTGCCAGCCACCGGCCTTGCCGGGATCGACGGGGGGATGCTGCGCGCTGAGCGTGAGGACGCGACCCTCGGCCTCGTCGGGCGCGTCGCGATGGTCGACAGCTCGTTGCTGGAGGAGCTGCTCGCCGCGCTGCGCGTGCCGGTCATCGCGCCCGCCGCGCTCGACACGGACGGGACCATCCTCAACGTGAATGGCGACACGGCTGCCGGCGCGATCGCGGCCGCGGTAGGCGCGCGGCTCCTCGCGTTCGTGACGGACGTCCCCGGCGTTCGCGGCAACGACGGTCGAGTGATCGCCACCCTCGACCGCGATCGCGCGAAAGCGCTCGTGGATGACGGGACGATCGAGGGGGGCATGCTGCCGAAGGTGGAGGCGTGCCTCGTTGCCGCGCAGGCGGGGTGTCGGGCGGCCATCGTGTCGGCCCGCGACATCGACGCCGTTGAAGCCCTGCTGTCCGGCGAGCTCGTGGGCACCGTCTTCGAGGCTGCCGCATGAACGAGCTCAACGCCCGCAAGCAGCAGCGGCAGCAGACCCTGCTCCGGCTTGTCGCGGACAGGCGCCTATCGACGCAGCAGGACGTGGTCCGCGCGCTCCGCGCCGCCGGATACGCCGCGACGCAGGCGACGGTCTCGCGGGACATCGTCGAGCTCGGCCTGGTGAAGGTCCCGCGCGACGGCGCCCACGTGTACGCGCCGCCGGCCGCGGTCCCGGCATCCGGTGGGATCGAGCGGCTGCGCCGGTTCTGCGAGGAGTACCCGGTCCAAGGCGCCGTCGCCGGCAACATGGTCGTGCTCCGCACTCCGCCGGGGACGGCGAACGCCCTCGCGATCGCGCTCGACACTTCGGGATTCTCGGATGTCATCGGCACGATCGCCGGTGATGACACGGTCTTTATCGCAGCCATGGATCCGGCAAGAGCCCGCGGGATCAACAAGCGTCTCAACGCGATGGGAGTGGGAAAGCCGGCGTGATCGATCGGAAGAAGACCGCGGGCCAGTCGATCGTCCTCGCCTACTCGGGCGGCCTCGACACCTCGGTCGCCGTCGCGTGGCTGCGCGAGACCTACGGGTTCGAGGTCGTGACGTGCACCGGCGACCTCGGGTCGGTGCAGGACCTGCCCGGCATCCAGCGCAAGGCGATCCAGAGCGGCGCGAAGAAGGCCATCGTGCACGACGCGCGCGAGACCTTCGTGCGCTTCTTCCTCTGGCCCGCGCTGCAGGCGGGCGCGCTGTACGAAGGGCGCTATCCGCTCGCGACGGCCCTCGGCCGGCCGCTCCTCGCCAAGCTGCTCGTGGACGCGGCGCGCGAGGAGGGCGCGCGCTACGTCGCCCACGGCTCGACCGGAAAAGGGAACGACCAAGTGCGCTTCGACCTCGCAGTCGGCGCCCTCGCGCCGGAGCTGACGGTGATCGCGCCACTGCGCAGCGGCATGAACATGACCCGCGAGGACGAGATCGATTACGCGAAGGCGCGCGGCATCCCCGTGCCGGTGACGAAGAAGAGCCCGTACAGCGTCGACGAGAACCTGTGGGGCCGGTCGATCGAGGCCGGCGTGCTCGAGGATCCGTGGGAGACCCCGCCGCGCGACGTCTTCCAGTGGACCGTCGATCCGGACGAGGCTCCGGCGAAGGCGCAGGAGATCGTCATCGGCTTCGGCGAGGGCATTCCCGTGACGCTCGACGGGAAGCCGGTTGAGGGCGTCGGGCTCATCGAAAACCTCAACGCGCTTGGCGGCAAGCACGGGGTCGGCCGCATCGATCAGATCGAGAACCGCCTCGTGGGCATCAAGTCACGCGAGATCTACGAGGCGCCGGCCGCGGTCATCCTCCACCTCGCCCACCGCGCGCTCGAGGACATGGTCCTGTCAAAGGAGTCGCTCCGGTCGAAGGCTCGGATGGCCGATGAGTACGCAGACCTCATCTACAACGGCCTCTGGTTCTCGGCGCACCATCAAGATCTCGCGGCGTTCGTGCGCAGCACGCAGCGCTTCGTCACGGGTGAGATCCGCGTGCGGCTCCACCGCGGCACCGCCGTGGTCGTGGGCCGCCGCTCGGAGCACTCGCTCTACTCGAACTCGCTCGCGACGTACGGAAAGGGCGACGCCTTCGACCACACGGCCGCCGAAGGCTTCATCGGCGTGTTCGGCCTCCCGCTGCGCAATCAGTCGCGGATCCAGGCGTTGTGGGGTCCCGACAGCGAGGCGACGCTCGCGATCCCGAAGAACGTCGTGAGCGCAAGACCAACGCGGAAGGCGCGCGATCCGCGACCCCGAACTCGTAGATGACCGATCTCTGGAAGGGCCGCTTCGCGACCGGGCTCGACCCAAAGATCCGCGCGTTCACCGCCTCGCTCGAGCTCGACAAGCGCATCGCGCTGCACGACGTGCGGGGGAGCATCGCCCACGCGCGCATGCTCGGAAGGCAGGGGATCCTGCCGGCCCACGACGCGAGCGCCCTCGTCGCGGGGCTCGAGACGATTGCGGCGGAGCTTCGCGCCGGCACCTTCCCGTGGCCCGCCGAGGCCGAGGACGTGCATTCCGCGGTCGAGCACGTGCTCGCCGCGCGGCTCGGGCCCACCGCCGGAACACTGCACACCGCGCGCAGCCGGAACGATCAGGTCGCCCTCGACCTGCGCCTCTTCGCGCTCGATGCCCTGGATGCGCTCGACGGGGCGCTGCGCGAGCTCGGGAGCGCGCTGCTCGCGCGGGCGGCGGAGGAAGTGGACACGGTCCTGCCCGGATACACGCATCTCCAGCGTGCCCAGCCGGTGTCGCTCGCGCACCACCTGCTCGCGCACGTCGAGGCCATCCGCCGCGATCGTGCGCGCGTCGCGGAGGCCCGCCTCCGCGCGGCCGTCTCGCCGCTCGGCGCCGCGGCGCTCGCGGGATCGCCCTACCCGGTCGATCCGGCATCGGTCGCCGCCGCGCTCGGCTTCGCCGGCGCGTTCCGCAACAGCATCGATGCCGTCTCGGACCGCGACTTCGTCGCGGAGCTCGCGTTCGTCGCCGCCGTGAGCGCGGTGCACGCATCACGGTTCGCCGAGGAGCTCGTGCTCTGGACGAGCGCGGAGTTCGGCTTCGCCGCACTGAGCGACGCCCATGCGACGGGGTCGAGCATCATGCCGCAGAAGAAGAACCCCGACGTGGCCGAGCTGGTGCGGGGGCGCGCCGGCCGGATCATCGGCGATCTCGTCGCCCTGCTCACGACGTTGAAGGGCTTGCCCCTCGCGTACGACGGGGACCTGCAGGAGCAGCGCGTCCCGCTGTACGACGCGGCGACCGCCGCGCCCGCGCTCGAGGCGCTCGCGCTGGTCGTGCGCGGGCTGCGCTTCGATCGCGACGCCATGCGTCGGGCCACCGAGCACGGGATGCTCGCGGCCACCGACCTCGCGGATCATCTCGCCGCGCGCGGTGTCCCATTCCGTGAGGCCCACGAGGTCGTTGGCCGGATCGTCCGCGATCGGCTGGGCAAGGGCGTGGACCTCGCCGGCCTCACGACGGCAGAGCTCCGCGGCTACGACCCGCGGTTCGGGGACGACGCGGCCGAAGCAGCGACCATCGCGCGCTCGCTGGCGGCGCGGCGCTCGCCCGGCGGGACGGCGCCCGAGCGCGTGCGCGAGGCGCTTGCGGAGGCGACGGCCGCCTTCGGCACGTGATCGTCCGGGCGGCGCGCGAGACCGACATCGGTGCGATGAAGGCATTGATCGACCGCTACGCCGCGGAAGACCGGATGCTCGAGCGCAGCGATGCGTTCCTGCGGGGGAATCTCGCCGACTTCATCGTCGCAGCCGACGACTGGTTCCTCGGCTGCGCTGCGCTCGCCGTGATCACCAAGGATCTCGCCGAGGTCCGCTCGCTCGCGGTCGCGCCGGACGCCGGAGGGCGCGGGGTGGGGAAGGCGATCGTCCTTGCGTGCGTCGAACGCGCACGCGAGCGCGGGCTGCATCGCGTGTTCGCGCTCACGCTCGTGCCCGACTTCTTCATCAAGTGCGGCTTCACGCTCACCAGCCTCGGCCGGCTGCCCGAGAAGAGCGCGTCGGAGTGCCCGGTGTGCCCGAAGCGGT